>NZ_CP022188.1:3359766-3665199 GCF_003111665.1 Parazoarcus communis | reverse complement strand
AATCGCCGTCACCATGGCACCCGAAGCCGAATTCGAATCCCTGTATACAGACGCCGACGCACCGGTCGGCGACCTGTTGCAGGTCAACTTTCAGAGCCAGTCACAGGGGCAGTAGGCCTTAGCGACAGACCTATTCGTTCGACACGCGCAGATTGAAACTCTATTACGCAGACCACTTCGTTCTGCCGCTGCCTGAGGGACATCGCTTCCCGATGGTGAAGTACGCGCGACTGCGCGAGCGCCTGCTGGCATCGGGTCAGTTCGATCCGAGCGATTTCCGTGTCCCCGACGCTGCCAGCGACGAAGCCATCCTGCGTGCTCACGACGCCGGCTATCTGGCGCGGGTGCGAGACGGCGAACTCGACAAGGCGGAAGTCCGCCGCATCGGATTTCCCTGGTCGGCGGGAATGGTCGAACGCTCACGGCGTTCCGCGGGCGCGACGCTCGCGGCCTGTCGTACCGCAATCGACGAGGGCTGCGGGGTCAATCTCGCGGGTGGCACCCATCATGCCCATCGCGACTTTGGATCAGGCTTCTGCGTCTTCAACGATGCGGCCATCGCCGCCCTGGCGATGCGTGCAGAAGGCCGGGCGCAGCGGATTGCGGTGATCGACTGTGACGTCCATCAGGGCGACGGAACGGCGTCCATTCTTGCAACGGAAGCCGATATCTTCACCTGCAGCCTGCATGGCGAGCGGAACTTCCCCTTCCGCAAGCAGACCAGCGACCTCGACATCGCCCTCCCCGACGACACCGCTGACGAAGCCTATCTTGCCGCACTCGATACCGCGCTCGACCACGTGTTCGGGCTGTTCAGGCCGGAGCTCGTGATCTACCTTGCCGGCGCCGATCCCTATCGCGAAGATCGCCTCGGTCGCCTTTCCCTGAGTATCAATGGGCTGGCATCACGCGACGAAAAAGTGCTCGCTCGGTGCAGGACCGCATCTGTCCCCGTTGCCGTGGCGATGGCGGGCGGCTATGCCCACGAGATCGACGATACAGTCAGCATTCACGTTGGCACAGTCCTCACCGCAGCCCGCCTGTTTGCCTGAGCGACAACTGTTTGCACCGACGCAGGTCAAAGCCCGGTAGGGTGGCGACATCAGTACCACGAGAACGGAGCACGGCCCCATGAACAAGGACGCGCAAAACATCTGGAGCGGACAGGTCCGTCTTATCGGCGTGGACTTCACCTCGGCACCACGAGCGCGCAAACCGATCACGGTCGCCAGTGGTCATCTGAGCGGACACTGCGTCTTTCTGGAATCACTCGAGACCTGCCCCGACTGGCCTGCATTCGAAGCCGTGCTGGCACGCCCCGGTCCCTGGCTCGGCGGGTTCGACTTCCCCTTTGGCCTGCCACGCGAGGCAGTACTCGACCTCGGCTGGCCACTGGAATGGGCTGCGCTGATCAGGCACTGCACGATTCTGGGTCGCGAACGTTTCCGCACCATCCTCGATGAATACCGCCAGACCCGACCGGCCGGACAGCGCTATGCGCATCGCCGGACCGATCTGCCCGCCCGCTCCCATAGTCCGCTGAAACTCGTCAACCCGCCGGTCGGGCTCATGTTTTTCGAAGGCACACCAAGACTGCTCGAAGCGGATGTTACCGTGGCCGGCATGCATTGCGCTGACCCGGCAAGGGTTGCGGTAGAGGCCTACCCCGGCCTGCTTGCGCGCAGCATTACGCTCGACTCCTACAAGAGCGACGAAAAACGGAAACAGACCTCCGTGCGTCACGAAGCCAGAAAGCATATTGCCGTCGCCTTGCGCGAGGGCGCACACCCGCTCCGGCTCAGACTGGCAGGCGACAGCGCCCTGATCGAACAGATCATTGCCGACGCCAGCGGCGACCTGCTCGACGCGACCCTTGCCCTCGTTCAGGCAGGCTGGAGCCTGCAGGCGGGTCCGCCTAATTTCGGTCTGCAGGACGGTTTCGATCCGCTCGAAGGCTGGATTGCGGGCCTTGCCTAGGCGTACGGTGACGCACGCCCAAGGCAACAAAGATCAAATCACGCCCTGAGCCAGCATGGCATCGGCGACCTTGACGAAACCCGCCACGTTCGCGCCATCGACGTAACTCACCGAGCCATCCTCGCGCTGACCATAACGAAGGCAGGCGGCATGGATGCCTTTCATGATCTCGAGCAACCGACCATCGACCTCTTCACGCGTCCATGCGAGGCGCATCGCGTTCTGGCTCATCTCCAGGCCGGAGGTGGACACGCCACCCGCATTACTCGCCTTGCCCGGCGCGTAGAGCACACCGCGCTTCTCGAATATTGTCACGGCCTCGGCTGTCGACGGCATATTGGCGCCCTCGGCAACGCAGCTCACGCCGTTGCCCACCAGCACTTCGGCATCGTGTCCGTTCAGCTCGTTCTGGGTCGCACAAGGCAAGGCGACATCCACCGGCACGTGCCACGGACTCCGCCCCGCTTCGAACCGCGCACCGACCCGTTCCGCGTACTCACTGACACGCCCGTAGCGATGGTTCTTCACATCCATCAGGATCGCAAGTTTCTCAACGGTAAATCCGTCATCATCAATGACCGTTCCGCTGGAATCCGACACCGTAACCACTCGAGCACCAAGTGCAATCGCCTTTTCCACTGCATATTGCGCCACGTTGCCAGCCCCCGAGACAGAGACGCGCATTCCCTCCAGCGAGCGCCCGACGTGGCGCAACATTTCCTCGGCGAAATACACCGTTCCATACCCGGTCGCCTCAGGGCGTACGAGCGAGCCACCGAAACTCAGTCCTTTGCCCGTGAACACGCAGTCCGCGCGATTCGTGAGCTTCTTCATCATGCCGGTCATGAAACCGATCTCACGCGCCCCCACACCAATGTCCCCTGCGGGAACATCCGTATCCGCTCCGACATGGCGGAACAGTTCGGAGACGAAAGCTTGGCAAAACCGCATGATCTCGCCCGGGCTGCGTCCCTTGGGGTCGAAGTCAGAGCCCCCTTTGCCCCCGCCCATGGGTAAAGTCGTCAATGCATTCTTGAAGGTCTGTTCGAAGGCGAGGAACTTGAGGATAGACAGATTGACCGAAGGGTGAAAACGAATCCCGCCCTTGAATGGACCAATCGCCGAGCTGTGCTGGATGCGGTAGCCCCGGTTGACGCACACGTCGCCATGGTCGTCGACCCAGGACACACGGAACTGAATGGCCCGTTCCGGCTCGACCAGCCGGTCAAGCAGGCCATGTTCCGCATACCGTGGATTGGCTTTGATGAACGGCCACAGACTGACGATGACTTCGGTCACTGCCTGCAGAAACTCTGGTTGCCCGGGATTGCGCTCGGCAACGACAGCTAGAAACTCGGCGGAACTCTGGTACTTCATCCGTGACTCCAGGTAAAAACGCACAAAAGTCGTGCATTTTTACCTAAAGCGGATTTATATGCACTATTTAAGTGCAGTCCTGCCTTAGCGGCGCCTCGTGTGTGCGGCCTCAATGATTTCTGCGATGTCGGTGTTTCCATTCGAGCGCGCCCATTCGACAGCGCTGACACCCGCTTCATTGCGCCTATCGAGTGGCACGCCAAGTTCGACCAGATGGCGTATCAGTTCGATATGGCCATTGCGTGCTGCCAGCATCAGCACATCGGACTTGTTGGGTGCGAGTGCGTTGATATCGGCCCCTGCAGCCAGAAGCTTGTCGAACAAGGCGAGGTGCCCTTCAAAGGCCGCGTAGTGCAGCGCTGTCCACCCTTCGTGGTTGAGCGGCGCATCCGCTGCGAGGAGCGCGTCCACGACGGCATTGTGCCCACCAAGTACGGCGAGCATCAGCGCAGAATCACCGGCCAGGTTGCGGTAACCCACGCGCGGACGATACTTGAGCAAGGCGTCCACGGTTTCGGCATTGCCTTCACGTGCGGCGATGATCAGCAGCGTATTGCCGTTTGCATCCACCGTATCCGGGTCGATGCCACGGGCCAGCAGGCCGGTGAGCTGCCGTGTATCGCCCATGCGGGCGGAGCTCAGGGCATCGTCGTAGCTACCTGCCGAAACCGGACCGGCTATCAGGAAACTGCTCGCGGCCGCGAGCAGGAAGGATCGAATGATTTCAGGCTTTAGCATGGCGGAATAGACGGAAAAAGTTCTCTGTGGTCGCCTGCTCGACGGCATCAAGCGGAAGATCGCGCAATCGCGCGATTTCTTCGGCCACATGCACCACCCATGCAGGCTCGTTGGTCTTGCCCCGGTGCGGCATGGGTGCAAGATAGGGCGCGTCCGTCTCGATCAGCATCCGGTTGAGCGGCACCCAGGCAGCAACTTCCTTGAGTGCTTTCGCGTTCCGGAAGGTCACGATGCCCGAGAACGAAATGTAGAACCCCATCTCGATGGCCGCCTCTGCCACTTCGCGTGATTCGGTGAAACAATGCATCACTCCGGCACACTCCGACGCCTTCTCTTCCTGCATCAGGCGCAGCGTGTCCGCGGCCGAACTGCGGGTATGAATGATCAGCGGCTTGCCGCAGGCCCGTGCGGCACGGATGTGCGTGCGAAAGCGCTCGCGCTGCCATTCCGGCTCGTCCTTGTGCCAGTAGTAGTCGAGTCCGGTTTCACCAATCGCCACAACCCGCGGATGATCTGCCAGGGCGAGCAGACGCTCGACATCAGGCTCCTCGCAATCCGAATTGTCCGGATGCACGCCGACCGACGCCCACAGATTGCCGTGGCGCTCGGCCAGGCTCCGCACGCGCGGAAAATCCTCCAGATTGACGCTGATGCACAGCGCCTGACCGACGCGCTTGTCGGCCATTGCGGCGAGGATTTCGTCCTCACGCGCAGCGAGATCGGGGAAGTCGAGATGGCAATGTGAATCTACGAACATCAGCTACTCAAAGGGTATGGGTGGGCCTGGCCGAGCCCAGATGACCGGCCAGGATCTGTTCAATGCGGTGACGCAAGGCGACACCGGCCTCGTCGCTGGAAAAATGTACGCCGATACCCGGCGCCTTTCCGCCCTGCGCACCCGATGGTGTAACCCACACCACGGTACCCGCAATCGGATGCTTGGTCGGATCGTCCATCAACTGCAACAGCATGAAGACCTCGTCGCCCAAGTTGTAGGACTTCGGCGTGGGCACGAAGATCCCCCCGTTTGCGAGAAAGGGCATGTAGGCTGCGTACAAGGCCGACTTGGAACTGATGTTCAGCGACAGCACGCTCGGACGTGCAACATGGGTACGACTGGCTTCGCTCAAGTCCGGGCTCCTCTCACTGCGCGTGCATAGCGCATCAGCATATCTTCAAGAAAAAGGCGAAGGTTCAGCGGGTGCGTGGCCACGCGTCGAATCTGGGCGATCTCATTGTAACAGCTGCTCGCAGCCGCCACGCTCATGCGGCCAGCCAGCGCAGAGAGCACTTTTTCCTGCGCCGGGAAGAAACGCACCTGCCCGCCAAGACGCAGACTGACGACGTCCGCCACCCAACGCTGCATCCACTCCACCAGCGTGCTCAAGCCAAAACCGGCTGCCAGCGCTTCCTTGGATTTGAGCCAGGCTTCCCACTGCCCCGCCAGCCTGAGCGCGTCCGGCTCACCCGACAGATCGCGCACGAAGCGCTCCAGCAAGCCAACACCGCCCTGCTCCGCCAGCCGCTTTGCCGCCAGCGGCATGCCGCCTGCCAGTGCAAGCAGCCCCTGCATTTCCGTGTGTTCGCTGGCCAGCCAGGCTGCACGCTGGGCAGGATCGGGGCGCGGAAAGCTCCACTGCTGACAACGGCTGCGAATGGTCGGCAACAACCTGCGAGGCGCCGAGGATACAAGCAAAAAGCTGCAGCCCTCAGGGGGTTCTTCGAGCAGCTTGAGCAAGGCGTTCGCGGTGAAGGTATTCATCGCCTCCGCCGGATCGAGCACGACGACGCGCTGCGCGCTGTGATGCCCGGTGACCGCGAGCGCAGACTGCAGTTCGCGGATCTGGTCGATCACGATCTGACTCGACTTGGCCTTGCCGCCCGCCGCATCACCCGCAGGCGCGTCCTCGCCGGCATCGGCCTGATCTGCCGCCGCGGCCGGTACCACGCGATAGAAGTCCGGATGGTTGCCCGCCTCGCGCCACTGGCACGCATCGCAGCGGCCGCAGGCATGGCCGTCGGCCAGAGGTGACTCGCACAGCAGCCGGGCGGCCAGACTTTCGGCCAGCTCGCGCTTGCCCAGCCCCGGCGCCCCGACGAACAGCAGCGCATGAGGGAGCTTGCCAGCGAGCGCAACAAGTCTGGCCCAGGTCGGTTGAAGCCACGGCTGAATCATGCGAAGAAGCGCTCCTCGATCAGTGTTTCGATGTCATTCCTGATCTGTTCCGGCGGGCGATTGGCGTCGATCACGCAGATCCGCCCGGGGGCATGGCGGGCCCGGGTGAGGTAAGCCTCACGTACCCGCTCGAAGAAGTCCCGCTGTTCGCGTTCGAAACGGTCGGGATCGGCGCCGGTCGACGCCACCCGGCTCGCAGCGATCTCGGGTGGCAGATCGAATAACAGGGTGAGATCAGGCTGCAGCCCCGGATGCACCCAGGTTTCAAGTGCCGCGAACTTCTCCGGCTCCAGGCCGCGACCACCCACCTGATAGGCGTAGGTCGCGTCGGAGAAACGGTCGCACACCACCCACTCGCCCCGCAGAAGCGCGGGCTCGATGCGCGCTGCAAGATGTTCGCGTCGCGCGGCGAACATGAGCATGGCCTCGGTCTCCAGGTGCATCGGTTCATGCAGCAGGAGCTCGCGCAGGGATTCGCCAAGCCGGGTTCCACCGGGCTCGCGCGACTGCTCGACAAGCACCCCGCGTGCGCCCAGCATCGACACCACGGCGGCAATCTGACTGCTCTTGCCGGCGCCATCGATTCCCTCGAAGGTAATGAAACGCCCTTTCTGCACGACTGCTTCCAACGGACTACTCCTCAGCGCTGATAGCGATCCACCGCGCGATTATGATCATTGAGATTGCGCGAGAACTCGCTGCTGCCATCCCCGCGTGCAACAAAATACAGAAAATCGGTTTTCTGCGGCCGGACTGCAGCCTGCAGGGAGTCAAGCCCGGGCATGGCAATCGGTGTTGGCGGCAGTCCCGCGCGGGTATAGGTATTCCACGGATGATCGGTGTCCAGGTGGCGACGACGGAGCCGACCGTCGAAGTCCTCACCGAGGCCGTAGATCACCGTGGGATCGGTCTGCAGGCGCATGCCGATGCGCAAGCGGTTGGAAAACACCGAGCCCACCACGCTGCGATCCTCCGCGCGGCCGGTTTCCTTTTCGATGATCGAGGCCAGAATGAGCGCTTCATACGGCGATCGCAGCGGCGACGATTCGTCACGGGCGGCCCAGACCTCGTCGAGGCGCTTGTGCATGATCTGGTAGGCGCGTGCAAGCAGCGCCAGCGCGCTCGACTGCTTGTCGAACAGATAGGTGTCGGGGAAGAACAGACCCTCCGGGCTCGGCTCACTTGCGCCGATCCGGCTCAGGATCTCCGCGTCGCTCAGCCCTGCGGTGTCTGCCTGAAGATTCGGGTTGGATTCGAGCGCGGCCCGGACCTGTCGAAAATTCCAGCCCTCCACCAGCAGGATTTCGCCCTGCGATACGTCACCGGACGAAAGTTTCAGGATCAGCAACCAAGGGGTGATGCCTTCATGGACTTCATAACTGCCGGCCTTGATCAGGCTTGCCTTTCCCGCCAGTCTGGCCAGCCAGTAGAGCACGGCGGGCTTGACCTCCACGCCCGCTGCGGCAATCGCGCTGGCCGCCTGACGCATGTTCGAACCACGCTGCACGGTAAAATCAACGACGGGCTGCTTGAGTGCAACCGGACGATGGGCAAACCACCACCCGACCGAGCCCATGATAACGGCGGCCATTACAACAACGGTAACGAGGCTGAGGAAGAGTTTCTTCATCGGAAATCGGGTGACATTGCCCGCTGGCCATGACCGGCCGGCAAACAAACACCAAGCTAACAAGGAACTGCCGGATCGCGGCGGGGCCCTATAATACTTCATCGCCACGGCCGACGGCCTGCCCCCAAACACCCTGATACTGACCGACAAGACCATGACAACCTGGACCGACTTTCTTTCCGGCGAGGGAGCCACCCTCGACGACAACATCGTATCGTTTGGCGACGCGACCGCCGATGCCGCAGCGCTTGCGACAGAAACGCTTGCGGTGCCGCTGCTTCATCTCGGACTGGTACAAAGCGCTGGCCCGGACTCGGCCGCTTACCTCCACAACCTGTTCTCCAACGATGTAAACAAGCTGCCTGCAGGCAGCGCACAGTGGAACAGCTTCAACAGCCCAAAGGGACGCATGCTTGCGAGCTTCCTGCTGTGGCGCGAAGAGGACGGCCACAGCCTGCTGATGTCCGCCGACATCCTGCCGGCGATGCACAAGAAACTGTCGATGTACATCCTGCGCAGCAAGGTCAAGCTCGCCGATGCGAGTGCGACCCGGGCACTGATCGGACTTGCGGGTGCCAAGCTCGCGACCTGCCTCAAAGCAGCGGGCCTGCCCTTTCCGGCTGCAGACATGCAGGAATCGCTGGCAGATGGCATCCGTATCGTTCGCATCGGCGCCGAAGCAGCCATTGCAGTGGTCGATGCAGACGCCGCACCCGAGCTGTTCCGCAAGATCCGCGCAGCAGGCGCCGTACCAGCGGGAACCAACGCCTGGCATCTCGCAATGGTGCGCGCCGGTGTGCCGCTTGTGACTTCGGCCACGCAGGAAGAGTTCGTTGCGCAGATGCTCAACTACGACCTCATCGGCGGCATCAGCTTCCAGAAGGGCTGCTATCCGGGGCAGGAAATCGTCGCCCGTACCAAGTACCTCGGCAAACTGAAGAAGCGGATGTATCGCGTCTCCATCGCTGCGGGTAGCGCACCGACGCCAGGCGCCGACCTCTACTCTCCTGCATTCGGCGACCAGTCGGCAGGCAAACTGGTCAATGTCGCCGCGCTCGGAGACGGCAGCTTCGAAGCACTGGCCGTGATGCAGAACAGTTGTGCGGAAGATGGCGACGTTCACCTCGGCGCACCCGACGGCCCGCCACTCGCCGTTCTCGACCTGCCTTACGCCCTGTCCTGACGATTCACGGGTAACACGATCATGGCCGCAGACGACAGCTCGCTGAAGCATTACTTCATCTATTACCGTATCCGCGATGGCGTGGACGTCGATGACGCTCACGCCTCGGTGCGCAACATGCAGCTTGCACTCGGGAAACAGACCGGGGTGATGGGCCGGCTGTTTGTTCGCAATCATGAGGACACGACCTGGATGGAGGTCTACGACGGCGTGGCAGACACGGGCGCCTTTGAGCAGGCGCTGCGCGAAGGCGTCGGGCAGCACGGGCTGGAAAGCATCATTCAGCCGGGCTCGGCACGGCACATGGAGTGCTTCGTCGAGTGTGTCTGATCGTCACCGGATGGCAGGCCCATCCGGATTACCCTCTGATCGTCGCAGCCAACCGCGACGAATTCGTCAACCGGCCGGCGAGTCCCGCCCACTGGTGGACCGATGCGCCGCAGCTGCTTGCCGGACGTGATCTCGAAGCCGGGGGCACCTGGATGGGCATCAGCCGCAGCGGGCGATTCTCGGCGCTGACCAATTTCCGCGACCCGAGCCAGCGCGCCAGCGGCCTGCCCTCACGCGGCGCCCTGGTACGTGCCGCGCTCGAGGCCCGGTCAGACAGCCACGGAACGCTTGAAACCATCGCACGCAACAGTGCCGACTACGCCGGATTCAATCTCCTGGTGAGCGACGGCATCCAACTCGGGATCCATGAAAGCACCACCGGCGCGGTGCGCATGCTGGCACCCGGCGTGTACGGCCTGTCAAATCATGTCCTCGACACCGAATGGCCCAAGCTCAAGCGTGCGCGTGACGCCTTCTCGGCGGCGCTGCCCACGCTTCCCGACCGCGAAGCCTTCCTGACCCTGCTCCGAGACACCACACCGGTTGCCGACGACGAACTTCCGGATACAGGCATCAGCCTGGAGTGGGAACGCCGCCTTTCCACGGCATTCATCGACTCCCCGACATACGGCACCCGCTGCTCTACGCTCCTGACGGTCGACCGCGGCGGTGAGGCCTGCCTTACCGAATGGACCTGGCTACCCGGCGGAAAGCAGCACAGCGTTGTCACGCATCGCTTCGGCGTCGACGCATCCGGCGGTGAACAATTCCCGCGTCCATGAAGGTCTCGCCTTCGGCCACGAAGCCGTGGCGAACGTAGAAGTCGATCGCGCTGACCTGGGCATTGAGCACCACCTCGCGCATATTCCGACGCCAGGCCTCTTCCACCAGCGTCTCGAGCACCAGACCGCCGATGCCGCGTCCACGCCACGCTGCGTCTACCGCCATTCGTCCGACATGCCCGTCAGGCAGCAACCTGCCGGTAGCCAGCACCTGACCGTGTTCAGCCAGTGCCAGCGCATGTCGGGACAGCGAGTCGTACTCGTCCATCTCCATCTCCGCCGGCACGCCTTGCTCGACCACGAACACGCGTTCGCGCAGCGGCATCGCACGGGGCGCGGCTTCAGTCCAGTCGAGCAGGACCAGTTCGATATCCTTCATTCAGCAATCTCCACGCGCGTACCGGCACTCACGAGTTCGAACAGTTCAACGATGTCGTCGTTGCGCATGCGGATGCAGCCATGCGAGCGCGGCTCACCCATCGGCTGGTCCTCGCCCGTGCCGTGGATGTAGATATAGCGGCGCATGCTGTCCACACGGCCACCACGATTGACGCCGGGCTCTTCGCCGCACAGCCACAGGATGCGGGACAGAATCCAGTCGCGTCCTGGATGTGCGGCAGCGAATGCAGGCGACCACACTTCGCCCGTCGGACGGCGCCCGCGAAAGACCGTGCCCCATGCAGCCGACCGCCCAATACAGGCCCTGATGCGGTGACGGCCGCGCGGCGTGCAGCCACTGTCCATCTGCTCACCGGCACCATTGAGTGCCGTCGAGACGCGGTAACGCCGGATGCAGCAACCGTGTTCATCGAACAGATCAAGACGCTGGGTCGCGATTTCGATACGGATATGCATGAAAGCGCTCAGGCGATCTGGGTCTTGCCACGGCGCGCGGCGAAGAATGAAGACAGCATGCTTCCGCAGGCGTCCGCCATCACGCCACCGGTAACGCTCGCATGGTGGTTCAGGCGCGTCTCGGCGAACAGGTCCATCACGCTGCCGGCAACGCCTGTCTTGGGGTCGCGCGCACCGAACACAACCCGCGCGATGCGCGAATGCATGATGGCGCCGGAACACATCGCGCACGGTTCGAGGGTGACGTACAACTCGCAACCCGGCAGCCTGTAGTTGCCAAGGCGTTCGGCCGCATCGCGCAGCGCCATCACTTCGGCGTGCGCGGTGGGATCATGGCGGAGGATGGGCTGATTGAAGCCGCGCCCCACGATTTCACCATTCAGCACCACGATCGCGCCGACCGGTACTTCGCCGCACGCACCCGCCTCTCTCGCCTGCTCCATCGCAAGCCGCATGAAATCTTCGTCGTTCATTATCATCGTTACGGTTCAACCAGCGCACAGTGTAGCTGACACCACCCATAGCCAATAATCGGGAAACGTGGAAGACTGCCCCCGTCACCTCACGGAACGAGTCGGCATGCCGCCTGATTCAACCTCACCGTCACGACAAGTACGCCGTGTGCTGAACCAGACATCGACCGCCTGGGCGGTGCTGGGTGTCTCGCTGATACTCACGATCATATTCTGGCAGTTCTCTGCGCACGCCTTCACCAAACGGGGACAAGACCGCTTCCTGTTCCGCATAGAGAAGGAGACAGTCACCCTGGTTGCTCGCATGCGGGCCTATGAACAGGTTCTGCTGGGCGCTCGTGCGCTGTTCGCTGCCAGCGACGAGGTCACACGGAAAGACTGGCACGCCTATGTCGAAGGCCTCGCCATCGACGAGAAACTCCCCGGCATTCAAGGCACCGGATTTGCCGAGATTGTCCGCACGGAGGACATGACACAGTATCTTCAGGCCATACGTGCGCAGGGCTTTCCACACTACGACATCGAACCACCGGGCAACCGCGCTCTCTACACGCCCATCGCCTATCTCGAGCCCGTCGACGAACGCAATCAACGGGCCTTCGGGTACGACATGTATTCCGACCCCGTCCGTCGTGAGGCAATGGAGCGCGCCCGCGACACCGGCTCGGCAGCGCTCACCGGCAAGGTCACGCTGGTGCAGGAGACCCAGGACGACGTACAGCCTGGTTTCCTGATTTACCTGCCCGTCTATCACAACCGAATGCCACAAGACTCGGTTGCGCAGCGACGCGCAGCCCTGCTTGGCTTTGTTTACAGTCCGTTTCGTGCCCACGATCTGATGCGGGGAATTTTCGGTGCATGGGACGAAGACACCGAGATCGAACTGTTCGACGGTACGCCTGTGCCCGCCAACCTGCTGTTCAGTACGAGTCAGAAAGTGCGCAAGGCGCGACACAACGTGGACAAGCGCATCGAGATCGGCGGTCGTGAGTGGACCTTGCGCTTTCACAGCCGACCGGAATACGAGATCGCCACCACCAGCGTCCAACCCTGGATCATCCTCTTTGGCGGCACCGCGCTGAACCTGCTCCTGTTCGCAGTGATGTTCTCCAACGCGCGCCATGTAAAACGGATGGACGCGGCCGCGCTCACCCTCGCACAAAGTCGCGACCGTTACCTCAACCTGGTCGATAACGTGCCCGGCACGGTATTCCGTTCAGAGCCCAAACCCACCTGGCACTTTCATCATCTCAGTCCCAGCGTCGGGGCCCTCGCGGGCGAAGCCGCAGACGCCTTCCTTGAAGGCCGGGTCGCCTACGCCCGCTTTATTCACCCCGACGACATTGCCGGCGTGAAGACCAGCATCGGCGCCGCATTGCGCGCCGGGACGCCCTACGAGGTCGAGTATCGTATCCGCCAGCAGAACGGGCGTTTGCGCTGGGTCAATGAACGCGGCCGAACATCCTATGACGAGGCAGGAGAGGCGCAATGGATCGATGGCGTGATCATCGATGTCACCGAGCGCAAGCTCGCCGAAACCGCGATCAGGGCGCTCGCATTTTACGACCCGCTCACGCACCTGCCGAACCGCCGCCTGCTGGACGACAGACTCCGGCACGCGCTGGTCGCAAGCGAGCGCAGCAGATGCTGCGGGGCTGTCCTGTTCATCGACCTCGACAATTTCAAGCCACTTAACGATAACCACGGACACGAGGTCGGCGACATGATGCTGTGCGAAGTCGCACAACGCCTGCGCGACGCCGTGCGCGAAAGCGACACCGTTGCCCGTCTTGGCGGCGATGAGTTTGTGGTGATGATCGAAAATCTGGGCATGGACTGCAGCGAAGCCACCGCCAAGGCATGTCAGGTTGCCAACAAGATCCTAATCGCACTCAATCACGAATACCGGCTTGGTGAGCACGTGCATTGCAGCACCCCCAGCATCGGACTCACCACCTTCTGCGGTCAGGGCCGTGGCGCTGGACAACTGATTCGGGAAGCCGATCACGCGATGTACAGGGCGAAGGAAGCTGGGCGCAACACCGTTCGGGTGTTCGAATACGATCCCACGGCCGCAGGAGATGAATCGAGCGGCAAGCGCTGTGCCCCACTCGGGCAGACATCCGGGTCCGACGACACTGCACCGAAAGGACCGCAGTAATGCGCCACGCCTTTGTCGCGATGCCCTTCGGTTCCAGGCCCGGTCAGGACGGTCTGGCAATCGACTTCGAGCGCATATTCGATGAATACATGATCCCGGCGCTGCACGCAGCCGGGCTGAAGGTGTTTCGCACCAGCGCGGAAGGCCCGCCCGGGGACGCTGATGCCGACATGCTTCAGCACCTGTTGATGGCCGACGTCGTCGTGGCTGATATCACGCTGGACGACCCGAACATCTGGTATGCACTTGGCGTACGTCATGCCTTGCGCGCTTCCGCTGTCGTCCTCGTGCAAGGCACGCACGGCACAGCCATCGAACCGGGATCCGACCTCGACCCCGACCTCGACCCCGACCTCGGCGACCATCAACGGCTGCGTTATCACCTGAAGGCGGGCGGCCCCGATCCGGACACCCTCATCGACGATCGCCAGCGCCTGAGCAACACGGTCTGCGGTTTTCCGGACGCCCAGCACGGGACGAGCCCGATTCATCACGCCTTGCCGCATCTGCGCGAACCCGACTGGCGCACACTGCTGCCGGTACAGCGCAACGTGCTCACCGGACCGTACGCGGCCTGGGCAGACCGCCTCGATTCCGCGCGCCCCGGCGACATCCTGGTGCTTGCAGACGAAGCCCCCTGCACTGCACTGCACATCGCCGCCAGGCTCGCAGCCGGGGATGCCCTCATGAGGCTGCGCCACTGCGACTTTGCGCTGGAACAGTTCGACCGCGTGCTCGAACTCGAGCCCGGCCACACCCTCGCTCGCCGGCGCCGGGCAAGCTGCCTCGCACGCCTCGGTCGCGTGATCGAAGCACGCGAGGCGGTCTGCCGCCTGGTCACTGAGGCCCCCGAAGCACCCGAAACACGCGCACTCGCCGGCAGCATCGACAAAGCCGACTGGATCAGCCGCTGGGCGCTCGTGGATGCTGCGCCTGGCGCAATGCGTGCCCGGGCAGCGATAGAAAATGCACCGCTGTCGGCGGCCATCGAACACTACCGTCAGGCCTTCATGCGCGATCCGTCGCGCTGCCGTGCCGGCCTCAAT
The DNA here is from genome assembly GCF_003111665.1 of Parazoarcus communis. Lineage (NCBI taxonomy): Bacteria > Pseudomonadati > Pseudomonadota > Betaproteobacteria > Rhodocyclales > Zoogloeaceae > Parazoarcus > Parazoarcus communis. The sequence goes on along the minus strand of NZ_CP022188.1, from coordinate 3,650,471 downwards.
GCGCTCACCCTCATGCTGCTTCGGCGTCACCTCGGCTGCGCGAAGGCGGCTGACGACAGCAGGCGCCTGAGCGACGGCCTGCAGTGGTCGATTGGGGCCGCACGTGCCTTGACGCCCGATGACTACCGGGTCAGAACGAGCGATGCTGAATACTGTTTGTTGCAGGGCGACCTGGCGCACGTTCGCGAGGCGTACCGGCATGCCACAGGCGTCGCCGGCGGCGACTGGCATGCGCTCGACTCAAGCCGACGCAGCCTGTGCCTGTTGCGCGACCTGGGCTTCCGGCCGGCCGAAACCGCTGCAGCGATCGAGATCATCGACGATGCGCTCGCGCGCACCGAACCGCCCTTTGTCCCGCGGCAGGTCTTCCTGTTCAGCGGGCACATGGCAGATGCGCCGGACAGAGCAACACCGCGCTTCCCTGCCGGCCTGGAGCCTCCGGCGGCCGCAGCAATCGGCGCCACGCTCGATGCGCTTGGCGCCGGGCCTGGCGATCTCGCACTGACCCAGGGGGCCAGTGGCGGCGACATCCTGTTTCTGGAAGCCTGCAAGGCACGCCAGGTTCGCCTGCACCTGATGCTGCCGCTACCGGAGCCTGAGTTCCTGGAGCGCTCGGTGGCGTCGGCAAGGCACGGTGCGCAATGGCGCGCACGTTATGACAGCATTCGGCACACGCTCGACGATCCACCTCGCGTGCTTCCCGACGCGCTCGGTCCGCTTCCGGAAGCAGACGCCAACCCGTTCGAACGCTGCAACCGCTGGCTGCTCGCTACCGCGCTGTCCTGGGGCATCGACAAGGTGTCTTTCATCTGCCTGTGGAACGGCGAAGGCGGCGATGGCCCGGGTGGCACCGCGCACATGCATGCTGAAATGAAACGCAGGACCGGCAAGGTGAGCTGGATCGATACGCGGACGCTGTCGCATCAGCCGGCATGAGCCGTTGCCTGCGGTACGCATGTGACTGCATTGGCCGGGCCCGCTGCCTGCATTGCGGGCTGTCTCAGAGTGCCTGTCGCGGGTCAGGCGTCGTTCACGGACGGCGGACGATGAAGCTCACCGGATCGGCGGCATGCAGCCCGTTACCGGCGTCGAGGCGGAAGCGGATTTCGTTGCCTGCACGTACGCCACGATAACGATGAACCAGGATGCGCTCTTCGCCCGCGCCATAGTCTGCCCGCGTCCTGAGCTCAAACTGAAGCCCGTCATCGGTCAGCCTGCCCGCCTCGATCGCCCGGGGCACACCCAGAAAACCGGCCCGTCCGCTCAACTCGCCCCCCTCGACAACAAACTCGAAGCGCTCTTCCCGGGTGACACCCCAGGGATAATCCACCGTCCCGCTCCAGACGCCCGCCACCCCCTCGCCATCCTCATTTGTCGCGGATCCTGCCAGCAGCCATGTGGCAACTGCGACCGCGAAGGTCGCGCACAGCAGCGCGAACACGCGCCCGGGGCCATGCCTGCCGCCAGCGGTCGCCAGTGCCTCACCGACGCTGCGGCGCTGCTCCGGGGATTCCGGTTCTGGCAACTCAAAGCCGAGCACACCGGGCCCGGCCAGCGCATCCGCGAGTCGTGCCACATCGACCTTCCATGATGCATCCCGCAGCACGACCGCCTGGCGCGTGGCGACCTCCCGGATCGAGGGCGGCAACATCGAGGGCTCGGGCATCGTGGCGCCACCCACGAGAAGCGGCACGATTGGCTTGTCCGACGCAAGTGCAAGCTCGATCTCGCGGCGCACGAAGTCGTCGGCGTTTTCAAGCCGGGGGCCAGTTTCGGTCGGCTCCAGCCAGCGTGGGCCGATGAGCACAAGCACACCGCGCACCTGGCTGATGCGGGTCTGGATCACGTGTTCGAAGTTCTCGCCCGGTGCAATGTCATCAACGTCGCGAAACACGGAGCCCTCGCCGAAGCGCAACTCAAGCGCATCGGTCAGACGGCCTGCGTGACCGGCGCTATCGTCGCGCCGATAGGAAACGAAAAGCAGTGACATGCGTGCTGGCTCCAGCGAAACCCGGTGAGACCGCAGCGCACCGTCCTTCGATTCAAGCATGTGCGATGCGCGACCGCCAGTTCTGATGCTGCCTGTCGTACCGCGCGCGTGGATCGAACGCCGCCGCCGTCCTTTCCCAGCGGCATGGCTATAATGTCTCCTTCATGCAAACCTGTCCGGGAGCACACCAGTAGATGGCTGAAGACAATCAGTTTTTTCGTGCGGTCAGGGACTTCTGCCAGCGTGATGTCGTGACCTGTGCGCCGGGCGACAGCCTGGTGGATGCAGTGGGCACCATGCGGTCGAAAAACATCTCCAGCATCGTCGTGATCAGCGACGGCAAACCGCACGGCATCTTCACCGACCGCGACCTGCGCAACAAGGTCGTCGCCCAGGGCAGGACACCGACCGAACTCACGGTTGCCGACATCATGCATTCGCCTCTCACCGTGATCGGCGAAGACGACGTGCTGTACGAAGCGCTCTATCGCATGTCGCGGCAAAAGATTCATCGCCTGGTCGTCGTCGACGACGCGGGGATGCTTACCGGCATCATCACCGACACCGACATCCTGCGCCTGCAGGCGCATTCGCCGCACCAGCTGATTCTCGACATCGAAAAGGCGGCGTCCATCGACGACCTCCGCGGTCTGCATGCCCGCATCCAGCATCTCGTGCTGCACCTGAGCGGCACCGGCATCGCCATCCGCGATCTGGTGAAGCTGATTGCCAACCTCAACGATCAGGTGCTGATCCGTCTGATCGGGCTGCTGCGTGCCGAGAAGTACCCCGATCTCACCGATGGCTTTGCCTTCGTGGTGATGGGCAGTGAGGGCCGCAGCGAACAGACCCTGTCCACCGATCAGGACAACGCGATCGTCTATGACGATGCGCTGGGCGCCGACGAGATTGCCCGCCTCGAGGCGTTCTCGGTCGAACTGATCGACAGCCTGATTTCGATCGGCGTACCGCCCTGCCCCGGCGGCATCATGGCAAAGAACGCCGCATGGCGGCGCAGCCTTGCCGACTGGAAGCAGACGCTGAACCGCTGGCTCACCACACCGACGCCCGAACACGTGATGACCGGCTCCATGTTCATGGATCTGCGTACCCTCTATGGCCGTGACGATCTCGTGCAGAATCTGCGCGACCAGGCCTTCCGCACCATGAGCAAGGACCAGGGCTTCCTGATGCGGATGGCACAGAACATGACCAACTTCCTGCCGCCGCTGAACTGGCTCGGGCGGATCAAGGTGGAAAAGTCGGGTCCCCATCGCGGCAAGGTCGACATCAAGAAGGCAGGCATCTTCGCCATTACCGACGGCATCAAGGCGCTCGCCATCGAAACCCGGCAGCTCGACGGCAGCACCCACGACAGGATGGAGGCGCTGGTCGCTGCGAAGGTCCTGAAGCCGGGTGACGCGGCGGACCTGCGGGCCAGCTTCGATTTCATGGTGAAGCTGCGCCTGCGCGGCCATGTCGAGGCCCTGCGCGCCGACGCCACCCCCACCAACTACATCTCGCTCGAACTCCTCAATGCGATGGAAAAGGGCGAACTGAAGCTGGCCCTGGAAGGCGTCGCGCGTTTCCAGAGCTTCATCAAGCACCATTTCAACCTGCAACTGCTGCGCAACTGATAACCGGCGCGCCGGGCGGCGGACTTCGTCCCGCCCGGCCGCAGGCTAAACGCGCTCCAGCAACAGGGCGATGCCCTGACCAACGCCGATACACATCGTGCACACCGCGTAGCGTCCACCGCTGCGCTGCAATTGCCAGGTCGCCGTCGTCACCAGACGTGCGCCGCTCATCCCGAGCGGATGACCGAGCGCGATCGCCCCCCCGTTCGGATTCACATGCGCGGCATCGTCCGCCAGCCCGAGCCCGCGCAGCGTGGCCAGTGCCTGGCTGGCAAAGGCCTCGTTGAGCTCGATGAGATCGACCTGGTCGATGCGCAATCCGGTTTTTGCCAGCAGCTTCTGCGTCGCCGGCAAGGGGCCGATGCCCATGATGCGCGGATCGACACCTGCGGTCGCGGTGGCCACGATCCGTGCGCGCGGCGTCAGTCCGTTTCGCGCAGCCGCCGCTTCGGAGGCGATCAGCAGCGCGCAGGCACCATCATTCACCCCAGAGGCATTCCCGGCGGTCACGGACAGCTCGGGGCCGTTGATGCCCTTGAGTCGTGCCAGCGCGTCGAGCGTGGTGTCAGGACGCGGATGCTCGTCCGCCGTCACCCGGTCCACCACGCCCTTCTTGCGCGGCACATCCACCCCAACGATCTCATCGTCGAACACGCCGGCATCGAAAGCCGCTTTCCAGCGTTGCTGGCTGCGCAGCGCAAAGGCATCCTGATCCGCACGGCCGATCTCGAACTGGGCGGCAACGTTGTCCGCGGTCTGCGGCATGGAGTCAATGCCGTAGCGTTCCTTCATCAGTTTGTTGACGAGGCGCCAGCCAATGGTCGTGTCCTCGATCGAACTGCTGCGACTGAAGGCCGTGCCTGCCTTGGGCACGACGAAGGGCGCGCGCGACATCGACTCCACGCCACCGCCGACACCGATGTCGATCTCGCCGGCACGGATCGAACGCGCGATGAAGGACACCGCATCCATGCCCGAGCCACACAGCCGGTTGATCGTGCTGCCCGGCACCGACACCGGGTAGCCGGCAAGCAGCAGCGACATGCGCGCCACATTGCGGTTGTCCTCGCCCGCCTGATTTGCGCAACCGAGCACGAGTTCCTCGATCGCAGCCGGATCGAGTCCGGGATTACGCGCCAGCAACGCTGACAGCGGCACCGCCGCCAGATCGTCGGGACGAACGGTGGAAAGCGCACCGCCGTAACGCCCGATGGGCGTGCGGACGGCGTCGCAGACGAATGCTTCGACCATTGAAAACCTCATATTGGATGAATCGGAGAAGCGGGTGCGGATCAGCCTTCGGGCGTGAGCAGCGAAACGCCCAGGCGCGCACGCCGGATCAACCACGGGCTGGGGCGGTAGCGCGGGTCGCGGGTATAGGCCTGCATGCGATCGAGGATGGCAAGCACCCGGGCCGCGCCAATGGCATCGCCCATCGCCAGCGGACCGGCCGGATAGCCGAGGCCGAGCCGCACCGCGGTGTCGATGTCCTGCGGCGAGGCAACGCGTTGCTGGGCAATGTCGCACCCCAGATTGACGATCATCGCCATCACCCGCTGCGTGATGAAGCCGGGGCTGTCGTGAATCACTGACACCGGCACGCCATCGGCGCCGAACAGGCCATGGGCCGCCTCACGCATCGCGGCACCGGTCAGCGGCGTGGTCATCAGCGTGCGCCTGCGGTCGAGCGCCGGAAGCACGTCGATCGCGATTGTTCGCCGCGGATCGAGGCCTGCATCGAGGCAGGCGCTGGTGGCATCCTCGCCCCAGGGCGCGACGATGCACAGCGCGTCATCCGCAGGCTTCGAGCCTGCATCAAGCTCACCGCCGAGATCGGTAACCAGCGCGGCCACACGGCTGCGCACGAGCTCGTCGTCAATTGCCAGGAAGACGCGTGCCGGTCGCGCAGATGGCGATGATGGCTCCGCTTCCACCTCGGGCTTGCCATCGCGATACACATAGAAGCCCTGCCCGCTCTTGCGCCCAAGCAAGCCTGCCGCAAGCCGCTGCCGCGTGATCGGCGAGGGGCGGTAGCGCGGCTCCTGGTAATACTGGCTGTGAATCGACTCCATCACGGGATGCGATACATCGAGGCCAGTGAGGTCGAGCAGTTCGCACGGCCCCATGCGGAATCCCGCAGCCTCGCGCAAAACGCGGTCAAGGGTGGGTACATCGGCGATCCCTTCACCCAGAATGCGCAGGCCTTCGGTCAGGTAGGCCCGACCGGCATGGTTGACGATGAAGCCCGGCGTATCCTGCGCCCGCACCGGGCTGTGTCCCATGCGGCCGGCGAGCGCGGTGAGGCGATCGCATACTGCCGGCAGCGTACGCGCGCCGTTGATGACTTCGACGATCTTCATCAACGGTACCGGACTGAAGAAATGCAGCCCGGCCACCCGTTCCGGGTTCGCACAGGCGGCAGCGATCGAGGTCACCGACAACGACGAGGTATTGGTGGCAAGAATGCAGTCAACGCCCACCACCGCCTCAAGGTCGCGCAACAATCCGCGCTTGGCTTCCAGATCCTCGACAATGGCTTCGACGACTGCGTCGCAGCCGGCAAGATCCGACAGCGCTGCTGCCGGCTTCAGGCGCGCGGCGGCTTCGGCCCCTTCGCCCTCACTCAGACGCCCTTTGGCGACGAGTTTGTCCAGCATCGGAAGGATGGCGGCAATGGCATCCGCAGGTGCAGCGGGCCGTGCGTCGAACAGACGGACCTCCATCCCGCCGACTGCGGCGATCTGGGCAATTCCCCGCCCCATCAGGCCGGCACCGACGATGCCGAGCGTGCGTATTGGCTGATCCGAATTCAAGGCTGACTCCAGGCGTGCGGAAAGACGGGAAACGCTTCAGCGCCCCTTCCACACCGGTTTACGTTTTTCGAGAAAGGCGCGTACGCCCTCATTGCGGTCATCGGTGCCGGCGAGCACCACGAAGTTGCGACGTTCCAGCACCATACCGGCCGCAAGTGGCGTCTCGAACGACTGCAGCACCGCGTCCTTGGCCAGTCTGACAGCCAGGGGCGCCTTGCCGGCGATCTTGCGTGCCAGCTCATGTGCCCGCGCAAGGCAGGCGTCGTCGGCAGCCACCTCGGCCACCAGTCTGGCCGCGAGCGCTTCACGGGCGGAAATAAACTCGCCTGCGAGCACCATCTTCATCGCCAGCGACTTGCCCACTGCATGGGTCAGACGCTGCGTACCGCCCGCCCCCGGGATGATGCCGAGGTTGATCTCGGGCTGTCCGAACTGTGCGGATTCGCCGGCAACGATGATGTCGGCGTGCATCACCAGTTCGCAACCGCCACCCAGCGCATAGCCACAGACCGCACCGACCATCGGCTTGGGGAAACGGCCAATCGTGGCGAACAATTGCGGGCGCTCTTCGAGCAGGACGGCCTGCATGTCCTTGGAAGCCATTTCGGCAAGGTCAGCGCCTGCGGCAAAGACCTTGTCGCCACCGGTCAGGACGACGCAGCGCACCGCATCGTCACCCGCCGCCTGTTGCAGCAGAGCAACGATTCCGCGTAGCAGCGGGGTGGACAAGGCATTGCGGGCGTCGGGCCGGTCGAGCCGGATTTCGAGCACGCCAGCCTCCGGGCCGGCGACCTGCAGGCCTTCGGGCGACGGGTATGTGAGCTCGCTCATGTCGACTTCAGTCCGGAATCACGGCCGTGACTTCGATCTCGACCTTGGCTTCGTCTTCCACCAGATCAGCGACCTGAATCGCGCTCATGGCCGGGTAGTTCTTGCCCATCACTTCGCGATAGACGGCGCCGATTTCCTTCAGACGCGCGACGTATTCCTTCTTGTCGACCAGGTACCAGGTCATGCGCACGATGTGCTCGGGGCCACCGCCTGCGGCACGCACGACGTCGACCGAGTTCTTGAGCGCCATGTAAATCTGCTGAATCAGATCATCGCTCTCAAACTTGCACTCGGCATTCCAGCCGATCTGACCGCCGACGTAGATCTGACGACCACGGGCCTCAATACCGTTGGAGTAGCCGCGGGGCTTTGCCCAGCCTTCCGGTTGAAGAACCTTGTTCATGATTGTTTCTCCATAAATCTCTGAATGGCCTGACGTACGTCGTCGGGCCAGGGAATTGCCTTGTGGGTATCAAGCGAGGTGGCAACCAGTACCTGTCGCGCCCGCATGCGGGCGGTGTCTGCTCCGATCACCACGTGATGCAGTACAAGTGAGGTATTGCCGAGTTTCTCGACCGTCAGATGAAAGTCCAGCAGCTCGCCAAACTTGGACGGCTGCACGAACTCGGTATCGAGGCGGAAGGTGGGTGTGCCGATTCTGCGCACAGTCACCAGCTCGGTCCAGGGCTTGCCCAGGTGTGCCCACCAGTCTTCGACCACGCCGTTGAGCATGCGGAAATAGTTGGGGAAGAACACGATCCCTGCCGGGTCGCAATCCGAGAATCGTACCTGCCGCCTGGCCAGGTACTCGACGGCTTCCGCATCCTGCACATCAAGGCTTTCGATTGGTTTCAAGTTGGTCTCCCCCTCTTCCATATGGCCAGCGGCGTGGCGCTCAGTTGCTGAACGCGGCGATACCGGTGATGGCACGACCGAGAATCAGCGCATGCACGTCGTGCGTGCCTTCGTAGGTGTTCACCACTTCCAGGTTCACCAGGTGGCGTGCCACGCAGAACTCGTCCGAAATGCCGTTGCCGCCGAGCATGTCGCGCGCCATGCGGGCGATGTCCAGCGACTTGCCGCAACTGTTGCGCTTGATGATCGACGTGATCTCGACCGCCGCGTTGCCTTCGTCTTTCAGATGGCCAACACGCAGGCAGCTCTGCAGCCCCAGCGTGATCTCGGTGAGCATGTCGGCAAGCTTCTTCTGCACCAGCTGGTTCGCGGCAAGCGGACGACCGAACTGATTGCGGTCCATCGTGTATTGACGCGCGGTTTCGTAGCAGGCTTCCGCCGCACCGAGCGCGCCCCAGGCGATGCCGTAACGGGCCGAGTTCAGGCAGGTGAAGGGGCCTTTCAGGCCGCGCACCGTCGGGAAGGCGTTTTCTTCCGGGCAGAACACTTCGTCCATCACGATTTCGCCGGTGATCGAGGCACGCAGGCCAACCTTGCCGTGGATCGCGGGTGCGGACAGACCCTTCCAGCCCTTCTCCAGCACGAAGCCGCGGATCTGGCCTTCGTCGTCCTTGGCCCACACCACGAACACATCAGCGATCGGGCTGTTGGTGATCCACATCTTGGAGCCCGACAGGCTGTAACCGCCGTCGACCTTGCGCGCACGGGTGACCATGCTGCCGGGGTCCGAGCCGTGGTTGGGTTCGGTCAGACCGAAACAGCCCACCCATTCGCCGGTGGCGAGCTTGGGCAGGTATTTCTTCTTGGTGGCTTCGTTGCCGAATTCGTTGATCGGCACCATCACCAGCGAGCTCTGCACGCTCATCATCGAGCGGTAGCCGGAATCCACACGCTCAACTTCACGCGCGATCAGGCCGTAGCACACGTAGTTCATGCCGGCGCCACCGTACTCTTCCGGGATGGTCGGCCCGAGCAGGCCAAGTTCGCCCATCTCGTTGAAGATCTCGCGGTCGGTCTTCTCGTGGCGGAAGGCTTCCTGCACACGCGGCAGCAGCTTTTCCTGGCAGTAGGCACGTGCGGTGTCACGCACCATGCGTTCCACATCAGTCAGTTGGCCGTCGAGTTGCAAGGGATCGGCCCAGTCAAAATGGATCTTGCTCATGTTATTTGCGGCTCCCGTGGGGTTGGGGTGGCGATTCGGAAATCGGTTATTTGAGTAGTTCGCGGGCGACGATCAGCTTCTGCACTTCGGTCGCACCTTCGTAAATGCGCAGCGCGCGGATCTCTCGGTAGAGCGACTCGACCTTCACGCCGACGCGTACACCCTGCCCGCCATGCATCTGCACCGCTGCGTCGATCACGCGCTGGGCGTTCTCGGTGGCGGTCATCTTTGCCATCGCGGCTTCGCGGGTCGTTGGCAGCTTCTGCACGTCACGGCGCCATGCGGCACGAGCGGTCAGCAGCGCGGCTGCTTCGATGTCGGTCGCCATCTCGCCGAGCCTGGCCTGCGTAAGCTGGAAGTCGGCCAGGGTGTGGCCGAACATCGGTCGCGCCTTGGCATGGTTCAGGCCTTCGTCTAGGGCGCGGCGGGCAAAGCCGAGGGCTGCAGCCGCGACCGAAGCGCGGAAGATGTCGAGCGTACGCATCGCCACCTTGAAGCCTTCGCCTGGGGCGCCAAGGCGATTGGCCACCGGCACCTTCATGTCGGTGAAGCGCAGCCGTGCCAGCGGGTGCGGTGCGATCACTTCCATACGCTCGGCCACTTCAAAGCCAGGCATGTCGGGATAGACGACGAAGGCCGAGATGCCGCGCGTGCCCGGTGCTTCTCCGGTGCGCGCAAACACGCAATACACATCGGCGATGCCACCGTTGGAGATCCAGGTCTTTTCGCCGTTGAGAACGTAGTGATCACCTTCGAGGCGGGCCTCGCAGGCCATTGCGCCCACGTCCGAACCGGCGTCCGGCTCAGTCAGCGCGAAGGCCGAAATCCATTCACCACTGGCCACCTTCGGCAATACGTGTTGCTTGAGCGCTTCGCTGCCCGACAAGGTGATGGCGCCGGTGCCCAGCCCCTGCATGGCAAACGCGAAGTCAGCAAGGCCATCGTGGTAGGCGAGCGTTTCGCGTGCGATGCACAGCGAACGCGAATCGAGTTCGTCGAGTGCGCCACCATAAGCGGCCGGCACCGCGTAGCGCAGGAAGCCCGCTTTGCCGAGGGCTGCCACCAGTTTGCGGCAGGCATTGTCGGTGTCGTGATGGTCGATTTCGGGCATCGCATTCGATGCCCAGTCGAAGATCGCATCGGAGAGCTGGCGATGTTCGGGGCCGTAAAACGGCAGATCGAGTATTGAGCGGTCCATGTGCTTGGCGCTCAGTTGCCTTCGAACTTCGGCTTCTGCTTCGAAGCAAAGGCCTCGAACGCGCGCCGGAAGTCGCCGGTCATCATGCAGATGGCCTGGGCCTGGGCTTCGGACTCGATCATTTCCTCGATGCCCATCGCCCATTCCTGGTTGATCATGGTCTTGGTGACGGTGTGCGCGAACCACGGCCCGTCAGCAAGGTTGCGGGCGATTTTCTGTGCCTGGGCAGGCAGATCGGCGGACGGGTGCAGTGCGCTGAAGAAGCCCCACGCCAAGCCTTCATCTGCGCTCATCGCACGGCCGGTCATCAGTAGTTCGGTGGCGCGCCCCTGGCCGATCATGCGCGGCAGCAGGCCGCAGGCGCCCATGTCCGCGCCGGCGAGGCCGACGCGGGTGAAGAGGTAGGCCGTCTTCGTTTCCGGGGTGCCGATGCGGAAGTCTGCTGCAAGGGCGAGCATGGCACCGGCACCAGCGCAGATGCCGTCGATGGCGGCGACGATCTGTTGCGGCGCACGGCGCATGGCTTTGACGAGATCACCAGTCATGCGGGTGAACTCGAGCAGTTCGGGCATGCTCATCTTGGTCAGCGGTTCGATGATCTCGAACACATCGCCACCGGAGCAGAAGTTGTTTCCGGCGCCCTGGATGACCACCGTGCGAACGTCGCTGGCGTAGGTGAGGTCGCGGAAGAGGTTGCGCAGTTCGGCGTAGGAGTCGAAGGTGAGCGGGTTCTTTTTGTCGGGGCGGTTCAGGGTAATCGTCGCCACCCGCCCGTCGTCGGAACATTCCCACTTGAAGTGGCGTGCCGGATAGTCCTTGAACGGACGCTTGTGATCATTCATCGAAAGTTCTGCCATGGCCTCTCTCCCTGTTCTCTCTCGGTCTGTGCAGGTCCCGCCTGCTGACTGTTTAATACTGACTGCTATCCCGTCTGCCTCGTCGCAGGCCAATGCCTGCGCTGACGGTGAGTGCGCTGCGTGTTCGCTCCGCGGCTGCGGAACTCGCTGCGCTGCGCTTGCTCGGACAGTCCTCGCCGCTGCACAAACACGCAGCACACTCACCTTGTTCCGCGCTTCAGTTGTGCATATTCATCCGTTCGGTCTCAGCCGGCCATGACTTCGCCGCCGGCGACCGGGATCGACTGGCCGTGAATCGCCTCCGACCCGGGCTGGCACAACCAGCCAACCGTCCTTGCGACATCTTCCGGCTGCACCAGACGCCCCTGCGGATTGCTTGCCGCCAGCGTGGTCTTGGCTTCATCGCTGCTGCGACCGGTCTTGGCCACGATGTTGTCTACCGCACCACCCAGCAGCGGAGTGTCGGTGTAGCCGGGGCACACCGCATTCACGGTAATGCCCTGCTTTGCCACTTCCAGCGCCAGTGAGCGGGTAAAGCCGATCACACCGTGCTTGGCCGCGGAGTAGGCGGACACATAGGCATAGCCAACCAGACCGGCCGTGCTGGCGATATTCACAATCCGACCCCAGCGCGCGGCCTGCATGCCGGCCAGCACTGCCTGAGTGCAGTTGAACGTGCCGGTGAGGTTCACCGTCAGCATCTCGTTCCACAACGCAGGCGTGGTCTTGCCTGCCGGCGCGCTTTTCGCCGCACCGGCGTTATTCACCAGAATGGCGATCGGGCCGCGCTCGGCTGCTGCACCGGCAAATGCCTGTGCGATACCGGCGTGGTCCGTGATGTCTGCCACCACAACGCCGTGCCCCTGCCCTGCGAGCGTCGCCCGAGCGGATTCAAGCGGCTCGGCACGGCGGCCAACCAGGGTCAGCGTCGCACCCAGTCGCGCCAACTCCTGTGCGATTGCCTCGCCGATCCCGCTCCCGGCGCCGGTCACCACTGCGTGGCGTCCAGACAAGGGCAAGGTTGAACTGCTGCTGGTTTCAAAGGTACTGCTCATCACGCCCCCAATCGATCTATCCGTTTCCTCTGCCGCCGGGCCTCAACTCCCGTACTTCTGATTCAGGAGTGGGGTGGAGGTGTTTGTGGAGAGGGCGAGGACCGTCCGAGCGCAGCGAGTTCCGCAGCCCTCGGAGCAAATACCTCCGCCCCACTCCCCCGGCACGCATGCCGGGAACAAAGAAACAATCCAAACCAGATACTTACTTTACTTACCTGGCGCGGCGTAACTGCGCTTGAGGTTGTTCTCGTACTGCCCGCGACCAGAAATGTACTGCTTCGGCCACGCGACGCCCTTGTAGTCGATCTTCGCCGCTTCATGCAGCGTCCAGGCCGGGTCGGCGAGGTGCGGACGGGCTACTGCACAAAGGTCTGCACGTCCGGCAGCCAGGATGCTGTTGGCGTGGTCGGCCTCGAAGATCGCGCCCACGGCGATGGTCGGGATACCGACCTCGTTGCGAATACGGTCCGCAAACGGCGTCTGGAACATGCGCCCGAACACCGGCTTTTCACCTTTCCACACCTGACCGGACGAGCAGTCGATGATGTCCGCACCGGCAGCCTTGAACAGACGCGCAATCTCTACGGCATCATCATCCGTGTTGCCGCCCGGGAACCAGTCGTGGCAGGACAGACGCACCGACATCGGCTTGTCCGCAGGCCACACGGCACGCATGGCCATGAACACTTCCAGCGGATAGCGGGCGCGGTTCTCGATGCTGCCGCCGTAATCGTCCTTGCGCTGATTGGTCAGTGGCGAAAGGAAGCTCGACATCAGGTAGCCGTGCGCGCAGTGGTACTCGAGGATGTCGAAACCCGCTTCAGCAGCCATCTTGGTCGAACGCACGAAGTCGGCTTTCACCCGCGCCATGTCGTCGCGATTCATCTCGCGCGGCACCTGCGAATGCGGCAGGTAAGGCAGCGGCGAGGCCGAAATCAGCTCCCATGCGCCCGATTCAAGCGGCTGGTCGATACCTTCCCAAGCGAGCTTGGTTGCACCCTTGCGTCCGGCATGACCCAACTGGATACCCATCTTTGCTGACGAATTCGAATGCACGAAATCGACGATGCGCTTCCATGCATTCACATGCTCCGGCTTGTACATGCCGGCACACCCCGGGGTGATGCGCGCATCGGCCGATACACAACTCATCTCGGTGTAAAGCAGGCCGGTACCGCCCAAGGCACGTGAGCCGAAGTGCACCAGATGGAAATCACCAGCCACACCGTCGTCGGCCGAATACATCGCCATCGGCGACATGATCATGCGGTTGGGAACGGTCAGCCCGCGCAGCTTGAACGGCGTGAACATCGGCGGTGGCGGAGCCTTGTCGGCCTCAACCGTTACCCCTGCCTTTTCGGCAAACCAGCGCTCGTAGCCCTCAAGCCACGCGGCATCGCGAAGACGGAGGTTTTCGTGCGAAATACGCTGCGACCGGGTGAGCATCGAATACATGAACTGCTCGGGCTCAAGCGTATCGCAATAGCGCTCACCGCAAACCTCGAACCACGCCATCGCATTCCACGCGGCATTCTGCAGACGGAGGACATCGACGTTGCGCACCTCCTGGTAACGCGCCAGCACCTCAGGAATATGCTCCGCCGTATCGCCCGATTCCTTGAACAGGCGGGTGAGCTCGATCGCATCCTCAAGCGCAAGCTTGGTGCCGGAGCCGATGGCAAAGTGAGCGGTGTGCACCGCGTCGCCCATCAGCACCACATGGCTGTTGCCATTGTTGTGGTGCCACTTCTCGCAGGTGACGCGCTGGAAGTTGAGCCAGGCAGAGCCGCGCAGGTGGCGTGCGTTCGTCATCAGGGGGAAGCCATCGAGATGCTTCTCGAACAGCTTTTCGCAGAACGCGATCGACGCGTCCTGATCCGCCTTGTCCAGACCGTGCGCAAGCCAGACATGCTCCGGACACTCGACGATGAAGGTCGTGGTGTTGTCGTCGAACTTGTAGACGTGAGCCTGGAACCAGCCGTGCTCGGTCTTCTCGAAAATGAAGTTGAAAGCGTCGAAGAGCTTGTTCGTACCCAGCCAGATGAAGCGATTCGGGCGGGTGACGATATCGGGCTTGAACACTTCCGTGTAACGGTTGCGGATCCGCGAATTGATCCCGTCCGAAGCAATGATCAGATCGGCATCGGGGTACTCGAGGTCGGAATCAACGTCTTTCTCGAACACCAGTTCAACACCCATCTGCTCGCAACGCTCCTGCAGGATGTTGAGCATCATCTTGCGCCCGATACCGACAAAGCCGTGGCCGCCACTGCGAATGGCGTGGCCCTTGAAGTGCAGTTCGATGTCGTCCCAGTGATTGAACGCGACCTGGATCGCATCCGCGGTCACCGGATCCCACTCGCGCATGTTGTCCATGGTCGCATCGGAGAAGACCACGCCCCAGCCAAAGGTGTCATAAGGCTTGTTGCGCTCTACGACCGTGATCTGATGTGCCGGATTCAGCTTCTTCATCAGGATCGCAAAATACAGGCCTGCGGGGCCTCCGCCGATACACACGATGCGCATGCTATTGCTCCTTCTGGATTGAGCGACCCGGCCCCCTGCGTAAGGCGGTGATCCGGGACTGATGGATTCAGGGCTGCTTGTTTAGTGAGCAATATTTCATATCTAAACTATCAAGTCAACAAGCACCCCGCCGGATTTCCTCCGTCATTCTCACCTGCTATGAATCAGTGTCGTCGTCGATGGGACCAGAGGCCGGGTGCAGGGCGAGCAAGTCCCTCAGCATCGAAATCAGCATCTCTGCATTCTCCTGCCCAAAGGGCTCGAGCAGGCGAACCTGGTGATTGATGGCGCGCTTGCGCAAAGACTCGGTCAGCAAGTGCCCCTTCGGGGTAATGCGAACCACGGTCTGGCGGCGGTCGGAGCGAACACGGGTGCGATCGACGATACCGTCGGCCTCCATACGCTGGACGACCTTGCTTAAGGTCGGCTGCTTGGTCAGCGTCAGCTGACTGAGCACGCCGATGCTCTCGCCTTCACTGCCTTCCAGACTGGCAAGCACCCGCCACTCGGTGACCGACAGGCCTGCGGCCTCGACGTCGCGGTGAAACTCACGCGAAATCCGGCTGCTGGCCTGGGCAAGCAAAAAGGCGAGATAGTGATCGACAAAGCGTGTGTGATCCGGCTCGGACGCCATCTCAGCATTCGGTTCGGGCGCTGTATCCGTCATGTCGTTAACATTTTTCCTGCCCAGATCCTGATCGGCAAGGAAAATCGCGCTTGCGATCTCCTCAACTTTGCTTATAAATTGTTTATAACTATACGTTAATCGCAGCACGAAACTCAGCTGAGGTAATGATGACAGACAGCGCCACGTACCACCTGCACGCCACCTGCCAGCAAGCCTGGACTTCAGCGTGAGCCGCCAGCAACTCGCGTCCGGCGCGGAGATCCTTTCTGCCTTTCCGCTGTTCAGTTCAGACGATGCGGATGAGGCGCGGCAGAAAGTGGCAAACGTGTTCTGTCCGCATGATCTGCGGCCGGTAAACACGGATACCCGCTTCTCCTCGCGCCACAACCTCGTTCGCCTCGGCGAAACCGCGCTGAATTATCTGACCTATGGCACGGATGTCGACATTCTGCCCGGCTGCCTCGAAAGCTTCTACCTGGTGCAGGTTCCAGTTTCCAGCACGGCGCAGGTCCGGTGTGGCAATCAGGAAGTGCTGTCCTCCCCGGCCACGGCCAGTATCCTCAATCCGCATGAACCGACCCGGATGCGCTGGAAGCACGACAATCGCCAACTCATGCTGTGGTTGCCGCGCGCGTCCCTCGAGCGTCGTCTGACTGAACACCTTGGCGACGAACCCCACACCCCGCTGAGTTTCGACATCGGCCTGTCGCAGACCGAAGGCCTGACGGCCAGCTGGTGCCGGATGCTGCGCGACCTCGCCGACAACATCGACCAGTGCGGTGCTGACTGGCTGAACTTTCGTCCCACCGTCGCGGCAATGGAGGACTGCCTCATCCGCGGCTTGCTGCAGCTCCATCGTCACAACTACAGCGACCGCCTGCACCAGCCACAGCAGGCCGCCCTGCCCCGGCACGTGCAGCGCGCCATCGACTACATTCATGCTCACGTCGAGGATGCGATCACGGTCGGGGACATGGCCCGGGTTGCCTGTGTCAGCATACGTGCGCTGGAAGAGGGGTTCCGCAAGCATTGCGACAGTACGCCGCTGGTGTACCTGCGCGACACCCGCCTCGACTGTGTCCGCAAGGCGCTGCTCAGTGCCGCACCGGGCAGCGACAAGGTTGCCGTGCTCGCCCATCGCTATGGCTTTGCCCATCTCGGACGGTTTTCTGCCTATTACAAGAACCGTTTCGGTGAATCTCCCTCGCAGACCGCCGCCCGCCCGCGGTACAACTGAGCAACTGAGTCGTGCACCTGGCTCACCACTGTCAGGTGTGCGTGTTCCGGACAGCGCGATTGCGCAAAGCGGATAAACAGCCATCACCATGAAATGAACACTGTGTCCCATGGACGCCACCGGCGGCGTCCTCCAACCGAGGACACAGCAGATGAATGGATTAAGCGGCAAGGTCGCCATCGTCACCGGTGGTGCCACGATGATCGGCGAAGCGGTGGCAAGAGACCTCATCGCACACGGTGCCCAGGTCGTGCTCGCCGACATCGACACACAGAAAGGCACGGCAGCAGCCGAACGCCTCGGGCCAGCGGCCCGCTTCCAGCAAGCGGATGTCAGTCAGGACAGCGAGATCGCCCGGTGCGTGGGCACCACCGTTACCACGTTTGGCGGGATCGACTTTCTCGTCAATTGCGCCTGCACCTACGTCGATAACGGCGCCGCCTCGACCCGTGCCGAATGGAACCAGGCGCTTGACGTGAATCTGGTTGGTGCCGCGATGATGCTGCAGGCCTGCCACCCCCACATGCTCAAGCGCGGGCGTGGCGCAGTGGTGAACTTCGCTTCGATCTCCGCCACCGCCGCGCAGTCGGGCCGCTGGCTCTACCCTGTGAGCAAGGCGGCGATGCAGCAATTCACCCGTTCGGCCGCACTCGACCTTGCCCCGGATCACATCCGCGTCAATTCCGTCTCGCCCGGCTGGACCTGGTCCTCGATCATCGAAACCCTCTCCGGCGGCGACAAGGCCAAGGCCGATCACGTTGCTGCCGATTACCACATGCTCGGGCGCCTCGGCATGCCGGACGAGGTCGCCCAGGTGGTGAGCTTTCTGCTCTCCGACCACGCCAGCTTCGTCACCGGCGCCGACTATGCCTGTGACGGCGGCTACACCGCCCTCGGCCCCGAAGGCCGCGTACCGGCCATTACCCGACTGATGGACTGAGTGTCCGCAGGGACCCGTTTGTACCGGGTCGTTCGTACCTGCTCAGCCACGCACACCACAGATACCCCCAAAGAGGAGACAACACCATGCAAAGTGAAAACATTACCCCCCGTTCGGTCGCCATTGTTGGTGCAGGCCAGGCCGGTCTGCTGCTCGGATGCGGCCTGCTCGACAAAGGCTACAGCGTCACCATCGTCACCAACCGCACACCTGAGGACGTCTGGAGCGGCCGCGTGATGTCTTCGCAGTTCATCTTCGATCCGGCACTGCAGATCGAGCGCGACCTTGGCCTCAACCAGTGGGAAGCCGACTGTCCGCGCACCGAAGGCATCGGTTTCTCCATTCCTGCCCCCGATGGCAGCGGCACCCAGGCCCTGCACTGGCACGCCCGACTCGATGCCTACGGCCAGTCGGTTGACCAGCGGGTGAAGATGCCGGGCTGGATGAAGGAGTTCGAGCGTCGTGGAGGGGAACTGCGCTACGACGATGTCGGTGTCGACCAACTGGAAACGCTCGCAGCCGAATACGAACTGGTGCTGCTTGCCGGTGGCAAGGGCGAGATCGTCAATCTGCTGGGGCGCGACGACAGCCGCTCCCCGGTGCGTCAGCCGATGCGGCAGCTCGCGCTGAGCTACGTCACCGGGATGAAGCGCACCGAATACTACGAATGCGTCAATTTCAACCTGATCCCTGGCGTCGGCGAATACTTCGTGTTTCCCGCCCTCACCACCGACGGCGCCGACGGCACCAAGGCCTGCGACATCATGGTGTTTGAGGGTGTGCCGGGTGGCCCGATGGACTGCTGGGGCGATGCAAAGACGCCCGAGCAGCACCTCGAAGTCAGCCTGAACATCCTGAAGACCTTCCTCCCGTGGGAGTACGAGCGCAGCCGCGACTGCCAGCTCACCGACGACAACGGCCGCATCGCCGGACGCATCACGCCGACCGTCCGCAACGCCGTACTCACCCTGCCCTCGGGCCGCAAGGTCCTGGGGCTGGGCGACGCGGTGCTGGTGAACGACCCGATCACCGGCCAAGGCTCGAACAACGCGACCAAGGCCGCCAAGCACTATCTGGACGCCATCCTCGCCCACGACGCGTCGGCATTCGACGAAGCCTGGATGCGCCAGACCTTCGACGACCTCTACAACGGCTACGCCGAGAAGGTCGTGCGCTGGACCAACAGCCTGCTCTTCCCGCCGCCGGAACACATCATCAAGCTGCTCGGCGCCGCGCAGGAACTGCCCGCAGTCGCCTCGCGCATTGCCAACGGCTTCAATGACCCGCGCGACTATGCCAACTACTGGTTTGCGCCCGAAGACACCGACCGCCTGATCAATGCCGAAGCCCAGAAACTCGCCGCCTGAGGACATCACGAACATGACCACATCCAAGAACCTCCTGCGCCGCCTCCCGCTTGTCATTGCACTCGGTTTGCCGCTCACCGCACTTGCCACACAGGGCACCTTTCCCCATGGCTACGGTGTAAAGGCCGAAGGCATGGGTGGCGTATCGATCGCCCTGCCCCAGGACGCCGTCGCCGGCGCCAACAACCCGGCCGGCATGGTGCTGGTAGGTGACCGCCTTGATGCCGGTGCAGCCCTGCTTAAGGTGGATAACGGTGCCAGTTTCGCCGGCACCGAGTACGACGGCAGCAAGGAGCGCAGCATCTATCTGATCCCTCAGCTCGGCTACAACCACATGTTCGGCACCAGCACCTCGCTCGGGGTATCGGTCGTCGGCAATGGGGTGGGCACGGACTACGGCCGCGACACCAATATCGGCGGACTGCAGGGGACGCGCTCGGAGCTCAAGCAGATGGTCATCACCACCAGCCTCGCGCACCGCCTCAACGACGCTCATGCCATCGGCGTCGGTCTGGTGCTGGCGCGCCAGGTGCTCGATATCCGCGGCCCGGCTGGTCTCGGCCTGCCTGAGGGCCGCGACGAATCCACCGGCGCCGGCATCAAGCTGGGCTGGACCGCTCAGATCACCCCTGCCCTCACCCTCGGCGCCACCTACTCGAGCAAGGTGGACATGGGCCGGATGAGCGAATTCGACGGGCTGCTGGCCGATGGCGGCGACCTCGACATCCCTGAGAACTATGGCTTCGGCATGGCTTATCGAATCGGCGCCTTCACTGTTGCAGCGGACGTACTGCAGATCAACTGGAGCGGCGTTGGCTCCCTCGGCAACCCCGGCGTCACCACTGCGCCCGGCGAAGGCAAGACTGCGGGCTTCGGCTGGAAAGACCAGACCGTGTGGCGCATCGGTGTCGCCCATGCACTGAGCGACACACTGACCCTGCGCGCTGGTTACAGCCATGGCACCCAGATCGTCGACAAGCGCGACACCTTCCTCGGCATCCTCGCCCCTGCGGCAAACCGCCGTCACTACACCCTGGGTGCGACCTGGGCGATGAGCAAGGAAATGGAACTGTCGTTCGCCTACGCAAAATCCCCCAAGGAACGCGTGCGCGGCCAGGGGGCCGCACCCGACAGTCTGACCGAAGTGTATATGGGGCAGGACTGGCTCTCGTTCAGTATGGGCATGAAGTTCTGATGGAGGACACAATGATCGACTCACGAGAACTCCGCGACGCGCTGGGGCACTTCGCCACCGGTGTCACCATCATCACCACGACGGACGCAGAAGGGCAGCCCGTCGGGGTCACGGTCAACAGCTTCGCATCGGTGTCACTCGATCCGCCGCTCGTGCTGTGGAGCCTGGCAAAACGCTCGTACAGCCTGCCCGCCTTTACCCAGGCAAGTGGCTTCGCGATCCATGTGCTTGCCAGCAACCAACAGGCGCTGTCAGACCGCTTTGCGCGCGGCGCGGGCGACAAGTTCAACGGCGTCGACACCGCCCAAGGCATCGACGGCATTCCGCTGCTCCCGGGTTGCGCGGCCGTGTTCGAATGCAGCACCGCGCACCAGTACGACGGCGGCGATCATCTGATCCTGGTCGGACGGGTGCGCAAGCTGCATGTCGACGACCGCGCGCCGCTGCTGTTCTATCGCGGCCGCTATGCGTCACCCGATAAGGATGAAACGAACATCCTGAATCTGCGCACGAACAGCAACACGGCGCCAGACAAAGTGGCCGTCGCGGCAAACGCATGAGTCGGAACGTCTTCCCGTGAACCATTCGGGGCGAAGGTGAATCATCACCTTCGCCCCGAATCCTTTAAGCGGCAGCCATCATCCGCCCTTGTCCGCATCCCCGTTTGCCAACCGGTCGAACCAGGTTCGCGGAGAGATCCCCTGATCGGGCCCGAGAATGGAGAAGCCACCATCGACGGACAGATCCGACCCTGTCATCCATGAGGCCTCTTCGCTGGCTGCAAATGCGATCACGCGGCCGATCTCTTCACCACGGCCCACACGACCGAGCGGATGGAAGTGCGCGCCCACCGCATCCGCCACCGCGGTTGAACCACCGCTCATGCGCTCGACTGCCGGCGACCAGGTCCAAGCCGGCGATACCGACAGCACCCGGACTCCCAGCGGCGCCAGCGTAACGGCGAAATTCTTCGTGACCTGGATGATCGCTGCCTTTGATGCGGGATAGATCGCCCGCCCGTCAGCACCAAACTTTCCCCCTGTACTGCCCAAGTTGATCACGACACCGCCCCGCGTCATCCGCTCGGCCGCCTTCTGCGTGAATATCGCGGCGGAGACCAGGTTTACGTTGAGCGTACTCAGCCACTGCGCCCGGGAAGATGCCAAGCCCTGATCGTCGTAACTGCAGGCATTGTTCACCAGCAGGTCGAGACGCCCAAAACGCTGGATCACCTGTTTGATGCAGGCGTCGATCGCACCATCGTCGGTGATGTCGGTCTCGACAAAGGTGGCCACCGGTCCAATCTCCGCCGCCACCGCTTCACCCGCGGCGCGCCCGCGGCCAACCAGAAACACCTGCGCACCAGCCTTGGCCAGTGAGCGTGCGATATCCGCACCGAGGCCCTGGGTTGCACCAGTCACGATGGCGATCTTTCCGTCGAGACGCGTTTGGGTTCGAATGTCCGTATCCGTCATGTACATGCCTCCCCACGAAACTTCTCAAGCGCACGGTCGGCCTCGGTCACCGTAGCAATCAGGCCCATGCTCGCCAGCGATGCCAGATGGACGTTGCGATCCGCCGCGGCGCAGGCATCGGCTGCGACCCAGACGTCAAACCCACGATCGGCGGCGTCACGCACTGTGCTTTCGACGACTGAGTGGGTGGCGACTCCGGCGACGATCAGGGTTCTGGCGCCCAGCAACTGCAGCAACTGTTCGAGCTGTGTGCCGTAGAACGCGCTGATTCGCGTGTGCTTCACCACGAACTCGCGCTTGCTCTCCACGGGTGCCAGCGTATCGAAGAACCCGGCGCCCCATTCCCCGTCACGCACCGCACCGATCTCTTCCGTGCGACGGAAGATTGGCGTATTGCGTGCAAGGTCTGCGTAATCCGGCCGGAACGCGATCCGTACATGAATGAGTGGCCAGCCGTCGGCGCGTGCCCCCGCGAGCAGTCGCCCCGCAGCTGCGATCAGGGCCTCACGAGCGGGGTCCTGATCGCCCAGGCCAATCCGGATGCGCCCATCTGGATGCAGAACATCGTTCTGATAATGCAGCGCAAGAACAACCGGTGTGGTGTTCAAATGAAAACCTCCAGATTGGCGAACACGGCATCGCAATTCACGAGGTTCACCCGTTTGAGCACGATCTCCCATCCATCGTCGACCGCAGCGAGCTTGTGGAACACCACCCCCGCGAGCTGACGCTGCTCCGACCGCCATTCAGTGAGCTGGAAGGTCGACCGCACAATCAGATTGCCCGCGGCGTCAGCCCCTTCGATGGTGATGTTGCCGATGACATGCGCACTGCGTGTTGGCGGTTGCTGTGACCAGTTGCGGGCATTTTCAACACGCCGGACCCTTACCTCCCGCAGCATCCTGTCTTCCCAGAACAGGGAGATCTGCTCGAAGGGGTTGAGCTGGTCGTGGAAGCGCGGCACCCAATAACGGCCATCCTCGGACCAGAGCGCCAGCCATTCGGAAAAACGCCGTTCGTCGAGCAGGCGCACTTCATGGAAGAGAAACAGTTCTACAGCGCGCTGTTGCTCTGCGGATATCGATGCCGGTGTGACCGGCGACGTTGAAACATCAATAGTGCGATCAAGCAGTTGCATGGCCATCCTCCATGTTCGATTGCAGCTGTCCGGCGCCGGTCACAGCGGGCGGGTTGAGCATGTATTGTTTCCACGCGGCAAACTGGTTCCTCATCGGCAGTTCGCTCGTCCCGTTGGTCGACACCCAGCCATCCGGCGTCTCAAGATCCGTACCGAGGTAGCGGTGGAGACTGACCCAGTCCCCACCGTTGGTGCGGTTACCTTCCTGGCAGCGCTTGTAGACCTCGACGTCATCGGGCATGACGTTTGACGAGGGGGAGTTGATCAGGTTGGCATAGGTCAGCGCACGATCGAACACCGCCTGTGGTGCGCCCTTGAGGCGAAAGGTCTGGATCTCGATCATCGTGTGGTCGACGCTGATCGGGATGATCTTGCGAAACTGCTGGAACACCGTATGCGGCGAACCACTGCCGTAGAGAATGGTGTTGTGGCGGTTCATGCCCATGATTTCGCGCGCGCGGGCCTCGCCGTAAGCCTCCGAGAGCGAACTGAAATGTGCGCGTGAGACCGGGTCACGTGTCGCCGCTGCGGGGTCAAAGATGGCTTCCATATAGCCATGGCCGTTGGGGTAGGCGCGCAGCTCGAGCTTTTCCCAGAATTCGTACGGCTCGCCGTTGCCATCCATGATCAGCAGCTCGAAAGGCATCTCCCCGAGCGTTTTCGCCTCTTCACGTGCGGCAACATATGACGATTCGTGAGTAATGCGGGCGTGCATCGTGTCGTGCAGGTTCTCGTAGAACACCTTCCAGTTCGAACTCTGCATTACCTTGAACGAACCGCCCGCCACCTCCACTTCGCCGACCGGTGAGCGGTCGCAGAGGTTGTCGATGGACGAAATCACACCGCCGAGAAAGGCTTTCAGATCCGGCCCCTCGGCTGCCTGACAGGCAAAGACGAAGCCACGATAGATCTCGACTCGCGCCACCTTTTTCATTGAAAAATCAGGGTGTGAAGGGTCGTAACACGTCCCTTCCAGGCCGCTTTTCAGCGGTGCGGAAAGGTGGCTGCCATCGAGCTTGAATGTCCAGGCGTGATAGGGGCAGCGGAAGAACTTGCCCGTGCAACCTTCCCCGTCAGCGACGACCTTGGCACCCTTGTGCGGACAGCGGTTGTACACGACATGTACCTTGCCATCAGCCGCTCTGACCATGATGACGTCCTGATCTCCGATGCGCGTCGTATGGTAATCACCCGTTTTCGGAACCTGGCTTTCATGGCCCACATAGATCCAGGCTTGACCGTAGATCCGCTCCATCTCGAGCGCAAAAATCTCGGGATCCGTATAGACCCGTTTGTGCACGCTGTCCGCGCGCACGCAGGATGCGAGCACTTCAAGGGATAAGGTCATGCAGTTCACCTCCTAAGGTTAAAGATCGAGCACCAGGTGCCCTGTACGGGCGCGCGAAACACAGGTGCAGAAGCCACCGGCATCACGCTCGCGTGCCGACAGACAGATATCGCGGTGATCGGCCTCGCCTTCGATCACCTGTGTCACACAGATGCCGCATTCGCCCCGACGACAATCGAACATCGGGTCGAGCCCGGCCTCCTCCATCACATCCATCACGGTTTTTCCAACTGCAACCTCAAAGGAAAGCCCGCTTCTCGAAAGCGCTACGGTGAAGGGTTTGTCGTCCTTCCCGTCGAGCGCACCGCTGAAGAGTTCACAATGCAGCGCCGTTTCTTCCCAGCCCTGCTTGCGTGCCGTATCGAGCACCCCGCCAATGAACCCTTTCGGGCCGCAGACATACAAATGGCGTCCCTCGACGGGGGGGCCCGATGACGCCCGGCAGAGGCATTCCGCGCAACGGGTCTCCACCGTCAAACCAGCACCGGGATCCGGGCAAGGCTTCGACCTCCGCGCAATAGGCTGCCGTGTCGGATGACCGCGCGGCGTAATGAAGTTCGAAAGGCGCGCCGGCGCGATGAAGGCTGCGGGCCATGCACAGGATGGGCGTGATGCCGATGCCACCGGCAAGCAAGAGGTGCGCGCTGGCGGTGTCGGACAGGGGGAACGCATTCACGGGTACGGACGCAGTAACAAACGCGCCAACGTGAAGTCCGTGAACCCAGCGCGACCCGCCTGTGCCCGATTCCTCGAGTTGCACAGCGATCTCATAGCAGTCTCCCCCGTCGGCCGGCGCAACCAGTGAGTAGGCACGATGCAACACCGGGGTGTCGGCCGACGCGGGAACACACAACTCGATGTGTGCTCCCGCATCGTGGTGAGGTATGGGCAACCCGTCTACCGTCGCCAGGATCAATCTACGGATGCGCGGTGTCAGCTGATCAATACGCGCTACGCGCAGTTCGAGTGAGGTCATTCAGAAAGCTCCATGAGGACAGCCAGGCAAGCGGCTCGTCGGCGAGAGCAAATCTATTCACTCGTACTTCCACGCAATAGCCAGCACTGGCACCTGCTGTCCGCAAATTGCAGATCAGCACCGATTTGCCTGAAACGGACAAGGCAAACGCCCTGCCTGCCTAATCCGGATAGTCCGCCCCTGGAAATTCCCGAAGAATCAATTCGCCATGGCATCGCGCCAAGGCCAAAACGAACCCGGAGGGATGGAATTCGAATGGACGCGATCTTCCTGATTGAACAACTGCTGAACGGTGTCGGCTATGGCCTGATGCTCTTCATGCTTGCAGCCGGTCTAACCCTGGTCTTTGGCGTCATGGACACGATGAACCTCGCCCATGGCACGCTTTTCATGCTCGGCGCCTACTTCGCAGCCACGATTCACGTCCTGACCGATTCCTTTGCGCTCGCCATCGTGCTGGCGGTGATCCTGACGATGATCGTCGGCGCACTTCTTGAGGTTCTCCTGATGAGACGCCTCTACCAGCGCAATCACCTGAATCAGGTGGTTGCCACCTTTGGCGTCATTCTGCTGGCCGACGATTTCGTCAAATGGGCATGGGGCGCAGCGCCCGTCATGGCCTCGGCGCCCGAGGCTCTGTCGGGGCCGCTCGAGTTGGGCGGCGGTTTGCTCTACCCGGCCTACCGCCTGCTCATAGTCGGTGCAGGGGTGCTCGCCGCCGTGGCGCTCTACCTGATCGTGAACCGCACGCGGGTCGGGATGCTGGTTCGTGCTGGGGCATCCAACCGCCACATGGCCGAAATGATGGGGGTGAGGGTCAGGACCGTGTTCACCCTTATTTTCGTCATCGGTGCAGCACTTGCCGGCGTGGCGGGCTCGCTGATGGGGCCGATCACCTCGGTACAGGTCGGGATGGGCGAATCGATCCTGATCCCGGCGCTGGTCGTGATCGTCATCGGCGGTATCGGTTCGGTGCGCGGCTCCCTGATCGCGGCGCTCCTCGTCGGCGTGGTCGATACCGCAGGCCGCGCCTTCATCTCACCGATTTTGCGTGAAATCAGCTCCCCCACTTTCGCGGCCGATGTCGCTCCTGCCCTGTCCAGTGTGGCCATGTACGTACTTATGGCCCTGATCCTGATTTTCAAGCCCGCAGGGCTTTTCCCCGCCAGAGGATAAACATGCAAACGAACGTGAGCTCGCCCTCCCTTAAAAATCCACTTGTGGCGGGAAGCCTGTTTCTCGCCCTCGTCTCCCTCCCCGTCATCGCGACAGCCTTCGGGCTTGAGTACTACATCGGATTCGCGATGCGAATGCTGATCGTGATGCTTATTGCCAGCAGTCTGAACTTTCTGATGGGGTGTGGCGGGCTGGTGGCACTGGGGCACGCCAGCTTCGTTGGCATGGGCGCCTATGCCCTCGTCGCGCTCATGGAGGCAGGCGTCGAGTCCACATGGCTCCTGTGGTTGGGCGCGATGGCCGTGGCTGCGCTCGCTGCGCTCGCCGTCGGCGCGCTATCCCTTCGCACCAGCGGCGTCTACTTCATCATGATCACACTCGC
Organism: Parazoarcus communis; assembly: GCF_003111665.1. Lineage (NCBI taxonomy): Bacteria > Pseudomonadati > Pseudomonadota > Betaproteobacteria > Rhodocyclales > Zoogloeaceae > Parazoarcus > Parazoarcus communis. Next base: position 3,623,625 of record NZ_CP022188.1, on the reverse strand, counting down.
CTTTGCGCAGATGCTCTACTACCTTGCGGTGTCCTTGCGGGTGTATGGGGGCGACGACGGCTACAACCTCACCGTGAGCCCGTCACTCGGTTTCGGTCTCGATATCGACGACGACCGGATCCTGTACTGGGTGGTGCTGCTCACATGCACCGTCGTCTTTGCCTTCCTGTATCAGCTCGTCGGCACACGCTTCGGCCAGGCAATGATCGGCATCCGCGACAACGAGGGCCGCATGCGGGCGCTGGGCTACCCGAGCTACCTCCTCAAACTGCAGGCCTTCGTCCTTACCGCAGCAATCGCCGGTCTCGGGGGCGCGATGATGGTGACCCAGAACGGCTTCATCAGCCCGTCGAGCATGCACTGGTCGCAGTCCGCAATCCTGATCGTGATGGTCGTCCTCGGCGGACTCGGCCATCGCTGGGGCGGCGTGGCCGGGGCCGCGGTATGGGTCAGCCTCGAAGAGGTCCTGAGACAGCTGACCGAATTCTGGCACTGGCCCCTGGGCGCCCTGCTCATCGCCATCATCCTTTACGCCCCCGACGGCTTGTCCCCTTTGTTCAGCCGCGCTACGACCGGCTGCAAGACGAACCGGTTTCTGCGCTGGAGGTCAGCATGAGTCTGTTTACTGCAAGCGGCCTGATCAAAGAGTTTCGCGGTCTGCGCGCAACCGACCATGTCAGCATCGCAGTCGAAAGCGGCGAAGTCCACGCACTGATCGGCCCCAATGGCGCCGGCAAGAGCACGCTGGTCAACCTGATCTCGGGCATGTTGCCGGCCGATGCCGGACAGATCACGCTCGACGGTGTCGAGCTCACCGGCTTACCGCCACATAAGCGTGTCCGTGCCGGCCTGTCGCGTTGCTTTCAGGTCACGAACCTGTTTCGAAAGGCGAGTGTGCGTGACAACCTGCGCACGGCGGTACAGGCGCATCGCGGCAGCAGTTTCCGCCTGTTAGGTACTCGCAACGCCGAAATGGAGATCAACGCGGAGGCGGAGTCGATCGCAGCTCAGGTCGGGCTCTCGCATACGCTCGATCATATCGCCGGCAGCCTTCCTCATGGTGCCCAACGTCAGCTCGACATCGCGCTTGCGCTGGCCGCTCGACCCCGACTGTTGCTGCTCGACGAACCCATGGCAGGCATGGGACCTGACGAATCCGCACGCGTCGTTGAACTCATCGACGAGTTGCGCAAGCACATGGCGATTCTGCTTATCGAGCACGACATGGATGCGGTCTTCAAACTCGCCGACCGCATCTCGGTACTGGTGTACGGCAAGGTCCTTGCCAGCGGCAATGTCGACAGCATCCGTGCCAACCCTGATGTCCAGGCGGTTTATCTCGGTACGGGGGAACCCACATGAACGGCAACGCACTGCTGTCCTGTTGCAACCTTCAGGCCGGTTACGACGCGAGCAAGGTCCTGTTTGACGTGAGCTTTGCGATCCGTCCGGGCGAAGTCATCGGCTTGCTTGGCCGCAACGGCATGGGCAAGAGCACAACCATCAAGTGCATCACCGGCGCCCTTTCGCCAAGTCAGGGTGAGATCCGTTTTCGGGGTGAACAGGTGGCCGGGCGGCGTATGGACACCATCGCCCGAATGGGTGTGGCAACCGTTCCGGAAGGTCGTCAGTGCTTCCCCAACCTGTCGGTAAGCGAACACCTCACCGCATTTGCGGAGAACCGCAGCCGAACCAGTCCGCCTTGGACACGTGAGCGCATCTACGCCCTCTTTCCGCGCCTGGCAGAGCGCGCCAACAACATGGGCGATCAACTGTCAGGCGGAGAACAGCAGATGCTCGCGATTGGGCGGGCGCTGTCGACGAACCCGCACCTGCTGATCCTCGACGAGGCAACCGAGGGCCTCGCGCCCTTGATACGCGAGGAGATCTGGCGCTGCATCTCCGCGTTGAAAGCCCAGGGGCAGACCATTCTGATCGTCGACAAATACGTCGACAAACTGGTTCAACTCGCCGACCGCCACCTGATTCTTGAACGCGGCAGGCTGGTCTGGAGCGGCAGTTCAGCCGAGCTCGATGCCGACCGGAGTCTGTGGCACCGCTACATGGGCGTTTGAGCCCTTTCACCGCACTACCGTCACCCCAACACCCCAACACCCCAACACCCACGGAGTATGGACATGAAGAGAAAACTAGCCTGTATTGCCACAACTCTTGCCGCGGCCGCGTTGCTGGCCGCGCCTGCCCAGGCCGCCGACGAAATCCGGATCGGTTTCCTCACCACCCTTTCGGGGCCTGGAGGTGCACTTGGAACCGACGTTCGGGACGGGTTCCAGCTCGCCCTTTCCCACTCCGGCAACAAGCTTGGCGGACTTCCGGTACAGCTGAACGTCGTCGACGACCAGCAGAATCCTCAGACCGGCCGCCAGAACGTCGAGCGCTTCATCAAGCGCGACAAGGTAGACCTGATCACCGGGGTCGTGTTCTCCAACGTCCTGCTGCCGGTTCTGCCACAAATACTCAAGAGCAACACGGTCTATCTGTCCACCAACACCGGACCGCGCGATTATGCGGGCGAAAATTGCGATCCGAACTTCTTCGCGATTGCCTGGCAGAACGAGGACATCCCCTCGGCGATGGGCAAGTTCGCCACCGAGAAAGGCTACAAAAAAATCGCAATGATCGCCCCGAATTACCCCGGCGGCCGGGAATCTCTCGATGGGTTCAAGCGCCTCTACAAGGGCGAGATCGCTGAAGAGATCTACACCAAGCTGGGACAACTGGACTACGCAGCCGAACTGGCAACAATTCGCATGTCGAAACCCGATGCGGTCTTCTTCTTCCTTCCTGGTGGCATGGGTGTCAACTTCATCAAGCAGTTCGACGGTGCTGGACTAAACCGTCAGATGGCACTGCTCGCGCCTGGATTCTCCGCCGACGAGGACACCATCAAGGCAGTCGGAGGAGCCATCGCGGGTCTCTACAATGCGTCCCAATGGGCCGCCGATCTCGACAACGCCCCCAACAAGCGTTTCGTTTCCGACTTCATAAGCACCTATGGGCGCAAACCAAGCATGTATGCGGCGCAGGCATACGATGCGGCACTGCTGATCGACAGCGCGGTAAAGAAAGTGGGGGGGCACATCGAAGATGGCCCGGCCTTCCGTGCTGCGCTGAAGGCCGCGGAGTTCCACTCGATTCGAGGCGATTTCCGCTTCAACACCAACCAGTTCCCCATTCAGGACCTGTATATGCGCGAAGTATTCAAGGACGCCGATGGCACGGTCACGAACAGGACGGTCGGCAAGGTATTGACCGCCCATGCAGATCCCTTCGTCGGCGAGTGCCCGATGAAGTAACCCCCCAGCGTTTGACGCTCTCCGCGACTCCACGCACAGGCGCCCCGACGAACGAGCTTTCTGTCGTTCTCAGGACGCCTTTTCCAATTGTCGGTCCAAGAAGCATGCACGCCCCCCATATTTGCTTTACAGTTAAATTACATCTGCAGTTAATTTTTCAGGTCAGCGAGATGTCGCTTCTGCAACGCAAGCACTGGAGACAGACCGGACATGGATCTATTGCCCCAGCTGGATCTATCAAAGATCTATCATCGCCCCGTCTTTCGTTCACACTCGGCTGAGGATTCTCACCAGGCGCTGAGCCGGGCCATCACCCACCATCAACTCAATTGGGGTCGTGGAGACGTCTCAACCGCACTCTACAGACGCGAACTGAACCGCATCAGCCTGATGATCCTGAGCTATGGCGCAGAGGTCATCATACGGCCCAATGCCTTCAAGGACTTCGTTCTGGTGCAAATGCCCCTGCGCGGAAGCGCAGAGATCGAATCGGATGGTGTCGGCATTCACCTCAACAGTGGCGAAGTCGCCGTTGTTGCGCCACGTCGCAGTATCCGCCTGCATTGGCAAGCCAATTGCGAACAACTCATCCTGAAATTGCCAACCGAGTTGTTGCGCCAGACAGCCTGTCAAACCTGCGCCTTGAGTCACTGTCCCTCACTCGGAGCGGACTGCCAGCCGTGGATCGATCCAGTGTTCAAGCTCGCAGGTGGCATCGCACCGCAGTGGCAAGCCCTGTTGCAACAGATGCTGTCGCTGCTTTCTCCGGACCAAGCCAGAGAGCTGCATCCCAGCTGGATCAACCAGTTCGAGCAGACCGCAGCGCTCTTCCTTCAGTCTCATCAACCGTCAGTCCTCGAACGTGACAACCAGGGAGACGAAGACAGCAGTGATTTCAACCAGATGCCGGCTCCCTTCGATACCCGCTTAACACGAATCGAGGACTACATGCGCAGCCGCCTGTTTGCTCCAATTTCGCTTGCCGACCTCGCACGTGTCGCGGAAGTCAGTCCTCGAACGCTTAACGTACTCTGTCATCGCCACCGCGGCGTTGCCCCGATGGTCTTGCTGCGGAATTTGCGCCTTGAGGCGGCCCGGAACAAGCTCATATCGGACCCGCGCGCGAGCGTGACCGAAGTCGCGATGGAATATGGTTTCGGTCATTTGGGGCGCTTTTCCGCCTATTACCGCGAGCGTTTTGGTGAGCTTCCCAGACAGACAAGTCTGATGCGGCACTGAACGGAGTCAGCGCTGCGGAAAGCGGATACGAATCTGCGCATAGCGGATATTTTTCGCAGGTCGTTAGCGGCAAGCTTAAGAGCGTGCCCCACTGAGATTTCAATGATGAGCAAATACGACGCAATCATCGTCGGTAGCGGAATCAACTCCCTCGTCTGCGCAGGCGTGCTGGCGAAACGCGGAAAGAAGGTGCTTGTACTCGAACGCGAAGCGGTACTTGGCGGCTGTATTCGCACCGAGGCCCTGACTGTACCGGGTTACCTGCATGACACCATGTCGACCGCCCATCCGCTGTTCGTCACCGGCCCGGGCTACGCCGAGCTGAAGGATGGCCTGCACGCAAACGGGCTTGAGTACTGCAACAACAGCACCCCCACCGGCGTGCTGCTGCCCGACGGCCGTTTCCTCATCATGGGGCGCGACCGCGCAGCCAACATCGCAAGCATGAACGCGCTGGCGCCCGGCGACGGAGATGCCTACGCCGAAGGCATGGGCTTCGTCGAGCAGAACGCCGAACTCATCTTCTCGCTGCTGGGCAACGAACTGTGGAGTTCCAGCGTTGGCAAGATGATGCTTGGCCGGGTGTGGAAACAGGGCGCACATGAAACCCTCGCCTTCTTCGGCCCCGCAATGCAAAGCTGTCGCGCCTGGCTGGAAACGCAGTTCAATGACGAGCTCGTGCGCGCACTGCTGGCGCCGTGGGTGCTGCACACCGGACTCGGGCCGGAAAGCCCCATGTCGGCGCTGATGGCGCGCGTCATCGCGTTCACGCTTGAAGGCGTCGGACTGCCACTGGTCAAAGGCGGAAACGCGCGCACGGTCGATGCTTTCCGCGCGCTGATCGAAGGTGCTGGTGGTCAATTCCAAACCGGCGCCGACGTCGCCGAGATCCTCGTCGACGGCAAGAAGGTGAGCGGCGTGCGTACTGCCGATGGCAAGGTGTTCGAGGCCCGGCAGGTCATCTGCAACGTCACGCCCACCCAGCTCTACGGCCGGCTGCTCAAGCAGGACGATGCCCCGGCCCCGCTCCGACGCCAGGCCACCGAGTACCGCTACGGCAAGGGCAACATGCAGATTCACCTCGCACTGTCCGAGCCGCCGCAATGGGCGGATCCGCAACTGCGCGAAGTGATCTACCTGCACCTCACGCCCGGGATGGACGGTGTATCACGTGCTGTCAACGAGGCCGAACGTGGCCTGCTGCCTGCGGAAGGTACCGTCTGTGTATGTCAGCCCTGCGCCGTAGATCCGTCGCGGGCGCCCGACGGCGGGTGGATCATGTGGATTCAGTTGCCCGAATGTCCCCGCAGCATCCGTGGTGACGCGCGCGGTGAGATCGAAGCGCCCGCCGACGGAAAATGGTCTGCTGACATTGCCGAACGTTATGCCGACCGCGCAATCGAACGGATTGCTGCGCACGTACCGAACCTGAAGGCGAGCATCATCGGTCGCAAGGTCGTCTCCCCGGCTGATCTGGAGAGAATGAACATGAACCTCGTCGGCGGCGACCCCTATTCGGGTGAATGCGCGATCGACCAGTACCTGTTCTGGCGCCCGGTTCGTGGCGTGAAGGATCACAGCACGCCGATCAAGGGCCTGTACCACATCGGCGCGTCGACGCACCCGGGACCCGGGCTCTCCGGCGCATCGGGTTTTCACGTTGCCAATGCATTGGCGAAGCGCTGAGAGCCTTTCCGGCCAGCGCACGACTGTTGGCGCGCCCGGCATCCGCATGCGCAGGTGAGCGAGTTCCGCTTTGCCGCCGCACCAAACCTGCAGCCTGCCTGCCTTGAACCAAGGCAGGCAGGCTGCACCGTTTTAAACATGTAAAGACAGGGTTGGGTCGGAAGGACTTCAAGCTCGGGATGCAATGTCGCATCCCGAGCTTGAAGCGAGCGCCTCGCACGCCCCCTAGACTACGAACTGCCCCATGGCCATCTTCATGCGGCCGACCGAACGATCGAGACTGTCGACCGCAGCGCGGGTTTGGGCGACGACCGCCATGTTCTGATCGGTCATCGATGCGACGCGCTCGACGCTCTGTGCCATCACCACCATCGCATTGTTCTGCTCGGCAGACGAGTGGGTAATATCATTGACCATGCTCAGGGTCTTGCTCATCTGGGTATTGATCTCCAGCAGCGCGCCTTGTGCGTCCTGCACCAGTTTCACGCCGCTTTCGACCTGAGTTGCACCCTGCCGCATTCCACTGACTGCTTTCTGGGTTTCAACCTGGATCGAGCCGACCATGGTGCTGATCTCCTTCGTGGCATTGCCGGTGCGCTCGGCGAGCTTGCGCACTTCGTCGGCAACGACGGCAAATCCTCGCCCCTGCTCTCCGGCGCGTGCAGCCTCAATTGCCGCGTTCAGGGCCAACAGGTTTGTCTGGTCGGCGATGTCGCTGATCACTCCGGTGATGCGAGAGATCTCCGCCGACTGGGACCCCAGAAACTCGACCTGAATCGCCGCATTCTTGACGGTTTCCGCCAGTGCGAGAATCGTTTCGCAGGCTTGGGCAGACAAGGTGCTGCCACGTGCAGAAACCGTGCTCGCATGCTGCGCTGCGGTCCGCGTTGCCTCGGCATGCTCGGCAACTTCGCCGATCGATACCGTAATCTGTTCGATGCCGGCCGCCGCGGACGATGTTGCGTCGCTCTGTACCCGTGCCGAATCGCTGACATTGCCGACGCCCGAGCCGACTTCGCCCGAAACGCTGACCACCCGCTCGGCGGTATCGCTCATTCCCTGCACCGTTGCCTGTACCGAGGAGACAAAGCGGTCGACGCTGCGACCGATATCGCCCAGAACGTCCCGCCGTGAGAGGGTGAAACGCTTGCGCAAATCGCCGGTAACCAGCAGGTGGTCGAGATGCTCGTGCAAGGAGGTCATATCGCTGGCAATCCGTGGCAGACCGAAGACCAGGAAGAAGGTCCCCCACAGCAAGCCCGTCGCGGCGATCGCGAGCATGACATCAGGCAGGAGCGGTAAGGAGACAAAACGATCGACCAGTACGAAGAGTGCGAGCACTGCCATCAGCAAGCCGAGTCCGACAAGCTGGATGTTCACCGAGTTGAGGATTGCCCACAGCGAACGTCGCGTGGGGACGACCCGGCCATGTTTGACGCAAATCGACTTATCGCCTTCCCTGATGCGTTTGTACGCTTCCTCGGCCGCGACCACCTCTTCCCGGCTCGGACGGGCACGAACAGACTGGTATCCAACGACTTGTCCGTTCTCGCGTACAGGCGACGCATTCGCCACCACCCAGTAGTAGCCACCGTCGCTGCGCAGGTTCTTGACGATTCCACGCCACGGCCGCCCCTCCTTGAGATCGCGCCACATGTCGGCAAACGCCTCTGCAGGCATGTCCGGGTGACGCACCATGTTGTGGGCCTGGCCAATCATCTCCTCCGGACGGTAGGCACTGATCCGCGCAAAGGCTTCGTTTGCTTCGACGATGATACTTTTAAGGTCGGTACGCGAGTATATGAACTCACCCTCGGGCAGCAGGGTTTCAATGTTTGTTACGCTGGCGGATTTGCGCATGTCACCCTCGGGAACCTGTCTCTTGTTGTAGTAAACGCCATACCTTTGGTATGGCTTTAAGCACGGCTATCAGCTTTGCTGATGCCGGAATCCCCTTGTTATGGCGTGCCTTTCCCGGTTCCGAGCCATCTGTTTGCGAACACGACAGGCGACTCCGGGCGGCCAAAAAGATAGCCTTGCGCCTTGTCGCAGCCCAGGGCCAGCAGGCGTTCAGCCTGAGCGGACTCCTCCACGCCTTCCGCAAGCGTTCGAAGGCCGAGGTTCTTTGCCATTGCAATGATGGTGGCGACGATGCTGTGGTCATTCCGGTCCTTGAGCATGGAACGGACAAACGACATGTCGACCTTAAGCGTATGAGCCGGAAAACGTTTGAGATAGGCGAGCGACGAATGCCCGGTTCCGAAATCGTCGATAGCAATCGTGAAGCCGGCCTCGACAAGCGCCCGGGTGACCTTCATCGCGCAGTCGGGATCGTGCATCATGCCGGACTCGGTGATTTCGAGTTCGATCTGGTCAGGCGATACTCCGGCTTCGCGGATGATCGTAATCGCGCGACGGGCAAAATCCTCGCGGTCGATCTGCTGTGCAGCCACGTTGATTGCCAGACGACCAGGCAGCGTCAGGCCCGCCTTGCTCCAGAACTGCAGTTGATGGCAGGCCTGTTTGATCACCCATTCACCAAGCGTGATCATCATTCCCCGCTCTTCCGCAATCGGAATGAACTCTGCCGGGCTCACCCAGCCCCACTCCGTATCTCGCCAGCGCAGCAGCGCCTCGGCACCCGTCAGCGCTCCCGTCCTGAGATCAATCTGGGGCTGATAGTGGAGCTGGAGGCGATCCTCCTGCAACACACGATGAAGCCGATGAGCGACTTCGAGTCGCCGAGCCAGTTCGACGCCCATCTCCGAATCGTAGAAACAGTAGCGACCGCCCCCGCCGTTCTTGGCCCGGTACATCGCGATATCGGCATGCTTCAGCAGTTGCTGCGCGTCGGCGCCATCGCCCGGAAACAGTGCCACGCCCGTGCTCGCCCCGATCGAGAAGGCGTTCTCTCCAATCTCGATTGCCTTCACCAGTACCCGGTTCAGGCGCTCGGCAATCAATGTTGCCCCCGAACGTCCGGTTTCATGCGCGATGATGACGAACTCGTCCCCACCGAGACGCGCCAGCGTCTCATCGTGGCGCAGCGTCGTCTGGAACCGACGCGCGACCTCGGACAACACCAGATCGCCGCAGGCATGTCCCTGCGTGTCGTTGACCTCCTTGAACCGATCGAGGTCGATGAACAGCACCGCGATTGATTGCCCTTGACGACTCGCATGCGCCAGCGCCTGATGGAGACGATCCTGGAAAAGCGCCCGATTCGGTAGTCCGGTCAGGGAATCGTAGAAGGCAAACTGTTCGATGCGAACTTCGGAGAGCTTGCGGTCAGTAATGTCCTGAGCCGTTCCCAGTGCGGATATGAGTTCGCCCTTGTCATCGAACTCAAGTGCGGCACGCTCCTCAATCCAGCGAATTTTCCCTTTGACCTGTATCCGGTGCTCGACCCGATACGGTTCGCCGGAGAGCGCAACTTTCCAGGCCCGATTGACGACCTCGCGGTCATCCGGGTGAATCTGGGCAAGAAACTGTTGATAAGAAACTGGCGTTCCGGACGGAGTATCGAAGATTCTGTAAGTTTCTTCTGACCATTCAAGTATGAGCTTATCTCCGCCGCACCGGTCCAGGCTCCAGCTACCGATTCTTGCCACTGCCTGCGCATCACGGAGCATCGCGGCACTGCGAGCGAGTTTTGCCTCTGCATCCCGACGAAAAATTTCTTCGGCGGTGACGGGCTCAAGCACAAGAAGCAACTGCCCAGCTTCTTCTTCCAGACAGATCCGTTTCACGGTCAGCCTGACCTGCTTCTCGCGTCCGTTATCCGGCGCGCGAACCAGGAATGGAGCGTCATACAGATCGACGCCGGTCTCGCGGACATCTGCAATCCGTTGTTCAAGCCCCCTGCCCTCAAGCACAGCCGACAGCCTGTGTCCCGTGATCGAGTTGGATCGAAGGTCAAACATCCTGATGAAGCTCTCGTTCGCCGACAGCACGGATAGTGTTGGCGACAGCACGAGAATCCCATCGTGCATGCTGTTGAACACCATCTCGGCGTAATTCTTCAAGCCAAGAATCGTGTTGTCCCTTGCCTGGATATAGGTGTCGATCGCGAGACCCATATCGAGCAAAACAATCTTGATCAGGGACTGAACGGTGTTGTTGCACTGTTCGTGGTCATCGCTAAAACACCGCTTGATCTCGGGTAACAAGCCTACGAGATAGTTCGCGTAGGCGCCCAGATACCATTTCGGTTCCAGCCCCACACGATGATGGACGAGGCCGACGCGAAGCCGGTGGTGAACGTACTCGCGTCCATAGTCACCTGCAGTCAAGCCTTCGAAGTAGCTGACTTGGGCACGCTGCAACCGCGCGAGGGTATTCGGGTCGGCAAGCAACTTCCGGGTCTCGTCAAACGCAAGGATCTGCTCGTAGAACCTCTCGGCGAAGACGGGTGCGTATCCTTGCAGATGCGAGTGCAACTGCTTCAAACGCGCGACATCCTCCTCACAGAAGCCCAGAAATGCTTTGCGCTCAGCAATCGCGTCATCGTCGAGCTGCAGTTCATGCGCAATGCCTACGACATCAAAGTGCTCAACCTTCATATCATCACGTCCGTCTTGTGGTGCAGGCTGACTCTTCGAAGTCACTGCGACTATTACTGTTGCAGCAACTGATTCGATCATGAGGAAGTCCGACCCCCTCTCGACATCGAATGCGGATAACCAAGCCCGGTAGCTTCAATGCACGGTCATTCAAATGTGGCTACCGCTACAGGAACGAACTCATTCAGATGATTCGAAACATACGGTTACGCATATTTGATGGAGCAGATAATACACAAGTGAAGTTTAAGATCAATACCCTTACTGAGAATGTGAGAATTCGGTAGATGACGTTTTATCGTCCTCTCAAGGCAAGCGGTCTGCTCACGTCATGTGCCATGAAACCTATTGAACTAGGCTAAAAGACATTTGAAGAACCCTTCGCGCAACGCGTTCAGTTCGCGTATGTCGTCCAGTTGCCGAGGATGTGAAGCGCACTGCGGTGTGCAAGGGCGGAGGCAGTAAAGGTGGGATTCACGGCACCGCCGCTTGGAAACAAGCCCGGACCAGCGATGAACAGATTCGCAAGATCGTGACAGCGGCCGTAAGCATCGGTCACTGAGGTGCCAGGCTCAATGCCCATCCGCGTTCCACCGAGGAGATGCATGCCAGCAATCGGACCATGCCAGGACGATCGGGCACCTGCACTGTTCATAATGTCGACGCCCTCCTTCATCGCATGGGCATGAAGGCGCAACGCGTTGTCGTCAAAGCGATGATGTACGCGCATCTTTGGCATGATCTCAGCACTACCGCCCGGAACCAGCTCCACCCGGTTTTCCGCCAGCGGAAGGGTTTCGCCCACTGCGGTCATGGATCCGAAGTGCAGCGCCGCGTCTGCCACGAAGGCGCTGAACGCCTCGCCATGAAGATCGGGGCGACTGCACGCGATACCGAGCAAATCATTCGGTTTCGAGGCGTGCCCGATCAACCATTGGTAACCACCGACAAAATCCTTGCCTTCCCTGATCACCTTCCCATAGCGGTCCTGACAGACAAGCTGGCCACCAGTGACACCAAGATGGCATTCGGTCGGCTCATCAAACAGGCCGAATACGCCGCCTGCCGCATGCGTATGAAGGTAACGCCCAACTGTTCCGGATCCGTTAGCCAGGCCCTGGGGATGGCGGTCATTAGCAGATGCCAGAAGCAAACGGGGCGTTTCCAGCGCAAAGCCCGCGATCACGACCAGTGCCGCAGGCTGGAAAGCACGTTCGCCGCGGTGGTCGGCCACGATCACGCCAATCGCTTTGCGCCCCGATTCGTCGGTCACGATGCGCTCGACCCGATGCTGATAACGCACGGTCGCTCCGTGTTCGATTGCCCATTTGAGGTAGGTAGTCTGGGGATTCGCGAGTGCGCCGGTGGGGCAGCCGGCGTCACACCAGCCGTCGTACACGCAGGGGCTGCGGCCACGATAGGGCGCAGTGGCGATGGCCAGGGGCAAGGGCGCCACGTGCATGCCCATGCGTTCGAAACCCCGCGCCAGGATCTCCCCCTGCCGGAAGCGCGGCGTGGGAGGGAGCGGATAGTCCGCGCCGGCCGGCCGCCAACGCTCGGCGGTGGCATCGCCCGCAATCCCAACTTCGGCTTGAACTTCATCATAGGAGGCGCGCAAGTCTTCGTAGCCGATTGGCCAGTCAGCAGCGACCCCGTAGCGCCGATGCATTTCGAAGTCTTCCGGATGAAGACGGAACCAGCAGGCGTAATGGTGCGCTGCCGCCCCCCCACCACCCTGCCCTGTATTGAAATTGATGCCCAGCGGGTTGGGACCGACACTCTCGACCACACCGGGCGTTCCTTTGAGGCGCCGCGCCCAGATCTGGGAACTGACCATTGCCTGCGTACCACGCTCAACGCCCGCATCAAACACCAACACCTCGCGGCCAGCTTCGGCAAACCGGTTTGCAATGATGCAGCCTGTCTGTCCCGCGCCGACGACGACTGCTTCAACCTCTTTCAAGGTTCTCATGCCGGCAACCCTCCCCGCGTGGACGGCCATTCCGCGTGAGGCTCGATATGGGCACGATAATCCAGACCAAGGCCCTGAATGCCCGCTACAGTTCCGAACACGAGATCAGCTGCGTCGGCTTTACTGACGAAGTAGAACAAACCCGCAGGGGGGCCTGACCAGTTCGCGGGCTGCCCAGCGGAGATTTCGTTGATCACCGTGGCACGCGCGAGCTTGTCCAGTTCCGGGAATGTGCGGCCAAACCGGGCGCGGGTCAGCGTATCGAGTGCGTTCAGACCGTCGCGATAAAAGTCGTGATAGCTCCCCGGCCAGTCCATGTAGCGGAGAAACAGCGAGTTGTGGTCACGCGGCAGCGCAAGTTGGGTGCCGAGATACATCGCCGCGCCGGCTGCTGCAGCGCCAGGAACCAGTGCATCCTGCCACTGCGCCCACAACTTGAGCATCCCCGGCGACAGACCCGAGTCATCATTTGAATCCGCAGCCCACGTGAGTTTAGGCGCGAGCGCAGACAGTCCGAGGCCGACACCGGACTTCAGCAACGTTCGCCGCTTGACATTGTTCAAGGCAAGGTCCTCCAGTGTTGAAGCGTCGTTCCCTCGGGGATGATTCATGCAGGAGTAAGATCCGAGAGCGACGCATCGAGATCCGTCGAGCACGAATCCCCCGAACGAGAACGCTCAGGCGAGACGACAGGCTGTTTCGTATGCCAGCCTGGGATTGCGCGGATACAGCGCAGAAGGGTCTCCGTAGCCCAGATTGCAGAGGAAATTGCTTCGCCACGATGTGCCCTCGAAGAACAGCTCATCGACGCGGCTGCGGTCGAAACCGGACATCGGACCACAGTCGAGACCCAGCGCCCGCGCAGCCATGATCAGATAGGCGCCCTGCATCGAGCTGTTGCGAAACGCCGTTTCCTCGGTCAATGCGGCGTTGTCGCGAAAATAGCCGCGCACATCCTTGTGCGGTGACAGGGTCGGAAACGCCTCCCAGAAGCTCATGTCATGGGCCACGATGGCACACACGGGTGCCTGCATCGTTTTTGCCACGTTGGAAGGCAACAGTGCCTCGCACAGCCGCGCTTTCCCCTCATCGGAACATACGAACACCAGGCGCATGGGGCTGCCGTTAAAGCTCGTCGGCCCCATGCTGGCGAGTGAATACAACTGGCGCAGCACATCCTCTGACACTGGACGGTCCTGCCACGCGTTGTGCGTTCGGGCCTCCAGAAAAAGACGATCGAGTGCCGAGTCGCTCAATGTCTGATCCGTCACCCGACGCCCTCCGCTGCCAGTGTCGCAAAGCGACCGTCGACATAGAGCAAGGCCTGCTTGTCGCCCTGTCCGCTCACCGCAAGCACGTCGATGACCGCAATCACATGGGTTCCGGCGTCGACGATGTCCTTGATGCGTCCATCGAAAACACTGAGGGCATCATCCAGTACAGGCGCACCACTCTCTCCGGTCTCCCACCGCCCCACTTCAAAACGCGCATCTCCTTTAACGCTCGAGGACGAAAAGCGCAGGGCAAGGGCTTCCTGCCCTTCGGCCAGGACATTGATTGCCAGATTTCCGCCCCGCTGCAAAAGGGGAAAGGCGCCCGCAGTCTTGCTGATACAGGCGAGCATTCTTGGGGGGTCTGCGCACAGCGACGAAAATGAAGAAATCGTCAGCCCAGCCCGCTCGCTACCGCGGGCAAGACTTGCAATTGCAACACCTTGCGCAACCCTGCGCATGCCGCCCTTGAATGCCTCGCTCGAGACGCGGCCGAAGCCGACCGGAACCACGGTGTGATCCGACACCGCGACCGGTCGGGCCTGCGCACTCATGACTTCACCTTGAACGCATTGCGCAATCCTCGTGCTTCCAGAATAGGAAGGACGTTGTCGCGGAAATACGGAAACTCCTCTGCATAGTCCACAAAGGACAGGGTGCTGCCCGCAAAGCCGGCCTCGTACAGTTTCTGAATGCCGTCGGCAACGGTTACCGGATCGCCAATCAACGGATATCCGCCATGGCCGCCGGAGAAACGATCACGAATCAGCTGCAGCTGGTCTTTGGGGAAGGACTCCGCATGAGCAAACATCAGGCTGATGATGTTGTCCACCGCGGCCCAGTCGGCATGCTCCTGCGAATAGTAGTGGTGGTAATCCTCTGCTTCCTTGATCGTCGGGCGACAGACCACATAGGAGAAGGTCAGTACATCGATCTCACGCCCGTTTTCGGCTGCCTGCGCCTTGATTTCCTGAATCTCGACTTTTGAGCGTGCAAGGTCGATTGCCGACGTGAACAGGAAGTCTGCGTTACGGGTCGCAAAGTTACGGCCCTGCGACGAACCTGCTGCGTTGAAGATTGGCACGCGGTCGACAACCGGGTGCGGCTGGCCGTAGGCACCTTTGAGCTTGAAGTACTTGCCATCCCAGTCGAAGCGCTCGTCCTCGTACCAGACTTTCTTGATGATGTCGTACCACTCCTGCCCCATTTCGTAGCGGGTTTCGTGATCGTCGGGAAGTGTCTGCCCCATGGCCTCGTACTCGGGCTTGTTCCAGCCGCAAACGATATTGAGGCCTGCACGCCCGCGCCCGATCTGATCGATGGTGGCAATCTGCTTGGCGACGACCATCGGATGGTTGCAGGCAGTGTGGATGGTTGCAAACACGTTGATGTTCTTCGTGTGTGCCAGCAGACCAGCAGCCCAGGTCATGGTCTCCAGGACGTTTCCATGAAAGTCCGTAGCACCGCCGTAACCGATCCAGCGTGCAATCGGCAGCATGAATTCGATTCCAGCTTCGTCCGCCTGACGGGCGAGGCGAAGGTTGTTCTCCCAAGTGTTCTTCCAGCGCTCTTCGACTTGAGTGCCCGCCATGCCACCGGAGCAGTTGGTCGCAAAAAATCCAAGCTTGAACTTGTTGTCGTTGCGAACGGGGGGAATAAAGACCTGAGGCTTTTCTTTCATGACCTTTCCTTGTGTAAGCACTGATTCTGCAAAGTGATGCCTTGAACCTTGTTCGGCACACTTCAAATCTAGTCTTCCACTGGAACGCCCACTATCCCGAAACTGACCCGACTATCCTCGTCCTGCAGGAATCAACGATGGAGGGTAACCGACGGACTCTCGCCAAAACAGCGTTTGTAGTCGACGGTGAAATGCCCCAGGTGGGAGAAACCCCAGCGCCCCGCAATCGTGGTTACCGTGGTCAATTGCGGCGAAGCCCGGAGCAGGTCTTCGTGCACTCGCCTCATGCGGACGTCCTTCAGGTACTGCATCGGCGTCGTATTCCGATACTTGCGGAATCCGGCAAAGAGCGAACGCGTGCTCACGCCAGCCTCTTCGGCGAGATCACCGATGGTCAGCGGTTCATCTGCGTTCTCTTCAACGAAACGCTCAACCTTGCGGATGAAATGCGGCGCAATCGAAGGGCCGTCATCTGCAAGCCGGTCCGAATAATTGTGCGGTTGGCACAGCAGCAAGGTGGTGATGACCATCTGTTCGATCTGGGCAGCAAACAAAGGCGAATCAGCAATCGCGCCACATTGGCCGGAATTCTGGCCGACCTCCTCGTAGAGCCATTTCATCAGCCGAACCCAGGGCAGGCTGCGTGGTGCGAGCAATGACATCGCCGGGCAAAACTCGATCGGGCGTTTGAGTTCTCCACCGAGGTGCTGACGGCAATGACGTTCGAGCACACCCCGATCGATCTTGATGAAGAGCTTCTCGGTGTCTTCCCCGTGGCGCAGATTCAAGGCGAGCGTCGGACTCAGCACGGAGGCAACATCGGCGTTTGAATCCACCGTGGTGCCGCCATGCTCGACCACTTCCGAACCATGAATCGGCATCTGGATGAGCGCGAAGTTGTCCAGGCTACCGGGGTCGATCGCGACACTCGCGCCATAACGCATGCGGCCAATACCGATGCCGCGAATCGGCCGAAAGTACATCTCGGCTCCCACGCGAGCCCCGCCACTCACAACCCTGAGCCGATGGTCGCAGAACACCCTTGCAACCCGATCACGCGCCTCATCCGGATCGGAGGTACGAAACAGGGGGAAATTCTCCAGCATGGAACGGGAGGTTCCCGTTCCAAAGTGGTTTCTTGTCTCCATGGAGTGCTTCTCCAGTGTCTTCTGCGGTTTGCAGAATTTATTTATGTCTAAATTAAAACAGACCTAAATAACGCGCGTCTATACATTTTTCAGGACAACGTATGTTGCACTGCCACGATAGCTCTCTCGCGGAACCTGCAGTCCGGGGACAGCCGGTGCAGTGCGGGGATAGTCGCCCCTCGGGAGCACACCTAAGCTGCGTCTGCCTATACCGTCCGGCGTAATGCACGGAGCGTCCCATCGCCAGCCCGCCGCATTACGCGGTTTTCCGTCAGGAGCACGAGAACATCATGAGTACAACGCACAAGGTTTCAACCTACTGCTATCAGTGCGTCAATGGTCCCGACATGCTGACTGTCGAGGTGACTGACGGCGTCGCCACGACAGTCGCCCCCAACTTTGCAGCGAAGGGCTACCACCCGGCCGACGGCAAGGTGTGCGTCAAGCCGTACGGGCTGGTGCAGAAGATCTACAACCCGAACCGGCTGCTGAAGCCACTCAAGCGCACGAACCCGAACAAGGGGCGCAACGAGGATCCGGGCTGGGTCGAGATCGAATGGGAAGAAGCACTCGACACCATTGCCACCAGACTGAACGCCATACGCGCGACCAGCCTGGTCGATGAGCAGGGCTACCCGCGGGTTGCCTTTACCACCGGCGGCGCGGCCACCCCCTATTTCTACATGGGCACCTTTGCCTCCTTCCTCGCCGCATGGGGGCCGGTCGACCAGAGTCTCGGCGCGGGTGGCACGGTCAAGTGCTATCACACCGAGCATGTGTACGGCGAGTTGTGGCATCGCGCCTTCACTGTCTGCCCCGACACGCCACGCTGCGAGTACATCGTCTCCTTCGGCAACAACATCGACGCATCTGGCGGTGTCACGAGCGTGCGTCGCCATGCCGACGCCCGCGCACGCGGCATCAAGCGCATACAGATCGAACCGCACCTGTCGATTACAGGTGCATCGGCCAGCGAGTGGCTACCGATCCGCCCCAAGACCGACCCGGCCTTCCTTTACGCGATGCTGCATGTGTTGCTGCATGAGCGCTCGCTCGCAGACCTGGACGTTCCTTTCCTGAAGCTGCGCACCGGGTCGCCGTATCTTGTCGGACCCAACGGCTTCTTCATGCGCGATCCGGTTTCGCGCAAACCCCTGATGTGGAACGCCAAAAGCGGTGGGGCCGTTGTTTTCGACACGCCGGGCATCGACCCGGTGCTGCTCGGCGAATTTGCCCTCGCCGGCATCGAGGTCGGCGCCGACGAACAGGTCTGGGAACACACATCGGCCACCGCGCAAACTGCGCTGGAGGTGACGCGGCGCATGGTCGAGCCACACACGCCGGAATGGGCCGCGCAGGTCTGTGACATTCCCGCAGCAACGATCCGCCGCATCGCAACCGAGTTTCTCGAACACGCACGCATCGGCGAAACCATTGAGTTCGAGGGCCGCACCCTGCCCTTCCGCCCCGTGGCGGTCATGCTGGGCAAAGGCGTCAACAACGGCTGGGGCGCCTACGAATGCGTGTGGGCGCGCACCATGCTGATGATCCTGGTCGGCGGTCTCGAAGTACCCGGCGGACTGCTCGGCAGCACGGTACACATCTCAGGGATGGATTTCGACCGCATGGGTTCGGTCGCGCCGCACCCGGACGGTTTTCTGGACTACCCGTTCAACCCCACGGACAAGGAACACTGGGAGTCGCAGCCGCAGAACCGCCACGGCCACACTACGCTGATTCCGATCATCGGCGGCGGCCTCACCAGCCAGTTGATGGGCTCCACCGTACTCAGTTGGATGCGCCTGCAAGGACGTGCGGCCGAGAGCTGGGGCAAACCGAAACCGCCCGACCTGTGGTTCGTCTATCGCTGCAATCCGAACATCTCGTTCTCCGAGACGGACAAGATGGGCGAAACGATGGCGACCTTCCCCTTCACCGTCGCTTTCTCCTACACCCAGGACGAGACCAACCACTTTGCCGACCTCGTGCTGCCCGAGGCCATCGACCTGGAAAGCACGCAGCTGATCCGCCTCGGCGGTACCCATTACTTCGAACAGTTCTGGGACAGTCAGGGCTGGGTGCTGCGCCAGCCGGTGGTCAAGCCGCAGGGCGAGGCGAAGGACTTCACCTGGATCTCGACCGAACTGGCAAAACGCACCGGCCTGCTCGAAGCCTACAACACCATGATCAACATGGGCGCAGCCGGCCTGCCGCTCAAGACCGAGCAGTACGACTTCTCGCTCGACATCAGCAAGGCGCACTCGGTTGATGAAACCTGGGATGCAGTCTGTCGCGCAGCAAGCGCCGACGTCACCGACGGCACGTCCAGTGACGGGCTCGATTACTTCAAGGAGAAGGGATTCCGCGTCAAACCCTTCCCCAAGATCAACTGGTATCTGTACCCGCGCATGGAGGATCTCGGCCTGCGCTTCGAGTTGCCCTATCAGGAGCGCGTGCTGCGCATCGGCAAGCAGCTTGCCGCCCGCCTGCACGAACAGGGCGTCACGTGGTGGGACCGTCAGCTGCACGAATACGAACCCCTGCCCACCTGGAAAGACCTCAACAAGCTGTGGTCCGAAGCCTACGAGCGCAGCTACGGCATCAAGGCCAAGGACTACCCCTTCTGGCTCCTCACCGCACGCAGCATGCAGTACGCCTGGGGTGGCAATGTCAGCCTGCAGATGATCCGCGAGGTCGCGGCCAACATCGCCGGCCACGACGGCATCATGATCAACGCCAGGATCGCCGAGGACATGGGCATCGAACAGGGCGACCGCATCGAGGTGACATCACCGGTCGGCGTCACCACCGGCCGAGCGTTGCTGCGTCAGGGCGTGCGTCCCGACACCATCGTCATGGTTGGCCAGTTCGGCCACTGGAAGACCCCCTACGCCAAGGATCTCGACATGCCCAGCCTCAACAATCTGGTGCCGATGAACATGGACCTTGTCGACGGCACCGGCTCAGCGGTCGATGCCGTGCTGGTCAAGATCAAGAAAATCAGGAGCTGAGCGATGACCCGCTACGTAATGGTTGCAGACCTCAATCGCTGTGTCGGCTGTCAGACCTGCACCGCCGCCTGCAGACACACCAACGCGACTCCGCCCGGCGTGCAGTGGCGCAAGGTGCTCGACATCGAGATGGGCGAGTACCCGAATGTGGACCGCCTGTTCATGCCGGTGGGCTGCCAGCACTGTTCCGATCCTCCGTGCATGGAAGTCTGCCCGAGTACCGCCACCGGCCAGCGCAAGGACGGCATCGTCACCATCGACTACGACATCTGTATCGGCTGCTCGTACTGTGCTGTCGCCTGTCCTTATCAGGCGCGCTACAAGGTGGAAGAAGCGCGCTTTGCCTACGGTGACACGCCGACCGAAAACGAAGCCATCCGCTTCGACGCCGGTCGCATCGGGGTTGCGCAGAAGTGCACTTTCTGCGCAGACCGCGTCGACGCCGGACTGGAAAAGGGGCTCACGCCGGGCGTTGATCCCGACGCCACCCCGGCCTGCGCCAATGCCTGCATCGCCAACGCGCTTACCTTCGGCGATCTGGAAGACCCCAACAGCAATGTGTCCGAACTGTTGACCGAGAACACCTGGTTTCGCATGCACGAAGAACTGGGTACCGATCCGGGCTTCTACTATCTCTGGAACGAAAAATGATCAACGAGAAATTCGCACGCTTCGGCACCAGCCACCAGACCAGTTGGGACGGTCGCGCAGCGGCCAACTTCATCCTCGGTGGTGCGGGATCGGCCTTGCTCGCCATCACCGTGCTCGCGTCCTGGCCCAACACCCCCAACTGGCCCCTGCTCGCGCTCGCACTGAGCCTGATCGGCGCCGGTCTCGCCTCCGTGTGGACCGAAATCGGCCGTCCATGGCGCGCATTCAACGTGCTCTTCCACCCTCAGACCTCATGGATGACCCGGGAAGCCTTCGTCGCCGGCCTGATCGCCCTTCTCGTGGTCGCAACAATCGTGACCGGGATGAACCTGGCTGCCGGTGCCGCAGCGCTGGCCGGCCTGCTCTTCCTCTACTGCCAGGGCCGCATCCTGCGCGCAGCCAAAGGCATACCGGCCTGGCGTGAGTTCAGCATCGTGCGCCTGATCATCAGCACCGGCCTCGTTGAAGGCCTCGCCCTCCTGATGCTGGCAGACCTTGCGACAGGCACTGCATACGCCAACATGCCAGCCGCCCTGCTCGTACTGGTCGTGCTGCGCTTCGGCGCGTGGTGGATCTACCGCTCGCGCATGCTCGCCTCCGATGCGCCGCGCTCCACACGGGCGACACTCGGGCTTGTGCACCGCGCGCTATTGGGCGGAACGGTGCTGCCGGCCCTGGCTGTCGCGCTGGCCATTGCAGTGCCTGCCATCGCTGCGCCCGGTACGGCAGTAGCAGCCCTTACGGCACTGGCGGCCGGGTGGTGGTTCAAATACCTCCTGATCACCCGTGCGGCGCAGGTCCAGGGCTACGCACTCGGCAACAAGCTGCGTCGGGGACATCCGCTGGCGAACCGAGCGTGACAGACCTTGAACAAGGCAAACGCCTGAATCCCACCCACAGCGCTGCAGATCGGTAACGGTGCCGGCAACCCGTTGCGGGTAATCGCCCTGGTTGCCGACAAGCAAGATCTCTCTGCCCGAACGGGGAGCCTCTCCAGACCCTGTCCCTAACCGGACACCCCGTTCGCTTGATACCCGAGTGCTTTGCACTCGGGTATTTTTTTGCGTCAGCCGCGTGTCAGTGTCTCAGACGGCGATTCACCAAAACGACGCTTGTATGCGGTGGCAAAGTGACCAAGGTGGGAGAAGCCCCAGCGCATGGCCTCACGGGTCACCGTGGTGTCACCAGCCCAACCGTTCAGGAGCGCGTCGTGCACCCGCTTCAGGCGTACTTCTTTCAGATGGTTCATTGGTGTGGTGTCGCGGAAACGCCGGAATCCTGCAAACAGCGAACGACTGCTGACACCGACGTACTCGGCAAGGTCGACGATTGTCAGCGCCTCATCGGCATGCTCTTCGATGTACTCCTCGACACGTTTTACGAAGGCCGGCGCAATTGACGGAGACTGACCTTGAAGACGTTCGGTGTAGTTGTTTGGCTGGCACATCAGCAGCATCGAGATCAGCATCTGCTCGATCTGCACCGCCAGCAGGGGCGAACTCAGCGCGATCGCCCCCTCTCCGACGCCGTCCTGCTCGGCCTCGGCGAACAACCACTGCACCGCACGCATCCAGCGTCGCCCAGCGACACTATCCAGGTGCATGTCGAGGCGAAAGTCGATGGAATCGCGAAGGTCGTACCCAAGGTGCTGGATGCAGTGGCGCTCAAGCACTCCGCTGTCGATACGGATAAAGATCTTTTCTGTCCCTGCACTGTGTTGCATCGTGACCGGCCGCTTGGGACTGACCACCGACGCAACGCCAGGACAGGAGTCAATGGCGATGTTGCCGCAGCGAATCCGTTCATGTCCGCTAAGCGGCATCTGCACAAGGGTGAAAGCATCGAGCTGGCCTGGATCGATGGTGACATCGCCGCCGTAGGTCATCCGCCCCAAACCGATGCCGCGCAGGCGGCGGTAGCACATGCGGGCATCAAAGGAACGATCGGCACCCGCGAAGTCAAGGCGATGATCACAGAATACGTCCGCCCCCCGCCGACGGGCCTCGTCCATATCCTCAGTATGAAAAACCGGATAGCGGGACAGCAGTTCGCCGGGTACAGGCTGCGGTGCAAGCGTATCGAAGTTCATATCTGCTTCTCTCCGTTTTATGCGGGGACTTCCCATCGCCAGTTGGTGCTTAACCAAACGCCCATGCACTCCAAACGTGCGTCATCGCACCGATACGGTGCAGAAAAACGCTTTCAGATCATCAACTTGGCTGCACCGGGTGTACAGGCGGATGAAATCGGCTTTTTGCACTCCTTTAAGCAACAACTATTCCTGTCTGAACTTTTAAGGTGTGTTTTCAGGCCTGAATGCAGGCCACGGACATCACTTGCACGAATTGGATAAGGCGTGCGTTGAACGGATAGCCCCGTGCGGAGCGAAAGCCTAGCTTTGCGGCCATGAACCGTCGTACCCAACGGCGGCGGAACGAAGAGCCAACTGAGCCCCGCAAAATGGACAGAATCCCCGAGAACGTAACCCCAACCGCAACCATGTCGCCGTCATCGCGCATGCTGTCACCACGCAGCCCTGCAAAGATGCTTACCGACACTTTGATCATGCTGTTGCCGTGGTCAATCATTGCAGCCCTGCTGTGGGCAGCCTTCTTCATCAAGCCGCAACCTGTCGGCGAAACCGTACAGCCACCGGTACTGGAGCGCCGCGATCAGTATTACGGCCTCGCCAGCAATGGCGACAAAGGTCTGTGGCTGGCAGGGAGCGGCGGCAAGATTGTCGCCCTGAGTCCCAATGGCGATACCCGCCTGCTCGCCAGCGGCACGAGCAAGTCGCTTCAGGACATCGCAACCTGGGACACCACCCACGGCATCGCAGTCGGTAACGACGGCGTGATCATCACCACCGGGGACGGTGGCCAGACCTGGGTGCCGACCACCAACGCACCGCGCTCTGAGGTCGCCAACAAGCTGGTGCGGGTGCGCGTGGCGGCCGACGGCGTGGCGTGGACCGTTGGCGAGATGGGCGCTCTGCTGCACTCAAGCGATTACGGCAAGCAGTGGGAGCGCCGCCGCCCTGAAGAGGACAACGCCTGGAACGACCTTGCCCTGCTAGGCGACGGACAGATCTGGGTGGTCGGTGAATTCGGCCAGATGTTGTACTCGTCTGACAACGGCCAGACCTGGACCGAGCACAAGTCCGAGGTGGAAAGCTCGCTGATGGCAGTTGCCTTTCGTGACCCGCTGAACGGGATGGCCGTTGGCCTGGAAGGCGTGGTGCTGGTCACCCGGGACGGCGGACAGAGCTGGCAGAGCGCAGATAGCGGCGTCGCCGTTCACCTCTTTGATGTGGTCTGGGATGCAGCGCATGCGAGCTGGATGGTGGCTGGCGACCAGGGCGTCTGGCTGCGCGCGGATGCAGAAGTCAGCGACATGCGCCATGGGCGGTTCGACAGCCACGACATGAGCTGGCACACGCGCGCACTGCCGACGCCTGAAGGCACCTGGTTCGCCGGCGCCAACGTCGGTCTGTGGGCCAACGAGCGATGGAGCCCTGTCGGCAACCACGCCCCGCAGCCGACCAATTAAAGGGCCCTGACGCAGCCCTCTTTCCCTTGCATCTCATCCCTAGTGGACGCGCCCCTATGATCAATCAGTTCGGACAGCTATGTATTCGCCATCGCGCCTGGGTATTGGCGCTGATTTCCCTGATCACCATCGTGCTCGGCTTTTTTGCACTGAAGGTGGACGTACGCACGGTGTTCGAGGACATGCTGCCCTCGAACCACCCATATATCAAAACCCACGAACGCTTCAAGGACACCTTCGGCGGCTCGAACATGGTCACGATCATGGTCGAGGCGCGCGAGGGCGAGATCTTCCAGCCTGAAGTGCTCAATACAGTGCGCGGCATCACCCTTGGCTTGCGCGAAGTTTCGGCGGTCAATCCCTTTCAGATCATCTCGCTGGCCAGCAAGAAGCTGAAAGAGGTCCGCGCCTCGACAGAAGGCATCGAGACACGGCCGCTGATGTGGCCGGATGCGCCCAGCAGCGCGGATGAGATCGCTGAATTGCGCGCAGCCGTGCTGCGTAATCCGCTGGTGTATGGCGCCTATGTGTCTCAGGACCTGAAAGCGGCCCTGATCACGGTGGACTTCATCGACCGCGAGGTGGATTACAGCAAGGTGTTCAAGGAGGTTTCGGCCCTCGCCGAGGGCTTCGAGAACGACAAGGTGCACGTCAGCATGGTGGGCGACCCCATTCTGTTCGGTTGGGTGAACCACTACCTGCCAGAGACCATGAAGATCATCGCGCTGGCCGTGGTTGCCACACTGGCGATGCTGTTCATCATCCTGCGTACCTGGCGCAGCGTGCTGCTGCCGCTGGTCGCGGGTGCGGTCAGTGCCACCTGGGCGCTGGGCATGTGCGCGCTCCTGGGCATCACCTTTGAACCGCTGGTGATCGTGGTCGCCATGCTGATTACCTCGCGTGCGGTGTCGCATGCGGTTCAGATCATCAACCGTTTCAACGACGAGATCGTCAGCATCGAAAGCGGTCGCGAGACATCGCGAGATGCGGCACTGGCTTCGATCCGCGACCTGCTGCGCCCGGGCATGCTGGGCGTGGTGTCGGATGCGGCCTGCATCGCGGTGGTGATCATGAGCCCGATCCCGATGCTGCAGAAGCTCGCGCTGCTGGCCGTGGTGTGGGTATCCACGCTGGTGGTCAGTGCGCTCCTGTTGACGCCCATTCTGCTGTCCTTCATCCGTCACCCGCACGGTCATGTGCACGGGCTGGACGTCACCCCGCTACTGCGCCGCGTGCTCGACTTTGGTGTATGGATGGGCACCTCCAGCTTCCGTTACGTCGTGGTCGGCTGCAGCACGCTGGTGATCCTCGGCTCCGGCCTGTACGCACTGAACCTGAAGATCGGCGATCCGCAACCGGGCTCGCCCATCCTGTGGCCGGAATCACGCTACAACCTGGATGCAGCTGCGATCAACCAGCGCTTCCAGGGTGTTGACCGGATGTTCATCGTGCTGGGCAAGGACGGTCAGGAAGGCTATGTGAAGACCAGCGAGGCCTTGCTGGCGATGAACGCGCTGCAGCGTTTCATTGAGGTACAGCCGGAGGTGGGCGCGTCAGTATCTATCGCCGACGTCCTGCCAGTAATGAACCGTACGCTGCGCGAGGGCAATCCGCGCTATCTGGAGCTGAGCGACGAAGAGGCGATCAACGGCAGTCTCATGGCGATCCTGGAGTCGGTATCCGAACCGGGCGACATGGACCGCTTCATCGATGGTGATGCGTCCAACGGTGCGGTGACCCTGATGTTCCGCGACCGCCAGGGCGAAACCATCCGCACCGCTGTCGCACGGATCAAGGAGTTCATCGCCGGCAACCCGCTCGCCAATGGAGAGTGGCAGTTGGCGGGCGGTTCCATCGGCGTGATCGCCGCAGTCAATGAAATCATCCTGTCGAGCCAGATCGAGTCGATCGCGCTCGCCCTGGTGGTGCTGGTCGTCGTGTGCATGGTGACTTACCGCTCGTCGGTGGCCGGCATGCTGTTCATGTTGCCGGTGATCATCTCCAACACCCTGACCTTCAGCTTCATGGCGTGGAAGGGCATCGGCATGAACATCAATACCGTGCCGGTCGCGGCACTGGGCATCGGGCTCGGCGTCGATTACGCGGTGTATATCGCCGACCGCATCAAGGGCGAATACGCCCGCGGCTGCACGGTGGACGAGGCGATCCGCAACGCACTGCACACGTCCGGCATGGGCGTGGCCGTCACCGCCGGCGTGCTCATCATCAGCACCCTGATCTGGTGGCTGTCGTCGCTGCGCTTCCAGGCCGAAATGGGCCTGCTGATGGCGATCTGGCTCTGCATCTCGGCGATGTCGGCATTGTTCGTGATGCCTGCCGTGATCAAGGTTTTCCATCCCGCATTCATCTTCGGCAAGGCACAGGCGGCGCCCCTGACGAGCGTCCGCACAGCCCTGGCCTGACAGTTTTTTTCACCGCGCAGCACCTTTCCACCCAACTCAAGGGAGTTAGCATGGACAACAAGAGAGAACCCCGGGCAGGCGCGCCTCACCTGCTGAAGCGCCTGACCCTCGCGCTGGTCACAGCAGGCTGTGCCTTGCAGCTGTACGCAGCAGACGACAACCTGAAGATCGATGGCTATCTCCGGCAGGAACTGTCGTGGAACACCATGGACTGGAAGGACACGCCGGGTTACGACGACCGCGGCAAGCTCTCCATGGCACGCACCACAGCCCGCCTCAACATCGACTGGCGCGCAACGCCGGATGTGTCCGTAGTCGCCAAGCTTCGTGGCGTCGGTGAGATTCAGACTCCGTTCCTCCGTCACCTGGAGACGATGGGCGCGAACAACTACCGTGATGGCGACATCATGGACCTCTACAACCGCAACCACATCAGCGATGTGGTTCGCGAACTGTATGTGGATTTTCCACTTGGCGAGCGCACACGCGTCCGTCTGGGAAAGCAGCAGATCGCCTGGGGTGAAACCGACTTCTTCGCAGCCAACGATCTTGTGCATGGCTTCGACTACACCTGGCGTTCCTTCCTCGAGCCCGCAAACGAGGAGCTGCGCAAGACCAATATCATGGCCAAGTTCAACATCGACGTGCCCGAACTGGACGGTGCCATCGAGATGTTCATTCGGCCCGGCTGGGACCGTAAGAAGGACATCGGTACCGAGCTCGAAGTCTACGGCGGGCGCTGGTCGAGCCAGCCCTATGCCGGCGTCGATTTCCGCAATATCGACCCCTATGACTTCGAGAACAAAAAGGGCGATCAACGCAAGCCGACGGGTGGCATTCGCTGGAGCGGAATGGCAGGCGACATCAATTATTCGCTGTCCTACCTGAAGACCTTCTGGCCCAGCCCCATCATGAACGGCACCAGCAAGTTCAACGGCGTGCCCGGCACCAGCAGCGTCAACACCCAGGGACGTTCCGATACCACCGGCTTGTTCGGAAACATCATCTACCCAGTGGTTGACGTATTCGGCATGACTGCCAGTGGCTATGCGGAATGGGCGGATGCCGTATTCAGCACCGAAGTCGCCTACGTGAAGGATGCGCCTTACAACTTTTCAGCGGTTCCCGGCTCCCTCGCCTCGCAGGCCGTCGCACCTGGCTTTGACGGCTTCACGCGCAAGGACGTTCTGACGTGGATGCTGCGCATGGACAAGAACCTGTCCTTCACCCAGAGCCTGCTCGGTAGCGAGAAGCCGATGTTCTTCTCAGTCCAGCTGTTCGACAAGTGGATTCAGAACTACGACAACGACGACCGGCTACTCAACTCCGTTGGCTGGGGTGCAAAGACCAAGGAGCACTCCTTCCTGCTCACCGGTATTTTCAGCCTGAGCTATGACAATGGACGGATCAAACCCGAGTTGGTGGTTGGCAGCGACCTGACCTACGGCGGCGGATTCGCCGTGCCTTCGGTAACGATGGAAGTGGCCAAGAACTGGCGCTGGAAAGTCGAGTACGACAAGTTCTGGAACGACAGTTGGAGAGACAGCAACAAGTGCCAATCCGGCGCGAACACCTGCGACAACGCCAGCCTGTTCGGTTACTTCCACAAGCGCGACCAGCTCTACACCAGCCTGACCTACCTGTTCTGAACCCAGACGGAGAACTCCACATGAATAAACTGCACAAGCCCCTTCTTGCTTCATTGGTCACCGCAATGATGCTGGCAGCCCTTCCCGCCCATGCGGCTGAACTGCCGGTCGGCACGGTCATCTCGGCCGAGAACCTCGACAAGATCAAGAACGACACGTTTGAAGGCCACACCATCGCCAGCATGCTCAGCGAGCGCATGGAATGGCGGATCCGCAATAATGGCTGGAAGCTGCCGCTGGCCAAATCAAAGGCCATTCCGCTCGACCCCACCTGGGTCAAGGCCTCGCAGGCCAACGCAGGCAAGACCAAGATCAACTCGGAAACCTGTCAGGTTGACGGCTGGGGTGCAGGTCAGCCCTTCCCCAACATCGACGAGAAAGATCCCCAGGCCGCAGAAAAAGTGATCTGGAACTGGCATCTCGGTCAGCTGACCGGCGATGTAGCCTACGTCCCGAACTTCACTCAGGTGCTGATCGATGGTGAAAAGGGCGTACATGCCGAACCCGTTGCAGAGTTCACCCGTTATGCCATGAAGGGTCGCCTCACCGGCGACGCCGTCGAAGGTGACGGCAGCGAACGCGGCCGCCAACTGCTGTACTTCAAGTCCCCATCGGACATGAAGGGACTCGGCACCTTCACCGTCATGTACGACTCGGTCAAGGTCAACGACGTCTGGGCCTATATCCCCGCCGTTCGACGCGTACGTCGTCTCTCCGGTGGCGCCTGGATGGACCCGATCGGCTCTTCCGACCAGTTGCAGGACGACCTCGAGATCTTCAACGCTCGCCCGTGCTGGTATCCGGGCTACAAGATGCTCGGCAAGCGCTGGGTGCTCGCAGTGGCCAACAGCAAGACACCGCTGTGGAACAAGAACGGCAAGAACTTCGCCGACAAGTATCCGGTTCTGGAAGACAAGGCCCCGTTCTGGAACATGAACAACAACCAGTTCGAGCCGCGTGAAGTCTACGTCATCGAAGCCACGACGCCGTCCGAGCATCCTTACAGCAAGAAAGTGCTGTATGTGGACACCAAGTATCCGCGCATCTATTACGGCGAGGCTTACAACCGCAAGGGTGAGTTCTGGAAGTTCATGGAATTCCACTCCCACGCGGCCAAGGCCGAAGATGGCTTCACCGACATTCGTACCGCCGGCGGCGCCATCATCGACTTCCAGCGCAACCATGCCACCGTGTTCCTGGTCGATTCACCGACCTGGAAAACCAACGTGCCTGGCATGAGCTCGAAGGACTTCACCCTGCAGACCCTGCAGGCCGCCGGACGCTGATCCGCAGCAGGGGGCAAGCCCACGGTCCTGGGCTGCGGCGTCCACCCATGGTCACCGCCCAGGACCGTTGCCGCTGCACGCTGGTGCAGCGGCAAAAAGGCGCACAAGATCAGTACTGCTTCTGCGGTCGTGTCAGCGTGCCTTGGGCCAGAGTGCTGATCAAGGCAGCCAGCCCCCTCACCGGCTCGCTGAGTGTCTCGACCGCACGGTGCACGAGGCCGACATCGCGATGGAAGGTGTGCGGTCCAAGGTCGATGGCACGCACTGCCGCCGGCCAGCGCCTGAAGATCGACGTTTCGGGCACCAGCGCGACGCCGACACCATTTGCCACGAGCTTGACGATGGCTTCAAGCTCATCGACCTCGCAAACCTCACGCAAAACAAACTGCCGCTCCCGCAGAAACCGGTCCACCTGCCGCCCACCGAAGGACGCACGATCGTAGCGGACGAACGGGTGGCGGGACAACAGCGCGGCCCAGTCATCCCCCGCCACATCGCGCGGGACAACCAGCCGAAATGGTTCGCGTGCCAGTGCTGTCCAGCACAGATCACTTTGCATCGAAAACGGAGGCCGGATGACTGCCGCCATGTCGATCTCGCCCGCGTCCACCCGGTTCACCAGTTCCATCGACAGACCGGGAATAACCCGTGTGCGGCATCCCGGATGCTGCCGGTGAAATCCGGCCAGCGCATCCGGCAGCAGGGTCCGTTGCACCGAGGCGATGGCACCGACACTGACCAGCACGGAAGCGGAAACGCCCGGCGGCGTGGTTCCGAGGTTGTCGTAGAGCGCGATCAGTTCCTGTGCCGGAACCAGAAGCTGGTGCCCCATCTTGTTGAGCCGTGCCGAGCGTCCGACGCGTTCGAAGAGCACGAATCCGAGTTCCCTCTCAAGGCGTTGCATCTGTGCGCTGACGGCCGCCTGTGTAAGGCCGATCCGGTCACCCGCTGCGGCGAAGCTGGCTTCCCGGGCAACGACGACGAGGGTCTTCAGTTCGCGAATCATTCACAAATTTCCTTTGTGCTTTACTCAAAAATATATTGATATTATTTTTTCGAACGTGCCTTTAGGATCCTACCGCATCGACCGACGGCACTGCAGGTCAACCAATACGGAGGAAGCATGGATCTGGGCATCAAGGGTAAGCGCGCCCTCGTCATGAGTGCAGGTGGCGGTCTGGGCAGCGCCATCGCCGTGGCGCTGGCGCGCGAAGGCGCGGTGGTATGTCTGGCCGGCAGAGGCGAGGAGTCCCTTTCCGCGGCAGCAGCCAGAGTGCGTGAGGCAGGCGGCGTTGCCCACACGTTTGTCTGGGACCTGGGCAACCCCGAAGAATGGACAGCCGGGGTGCAGCGCGTACTCGCGGAACTCGGCGGTATCGACATCCTTGTCAATAACACCGGTGGTCCCCCGCCGGGGCCAGCTCATGGTCACTCCGCCGAGGTCTGGCGCAATGCGTTCGAGTCCATGGTGCTGTCGGTCATCGGCATCACCGATCTGATTCTGCCGGGCATGCGCGCGCGCGGGTGGGGCCGGGTCATCACCAGCACCTCGTCCGGCGTCATCGCCCCCATCCCCAATCTTGGCCTGTCCAACGCGGCGCGCATTTCGCTGGTCGGCTGGTCCAAGACCCTCGCGCGGGATGTCGCACGGGACGGGGTCACGGTGAATGTCGTGGTGCCGGGGCGCATTGCCACTGCTCGCACCCAGTTCCTCGACAGTGCCCGCGCCCAGCGTGAAGGACGCGGCGTCTCTGATGTCGAATCCGAGAGCGCGGCGACCATTCCGCTCGGGCGCTACGGCAGGCCTGAAGAGTACGCAGACGTCGTCACCTTCCTGGCCAGCGAACGCGCTTCATACATGACAGGCTCAACCGTCCGCATTGACGGCGGGCTGATTCCCTCAGTCTGATTGCGTCGCGGTCGGGCGGCAACCCGCATTGCTGCCCCCACAAAAACACACACCATTTTTCAGGAGTCATCCAATGAGTCTGTCACCCTTTCACCTCGCCATCCCCGTCCACGACCTCCCTGCTGCACGGCGTTTTTATGGCGAAGTCTTCGGGCTTGAAGAAGGCCGCTCAAGCGCGCAATGGGTGGATTTCAATTTCTTTGGCCATCAGCTGGTCATCCACGAGCACCCCATTACGGCCTCGCAGGAACACGCCCATACCAACCCGGTGGACGGCCACGACGTACCCGTGCCGCATTTCGGCGTCGTACTCGAATGGGGCCAATGGGAAGCACTTTCCGAGCGCCTGAAGTCCTTCGGCACCGCGTTCGTGATCGAACCCTATATCCGCTTCAAGGGGCAGGTCGGCGAACAGGCCACCATGTTCTTGCTTGACCCCTGCGGCAACGCCCTGGAGTTCAAGGCTTTCAAGGATATGGGCCAACTGTTTGCGAAGTAACGGCGCAAACTCAGCCCGCGCTCATGCCACCGTCGACTGAGATAGTGCTACCCGTGACATACGCAGATTGAGCGGATAGCAGCCACAGGACTGCGGAGGCGACCTCCGATGCCTGGCCAATCCGCTGCATCGGCACGGCATCCGCGTACATCAGATCGTCGCCGCCAGTGACCCGGTCCAGGCTAGGCGTCTTGATCGGCCCGGGGCACACGGCATTCACCCGGATGCCTGAAGCCGCATAGTCGAGGGCCGCCGCACGGGTGGCGCCGATGATGCCGTGTTTGGCGGCAACGTAGTAGGCGAGATGGGGCATCGCCTTGAGGCCGAAGATCGAACTGTTGTTCACGATTGCGCCACCGCCCGTCTCCAGCATTGCGCGGGCGACGTATTTCATCATGTACAGCACGCCCTTGAGATTGACGTCGATCACATCGGAAATATCCTCGTCGGGCGTTTCGTGGATGTCGCTGAACTCGCGCTGCAAGCCTGCGTTGTTGAACGCACCGTCCACCCGCCCAAAGGCGTCAAGCGCGTACTGAACCAGGCCTGCGCAATCTGCTGCACGCGACACGTCAGTGCGACAGAAAACGCCGGTGCCGCCTGCCGCGCCGAGCGCATCAGCCACCGCCCTGCCCGCGCTTTCGCTGCGATTACCCAGTACCACCTTTGCGCCGACGCTGGCGAGCGCCAGGCAGACTTCGCGTCCCATGCCACTGCCACCGCCGGTCACGAGAAAAACCTTGCCTTCAAGGTCGGGGTAAGACGTCATGTCGGTTGCTCCATGTCAGTCGGCCCGTTTCTCACCTGATGAGTGAGAAACGGGCCGGTTCGGGTTGGGGCTGCCGCAGGATTGACCCCGCGGCAGAATCGTGTTCTCAGAGTGCTGCCGGAATCAGGCCGAGCACCGTCTCCAGGGCGATACCGATCGCCAACATGC
The DNA here is from genome assembly GCF_003111665.1 of Parazoarcus communis. Lineage (NCBI taxonomy): Bacteria > Pseudomonadati > Pseudomonadota > Betaproteobacteria > Rhodocyclales > Zoogloeaceae > Parazoarcus > Parazoarcus communis. The sequence continues at coordinate 3,590,835 of NZ_CP022188.1, read as the reverse complement.
GACGATCACTGGCTGCCGGACCATCAAGTTCGAGCCCGACCGGCAGGCCGGTTTTCGGCCCGAGCCCGATCGGCAACTGAATCGACGGCAGGCAGGCGCTGGCAGCCGGCTCCGTGTTCTGAATCAGCAGATGAAAGTTCTCGGGCAGGCTGACCTCCGGCCGCGCCTCGGGCGCCACGATCGGTGTCGTCGGAAACACGAAGGCGTCGAGTTGATAACGCTCGAAAAGATCGTGGTAATGCGCTTTCAGCGCCGGACGTCCGCTACGAAGCGCCTCTTGGTAAAGGGGCTCGACGTCAACCAGGGTTCCATCCGGCCCGAAAGTACGCTTCGGCAGCACCAGATCCTTGTAGATGCCCTTTACATCGGGACTTGCGATTTGCTCGTAAAGCGTTTCGATGCTGATGCCGGGTCCCTGTTCGCGCAGATAGGTGCACATGTCGTCATAGGCTTCACCGAACACCACGGGAAAACCGATCGGTTCGTTCAATTCCTGCAGACGCGCATCAGGCACCTCGATGAAGCTCACGCCCACCGCCTCAAGTCGGGCAACGGCGCCTTTGGCCACACTTTCGGTATCGGCATCAAGATTCGCCCAGAACCCCTTCGCCACCCCCAGCCGAAGCGTATCGAGCCGCACCGGCGGCATGGCAGCCTCGCCGGTGATGATGGCGTCGAGCAGGGCCACGTCGGCCATGCACAGGGCCATGGGCCCCACCGTGTCGCGGCTGCTGGAGATCGGAATCACCCCCTTGCCCGAATATCGCCCCCACGACGGCCGCAGCGACGCACATCCATTGAGGGCGCACGGGATGCGCATCGACCCGCCGGTGTCAGTGCCGAGCGCCGCGAGCGCCATCCGGGCACCAAGCGCCGCCGCGCTGCCTGAGGAAGACCCGCCGGCGATACGCGACATATCGTAGGGGTTGCGCACACCGACAGTCTCCTTGCTGTGGAAGGCATGGTTGTAACCAGTGCCACCGAAGGCAAGTTCGTGCATATTGGTCTTGCCGAGCACGATGGCACCTGCATCGCGGAGCCGCTTCACGGTGGGCGCATCCTCGGACGGAACGAAAGTCGCCAGCGCCGGCGTACCGGCCGTTGCCGGCAGACCTGCCGCGTGGATATTGTCCTTGATGACCAGCGGCACCCCGCTCAGCGGCTTGCACGGCACACCTGCCGCCCTTGCCGCATCGGCTTCGCGAGCGGCGGCGAGTGCACACTCGGTGTCGAGCGTGATGAAGATGTTCAGATCGACTCTCGCTTGCGCCTGGTCAATGCAGGCATGCATGAGTGCCTCGCTGCTCAGTTCGCCAGCTGCAATTCGAGCGGCTGCGCTCGCTATCGTCAGCTCGGACAAGCGGACGTCCGGTTTATCTGCGTGTCGTGACATGCGTGCTCCTGTTCGTACTGGAATGTGTTCTTCACTCGAATGAGCTGCGGCAGGTGGCTTACACCGGCGGGTGCATCCGGTGCCATTTGCTGATGCCCTGAAACGCCTCACCGGCCGCAATCAGCGCGGACTCGTATCCCCTGCGCCCGACCAGCTGGCAGCCGATGGGCATCCCATCGGCCGTATGTCCGCACGGCATGGATAGTGCCGGGTGGCCGCTCACATTGAAGGGCGAGGTAAACTGGATCAGTCGCTGGTTAAGCTCCGGGTCCTGCGCCAGCGCACCCAGCTGCTCGTGCGTCGGCGCAGCAAAGGGCTGTACCGGGGCGAGGAGCATGTCGATGGTTTCCAGCAGCGCACTCATACGCCCCCTGAAAGCAATCGCATCAAGGATGACGCGCTGATAGCTCATGCCATCAGTTGCACGACCCACATCGATCAGGCGACTGAGCGCAGGACCGTACTCGGACGCCCGAGCCGGATAGGTTTCAGCATGCGCGACAGCGGTCTGCACGCCGCACAGCATCTCCCACGCACCGGCGATGGGAAACGACTCCGGCGTGCGCACCTCGATTACCTCGGCACCCAGCTCGCGCAGTGCCTCGATCACACCCTCCATCGCCTTGAGCGTTTCTTCATCGGTTGCCCTTGCGTTCCATTCACGATCCACACCCACACGAACGCCCTTCAATCCCTGACGAGGCGCGAGTACCGCAGTACCAACCCCGGGCAAAGAGCTCGGATCGAGCGTATCGGGCCCGTCGATGGCCTCGAACATGAGGGCCACATCACGCGCCGAACGCGCGATCGGTCCGACATGGTCGAGCGTTGCCGCCAGTTCGAACACGCCATGACGACTGACCCGTCCCCAGGATGGCTTCAGCCCCGTCAGTCCGTTCGCTGCACAAGGAAAACGGATCGATCCGCCGGTATCGGTCCCGAGCGAGGCGAAGCACAATCCGGCACTCGTGGCCACCGCCGACCCGCTCGACGAGGCACCAGTCCAGTGATTTGCGCCCCAGGGATTCACCGGTGGCACGGACGACGGATGAGGCGTGGCGAATGCACCTTCGGTCAGCTGCAGCTTGCCCAGTACGATGGCACCTGCCTCACGCAGGCGCCTGACGACCGTTGCATCTTCCTGGGGGACGAAATCACGGTGCACCGTCGTTCCGGCAGCCGTCACCACCCCCTTGGTCCAGAACAAGTCCTTTACTGCAACAGGAATGCCGTGCAGTGGGCCGCGATAGCGGCCACGCCCGATCTCGGATTCGGCCTTGCTCGCGGCCTCGAGCGCTTCATAGGCCATGAGCTTTGCATAGGCGTGCAACTTTCCGTCGATTGCACTGATGCGGTCGAGCTGACTGCGCACCAGTTCCACCGGTGACAGCGCCTTGCGCTTCAGCAAGGGTGCCAATTCACTGATTTCGAGGTAGTGCCAGTCGCTCAGATTTACGCTGTTCATGCGATACCTCCACCGGAAAACGTCGAAAACGCCTCGTCCTTGAAGGTCTCCGGTGCGGGATAAGCCAGGCGGCTTTGCACCAGGCCAAGATCGAGAAAGAGTTCGCACATCTTGTAGGCCACCACACCCGGATTGAGCACCGGCACCGGCAGGCGCTCGGCCAGATAGGCGTGGGACTGGTGCATCGTAGTCGAGCCGAGCACGATGACATCCGCTCCGTCTTCGTCGATCGCCCGCAGTGCTTCGGCCTCTAGCTTCGCAAACACGACTTCTTCCTTGCCGCTGAGCAAGGCCTCGGTGTCCGGACGGACATCGATCGCGCGGATGGACGCCAGCCGCGACCCCAGACCGTACTCATTGATGGTCTTGCGATAGAGCGGAAACCAGCGCTTCCACATCGTGAGCACGCTGAACTTGTGACCGAGCATCGCCGCAACGTGAAAGGCGCTCTGCCCAGGCCCCAGCACAGGGATCGACAGTCGGGCACGCAGCGCGGCGAGACCCGAGTCACTCACCGTATTGATGCACACCGCGTCAAAGCCTTCGGCCTCGGCGCGCATCCCCGCCTCGATCACGGCCATCTCCATGATCGCCATGTCGTAGTAGCTGTCGGCCAGCGTCATCACCCTGCCCGCGCCGACGAACTCGACCTCGATGTCAGGTCGCCGAAACCCGGCCGGCAACTGCGCTTCGACCATCGGTCGTGTGGCGTCGCTCATCGGCACCGGGAATATCATTTTTACTTTCTTGCTCATATGCGACTCCACAAGGGGAAAGGCTGCGGCCAGATCAGAGACCAAGCTCGCTGCGCGTGCGGGTCAGCGTGTCGATGACGATGTACATGATCTTGCGTGCGCAAGGCATCAGATCGGGTATGTAGGTCGCCCCCATGCCGCCAAGCCCCTCAGCGAGCACTTCCGGCGATCCCTCAGCCGGCCACGGCCAGCCAATACGTGCCGTCGGCACCCCGTAACGCCTCAACGCGGTCCCATCGGTCTGCCCGCCCAGCAAATCAGGCGTCCCATGCGGACGTTGTTCGATGTGCTCCCAGCCCCGTTTCGCAGACTGGATAACCCAGTTGCGTTCGTCGGTGGTGCCGCCCGGTACCGACCCATACATTTCCCAGTCCAGTACGAGGTCGGGGCGCTTCGCCTGCAGATCGCGGACAAACTCCGCGAACTGCGCCTTGACCTCGGCCGGCGAGGTGCGCGGGTTGATCCGTACATCAAAGAAGAGCTCGGTGATCGCGGACGGAAAGGCCGCGCGCTCGGGGTCTCCCGAGCGGATACCCGAGATCCAGCCATGGGGCGCCACGACGCCCGAGGTATTGCGCTCGGCATAGGCGATCAGCCATTCCTCAAGCGCCTCGATCACGGCAGCGGCCGGCACCACGGAGCTGCGGAATCCGGGCGTTCCACGGGGCACGCCCGCGTAACCGAGGGTGCCATGCACGCGCAGCTTGAACCAGCCCATGCCGGGCTCTTCGTGATACACCCAGTTCCACGGCTTCATCACCACGGCAAAGTCGGCCGCGGCGCCACGATTGAGCATGTGCAATACCCCGTTCGACATGCCTGCATGCTGCCGCGCAGACACATCCACCGGCATGCCACCGTCGGCCATTCCGAGCAGGAGATCGCCGGTGATCGGCACTCCGGATTCGATCAGCGCGGTGGCAATCTCGGTCAGTGTTGCGACCATGGCCTTCGGGTTGGATGCGCCCAGGCCGAACACCCAGTCGTCCTGCATCTTGGCCCGTGGCTGCATGTCGGCCTCGGTCTGCCCGCCCGTCCACGAACGCTCGGCATCGTCACACTCAAGGTGAGTGTCGATCGGTGCGTAGAGCATCAAGGCCGCACCGCCGCCGGCGCCACGGTACTCGGCAAGCACGTTGCCGCTGTCGTCGGTCATCGGCTGATAACGCGCATTCATGCCGGTGGCCGACAGGTGCGAAGCCATGAACTCGCTTGCCGCGCGTGCGGCGCCGGTGGGGCTGTGGATGTCGGTCAGCGCAAACAGCAACTGCTTCAGGCGTTCAGGGTCAAGCCGGGCACACGCCTGCTCGTACCACTGTTGCTGTTCGGCGGAGAATGGAACGGGTGTGGTCTCTGTCATGGGTACGGGGCTCCGTTGTCTCTATCAGTTGCTGGGGACGAACTGCTCGGCAAACACGTTCTCGGGCGCAACGCCTAGCTCGATCAGGCGTCGGGTAGCCGCGTCGATCATTCCCTGGGGGCCGCACAGGTAGGCCACGGTGTCCGGGTCGGTGACGTCCTCGGGCCGCAGCGCGGAAACCGGACTGCCGTTGTGGTAGCAACTGTCGGGCTCGCGATCCACGCAGATGCGCGTATCCAGGCCGGGCAGCCACTGGCGCCGCAGTTCCAGCTCATCCAGATAGAACAGCGCATCCGAGGTGGCACAACCGAAACTCAACAACATCGGCGGCTTGCGCCCACCAATCTGGCGCATGCGGTCGATCATCGACAGCACCGGTGCCAGCCCCGTGCCACCCGCAACGAAGATGTGCGGCGCACGACGCTTTTCACGCAGGAAGAAGGCGCCATAAGGCCCTTTCAACTTGACCACATCGTTGACCGTCGCACCCGTCTTGAGCCACGTAGACATGACGCCTTCGGGCAGCAGGCGGATCAACAGCTCCAGCATTGGCAGGTCAGCCTCGGTGGATACCGGCGAGTAGCTGCGCAACTGCCCCACACCGGGAACCTCGATCTGAACGAACTGACCCGCCTTGAACGTCAACCAGTCGCCCTCGGCGAGCTCAAGGGAGAGCTTGACCACGTTGGACGCAATCGGCTCGATGGCGTTTACGAAGGCATGCACCTCGACCGGCACCACACCACCCTCGGCACTGCCATAGGACAGATCAAAGGTGCAATCACTCTTTGCGCGACTCACGCACAACAGGCGATGCCCCGCCTCGTATTCGCTGGCAAGCAGGGTCGAGCTGCTGCCGGGCTGGCTGCTGGTATCACCTTCGCATAACGTGGCAAGACAGCTCGAACAGCTGCCCGAACGGCACTGGTGCATCAGCGGCACACCGCCTGCCAGCGCGGCGTCGAGTACCGTTTCTTCCTCCGCCACGTCGATGGCACGACTGGCCCCGTCGGCGAAACGGAAGGTCACCGTATGGGTTTGACTCATGATTGGTCTCTGCTGTGTTTGGGGAATCACCGGCGGCAATGGCGAGCACCGCCTGCAACCGGATCAACCGGCGCCTGCGTTGCCCGCCGCCGCACTCAGTCTTCGATCTGCTCGACGAAGTAGCCGGGCGGCTTGCCTGCGGCCGTATCCTTGAAGCGGATGCTGTGCGTCTTCACCGATCCCGCCACACCCTTGCCCGGCTTCGCGATACCACGGTTCCAGCGCGAGGCCAGCTTGCGCCACGTGATCGGCGAGATGTCCGTCGCCACTAGCTGCTCGTCATCCCAGCCCGTGCCGTCGGCGTAGAAGCTCTGCATCGCTTCACGTGCGTACAGGTCGCAGTCGTTGAAGCCGTGCAGACACAGCGGCTTGTACACCCGGTCGAACTTGTACTTGAAGTCTTCCCGGTCCTTCTCCGTCGGGCACACCTTCACCAGCACTTCCCAGTATTCGTGCAGGTCGTCGGTGATCGGCACGTACCATTCGTATTGCACAATGTGCTCGCCCGGCCAGTTCTCCACCATCAGCACACCGGGCAGCACCACCGAGGTGCGGTAGGCACGTCCATTAACGCCCTTCACTTCCAGGCCCAGCGACTTGTTCTCCAGCACCGGCGCCCACTTGTCGGTGAACAGCCACTGCATCATGCCCTTGGGGCCTTGCTCATCTTCGACCACGGTGATGCAGTCGTCGCTCGTGGGCAGAATCCCCAGCGGCAGCACCCATTCCATCGCGTGCACGATGGTGTTGTCCTTGTGCACCAGGATGTGCGCGTTGTCGAAGCCGTTCTCGCATGCGATGCGCCAGTTGCCGTACCCGGTGCGGTGCATGCCGTGACCTACCGCGTCTGCGTCGAGCAGGCTCGGCGCGGCCGGCCACAGCGGGTGCGGGAAACGTTCGCTGTTCTCGGGGAAGCGGAACGGCAGATCCTGCGATAGCGGCGGCACGTCTTCATCGGCAAAGTCGTCCTCACGCACGAACACGAACACCATCCCCGCCACTTCCTCGGTCGGGTAGCTCGTCAGCCCCGTCGTGCCCACCAGCTTGTCGTCCGGGTTGGCCACGATGGTCGAGAGCTTGCCGTCCTTCAGGTCGAAGGTGAAACCGTGATACCAGCACGAGATCGTCTTCTTGTTGAAGCACATCGGCTTCTCCGACAATCTCACCCCGCGGTGCAGACACTGGTCCTTGAGCGCATACACCTTGCCATCCACACGACGCAGCACGATCGGGATCCCGCAGATCTGGATGCCCTTCACTTCGTCCTCGCCCAGCTCCTTGCTGAACACCGCCGGATACCAGTGGTTGATGAAGCCCCACGCCGCATCCTTGTACGGCTGGTACTGGCTCTGCGTCTTCTGTCCATTGACCCGCGCTTCGCTGATCCCGCTCGCCGCCTTCACCACCCGACGACGCACTACCGGTTCGTCTGCCATTGACTTGCTCCCTGTCCAAATGCGCCTAGCGCAACTCATCGCCTGCGCCACCGGTCACCCCGGCAACGCTTCCATGAGCCACATCCTAGGCACCACACCCACACCACGCGCTCCATTGCGGACACGCCTTATCCCGTCAGCGCAGAAAACGGTGGAAGCCTTGGCAACTGCCGCCGCCTTGCCCGTGCCGCCCGACCGCGACCTTCCGGCGAGCCTGGACCAAAAAATGGCACGCCAACCGTCTTACCGATCGACATGCCATTTTCTTTACCACCCGTCGTCCCAGCCTTGAGGGTGACACCCCCACTAAGTCACAACACCCTCCGCTACTTCGACTGCCGCATACCGCCCCCGATGAAACAACAGGGGATCAGCAGAATCCGCGGGCAGACGCAGATTCAGCACCTTTCCGACCAGGATGAGGTGATCACCGCCATCGTAGCGATGCGCGGTCTCGCACTCGAACACGGTCGCTACCGTTTCCAGCAGCGGTACGTCGCCCTCCCCTTTGCCGATGCGCAGGTCAGCAAATTTATCGGAAGAAGCACGTGCGAAGCGGTCGGACAAGGTGCGCTGACTAGCATCCAGTACGTGCACCGCAAAATGACCAGCAGCAGCGAAGGCATCGAAGCTGTATGCGCTGCGGGCGATACTCCAGAGCACGAGCGGGGGTTGCAACGATACGGTGTTGAAGCTGCTGGCGGTCACCCCGACCGGCGCGCCCTCGGCGTCCAGCGCGGTGACAATGGTGACGCCGGTGGCAAACTGGCCAAAGGCGCGGCGCAAGTTGGCAGGATCGATCATCATTGCTCCTCAGAACCTGAAACTGTAAGACGCGGACAACCAGTGCTGCCCCATGTAGAGCGCGGTCAGTCCGTCGGGCGCGGCACCCGTACCATGCACCGTCTCCTTGAATGACCTCGCGTAGGCCACGGAAAACTCGCCTCCGTCCTTCAGTGCGAGGCTTGCCCCAAGGGTGAGATGACGGCGGTTTGCGGCGGGCGCGAGCACGCCCAGGAAGGTGTCGCGACTGTCAAGCAGACGCGAGCCGTGGTTATAGCCCGCACGCAGCGTCCATTGCGAATCGACCGCGTACGCTGCGCCGACTCGCCAGATGGTCTGATCGCGCCACCCAAAGCCGGGGCCATTCTTCGACCCGGGGGCGCCTGTCGCGTCGCCGACTCCGTCGTTGCCAAAGGCGCGCACATCGCTCCAGAGGATGCGTTGTGCATCGATGCCGAAGGTCCACGCCCCTTTCACATAGCTCGCGCCGAACCCGTAGCTCTCCGGGATATCGAGTTTGCCGCGCTCAGGCAGCAAGCCTTCGAAGGTGTCCATGCGCCCCATGTCGACCTTGCTCGCCCACATTGCACCCAGCTGCAGGCCGCGGCCTGCATCCCAGGTCCAGCCCAGGCGCACGCCGGCACCGTATGAATCGTCCCGACCTTCGGGCAGGCCGATACTGGCTGTGCCGCCGATATCGAGCACCTGGCGTGCGAGCACCACCCCCACGCCAAGGGCATGCGCTTCACCGAGCTTGCGCGCATACGAGACGGTGGCGACCATCTGCTTGAGCTCCGAGCTGGCCGCCTTCAGCCCGCCGATGCTGTCATCATTGTCATAGTTGGTGCCGACGCCATTGCCAACCACGGTGATGCCCAGGCTCGACACCGCATCCACCATCCAGTTGGCACCCAGCTGGGGGATGATATAGAGGCTCTTGTCTGCGCTACCGTCGTAGCGCGTGCCGGCAAAGTAGGCACCGTTATCCACCTGGAGGAAGGCGGCCCCCAGATCCACCCGGTTGCCCACCAGCACCATGCCTGCCGGATTGGTCGCGCCCACCATGGCGTCCTGCGCGAGGGCGATGGCGACGCCCCCCATCCCCTCGGACTTCACACCGTAGCCATGCGGAAACGTACCTTGTGTGGCGAAGGCCGATTGCCCGGAACTACCGAGCAGCGCAATGATCAGGCTGCCGAGCAGCCTGCGTCCGCAATTGATTCGCATCGTTTTCGCTTCCATTTCGCCGACCTCAGGCCGGAACCGCAAACGAGTCGATGAAACAATCCGCCTCTGCCGCGTCGTAATACCACGGCGCAAGACTCTTGGGATCGTCGAAAGCGTTGGCGACACGGGCGGCCAGCGCCGGATTCTCTCCGCAGGCGCCAAAGATCTTCAACACTTGTGGGGGCGGCGGCAGGAGATGGGTGTTGGTGAAGCGGGTCACCCACTTCGCGTAGTCCCAGTAGGCGTCAAAGGTCGCCTGCATCCAGGCCTCGTCGAAGGCTTCGTCCCCGTGCTGCACAATTGCCTCCATGTAGAGCGCGGCGCATTTGCTTGCGTTGTTCGAGCCCTGCCCGGTGATGGGGTCGTTGAGCACCAGCGCATCCGCCATACCGAGGACGACGGCCCCCGAGGGCAGTTTGCCAACAGGCTTGCGCACGGTGGGCGTGATCCGGCCTGCGAGCGTGCCCAGTGCGTCGGTCAGGCGAAGATCGGTACACCGGTCTGCCTCCCAGGGGAAGAACTCACGAATGAGCTTCACCGCCAGCTTGAAGTGCGCCTCGGGAGAATCAACCTCTTGCCAGCAATCCATCGGTCCTCCCGGAATACACTCCAGATTGATGATGTCGCAGGCACCGGTATGGGTCAGTGAGGGGAAGTTCACATACTCACCAATCCCCGGATTGACGCTGATATTGAGGGCAGGGAAATCCTCCCTCGGCTTCATGCCGTGAACGTAGGTCAGCGAGACCGTGCGCAGGGGAGCATCGAACTGACTGCGTTCCGCATCGCGCTCGAACAAGGCCCCCACCGCACCCTTTCCGGACGCGACGATGACAAGGTCGGCGTCGGCGGCATAGCGTTCGAGATCCGGCACACCGGCGTCCGCGATGACGAGATGGCCGCCACGGCGTTCGAACTCCGCCATCCATGCCGGCATCTTGATGCGCTGATCCACCGACTGTCCCGGCGCACGCATGGGCGAACGCCAGTCGATCGGGGTCACGCCGTCAGATCCGCCCACCCGGAAATGAACGCCGGAAATTGGCGGACAGGCGTCGTCCCAGAACGCCAGATCAAGGTCGCGCTCATAGCCGACCGCCATGTCGTACATCGACTGGCTCGACATGACGCGGCCCTGGGAGATCTGCTCTGCGGTGCGATTCGAAACGAGGGTGACGTCGTAACCCTTGGAAAGCAGGCCGATCCCGAGCTGAAGCCCGCCCTGACCTGCACCGATGATGGTGATCTTGCGCATGTTGTTTCTCTCCGTCTTGGGTTGGTGCGAAATCTTCGATATCGAAGACAGCCCCAATTTGACGGACCCTGAACCAGAGAAATATGCGCAGACTGCAGACAACGTGCAAAAACCGCAGGAAAAACAAGCACTCACCAACACAGTGCGTGCACGCACCACGATCGGGCAGATATTCTGGCTTAACGCCCTTTCGCCATTGTCTCGTGCGGATGTTCATCAAAACGTCGGCGGTAGTCGCAAGCGAAGCGTCCGAGCTGATAGAAGCCCCAATGGGTCGCGATGGTGGTAACGCTGCGTGGCCTGGAGGCGTCGAGCAGATCGCGGCGCGCACACTCCATGCGCAGATCGCGCAGGTAGCGCATCGGACTCACCCCAAGAAATTTTCGAAAACCGTCAAACAGGGTACGGCCGCTGACACCCACCACACTGGCCAGCGTTTCAATTGTCATCACCTGCTCGGGATTTGCGCGCATGAACTCTTCGGCCACCTTGACATGCCGCGGGAGCACCACCCGACGCTCTGTTTGAACGGCCTCCCCGAAACTGCCCGGCATCCAGCTCAGCAGCGTCGTCATCAGCAATTGCTCGAACTGTGTCCTGACCAGCGGCTGCGTCGCGAGCTGAGGGTTGCGCTGGAGTTCGTTGAGTACATGCTGCGCAGTTGCCACCCATGAGCGCGGTGCAGCCAGCCTGAGGTCGACCGACGGCATGAATACAAGCGGCCCGTCATCCGGGCGGGCACTCAGCGCAGCCGCGTGGCCCTCGAGAAGCTTGCGTTCGATCCTGACGGCAAATTTCAGGCAGTCGGCACTCCAATTCATGCCGAGGCCGCTCATCGGTGCATTGACGGATGCGTAGCGCGAATCGGAACAGAATGAATGTCCATTGACGCACATCCGGTCGGTGCCGCTGAGCGGCACCTGGATCAGGTAGAAGTCCCCGAGCGTGTCCACGTCGACACTCACATCGGCACCATAGCGCATCCGGCTGAAGCTGAACCCGCCCATTGCACAATGGGTATGCTCGTACTTCAGGCACGCTCTGCTACGAAGCTGGTCGAGACGGTGATCGCAATAGATCCCCGCCACGATACTCCGGGTTTCGTCCAGATCGCTCGACCGGTAAACCGCAGATTGCCCGATCGCCATCGCACTTAACGCGCAAGCGTCTCGGATGGGCTCTCGCCAAAACGGCGCTTGTAGTCGGTCGTGAAGTGGCCGAGATGACCAAAGCCCCATTGATACGCGACCGCAGTCACCGTGGTACGCCCGGTCTCGCTGCGCAGCAATTGCTCACGCACACGAGTGAGCCGGACTTCCTTCAGGAAGAGCATCGGCGAGGTATTGCGGTACTTGCGGAAACCGGTAAACAGGGAGCGCGTGCTGACCCCGACATGCTCCGCCATGTCTCCGACGGTGATGGGTTCGTGGGCGCGCTCTTCGATGAACTGCTCGGTGCGACGGATGAAGGCGGGCGCAACGGTGCGCGAATCCTCGCACAGCGCGCGCGTACAGGTGTTGCCCTGGCACACGAGCAACATGGTCACGACCATCTGTTCGATCTGGGCCGACAACAGCGGCGACAACGGATCGGGCTCGGACTTCAGGGTTTCGAGCAGCCAGTGCATCGTGCGCATCCAGCGCTGACCCGCACCGGTTTCCAGCGGCATCGCCGTATCGAACTCGATGCGATCGGGCAGATTACCCCCCAGATGCTGCCGGCAATGCCTTTCGAGCAGGTCGCGATCGACCCTCAGGATCAGCTTCTCGGTGCGCTCGGCATGGCGGATGCGCACGGGACGATGCGCGCTGAGCACCGAACCCGTGCCGGCCGAGCTATGAGTGGTTTCACCGGCGCACTCAATGCGCTCCGAACCACACAGCGGCATCTGGATCAGATAAAAGGAGTCGAGTACGCCAGGCTCGATGGTGACTTCTCCACCGTAGCTCATGCGTCCTACGCCGATACCGTTCATGCGACGGTAATACATGCGCGCATTGACGGGCTTCCGGGAATCCAGGCTACGCAGATTGTTCTCGCAGAACACTCGCGTCCCCCAGCTTCGTGCCTCTTCCAGGTCGCGCGTCTGAAAACGTTCGAAGCTACCCATTTCCACAACGGTATTGCGGTCGTATGCCAAACCTTGCAATTGCATCGTGACTCCTTCGTCTCTCTGTGGTGTCCGCCCGGCATCCACTCTTCGGTGAATCTGTGCTGCCGCCGCTTGGTACACCGTCATCCGGTACGGTTCGCCCCAGGCCTCATCAGATGCAGGGGCGAACCATTCACTTCGGCAACAGGTGTTGGTGCCCCCACGCGCTGGTCACATCGTAGGTCTTGACCTCAAGATCGTCTTCTTTCACCTCCAGCCCACCCCAACCACATTCGATTTGCACTCCTGATGGACTTTCGACATAGAACGAGAACATCCGGTCATTGATATGTCGCCCCAACGCACGGGTCTGGCGGAACGGGCTCTGATGCACCCTGTCGAGGGTGCGGCCTACATCGTCGAATTCCCGCACCTGGAGCATCAAGTGTCCGAGCCGTCGCCCAAGGGGAAGATAACCTATTGCTAAAGAGTGATGGCGCTGATTGCAGCGCATGAACACAAAACTGCCTTTCTGCCCGCCGTAGTTGTCAGTGGCCACGAAGTCGCTGGTAACGAAACCCAGCAATTCGCAATAGAAGCGATGCACCTCGGCAACGTTCTCCACCACCAGCATCACGTGGCCCAGCCCCTGGTCCCCGGTGACGAAGCCGCCATGCGCCAACGGCGAGTTAAAGGGCTGCTGCGGGCGCATCAGGGAACCGTAGGACAGTTCCACTTCCATACCTGCAGGATCGCGGAAGCACAGCAGTTCGCGCACACCGCGTGCCTCGCAGGCCTCGGTGCTCCCTGGATGTACGTCGATTCCGGCATCGGCGAGGCGAGTTCGGATGGCCGCGAAGTCTTCACCACAATCGACCTCCAGCCCTACAACAACAATGTCGTTGCGCGGCCCCTCGGTAACCTTAATGCGCCACGGACGATCATCGACCCTGAGCCGCAGATCGCCGGGCGCGGTGTCCGGAACGATTTCGCACCCCATCACGCCGCCGGCGAAAGCGCTCCACGCTTCAAGATCCGTGGCCTCGATCTGGATATAAGCCAGCCGTTTCACCTGTCCCATCAAGCCTGCCTCCTGTTCCGACATATCCTTCCCTCAAGCACACGCACGCCGCCAGGCGAGCACGGCCGTCCTCGCCTCGGGTGTGCCATCCTCGATTCTGGCGACCAGGGTCATTTCATCTGGCCCAGTACGCATCACCTTGCGGCGCTGCACGCTTCCCTGCCAGTTAGGAAAAATGCACAGATCGATGAGATGGCTCACGGTTTCGCCGTCGAACTCGTAGCGGCCGGCGTAAGTCAGGTATTCGTTATAGGCCGCAGCCTTTTCACTGTCGGCCGCATCCCACTGACCGCCGGTGGTAAACGCCCGCCGCGGCTTCTTCGACAGTACGCAGAACATGTTTCCCTCCCCGTACTGGATGAAGCCTTCGATCTGCTCTCCAAAGGGGAAGACCTTGCGTCCATCGTCGTACTCCTGACGCCACGAGACGATGTTCCAGCGCCCTTCAATACTTTCGTTCTTCAATTCCTTGCTCCTGCATTGATGGCCGGATCGCTGCGCGCCCGCTCATCGTTATCGATCACGACCTGAGCAACATTCAGGCCAGTGCGGCCTCAGCAGCGCTCACCTGGACGAGCGGCTCGTTGGCTGCCGCCTCGCCCAGAAAATCCTGCACCAACCGGGTGAAGCGAGCCGCTTGTTCGATCTGCGTCCAGTGCCCACAACGCCCGAACACATGCAACTGCGCACGTGCGATCAAGCCGGTCAGACGCACTGAGCTCTCCAGCGGAATCACCTGGTCCTCGCGCCCGTGAATCACCAGTACCTCGTGCGGTATGGCGCGGATCTGCGCTTCGTCGCTGGCCAGCGCCTCCACCCAGCGCTGGCGGGGCGACGGGAACATGGCCGAGAACGATTCCTGGAATCCGGGCTGAATGCTGGCCTGGTAGCGCAACCGGGCAAGGTCGTCGTTCACCAGGCTGCGGTCGAAGGCAAAGATGTCGAGCAACTTGCGCATGTTGGCAAGCGACGGCTCATACCCCCAGACGGCGTCGAGTCCCTCGGTGAGGGGAAAGTCGATGCCTGCACTCCCCATGAGCACGATCCGACGCAAGCGTGAGGGGTGCCGAATCGCGATCTTGAGGGCGAGCGCACCGCCGAACGAGTTGCCCACGATGTCCGCCTGGGCGATACCGAGTGCATCGAGCAGACCGATCGCCTGGTCGACCCATGTGTCGACGTCGTACCGCTGCCCCTCGGGGCGATCGGTAAAACCGAATCCAACCATATCGGGAATGATCACCCGACGGTCTGCGGCAAGGGGATTCATCACCGTGCGCCAATTGACGTAGCCACTGACGCCCGGCCCCGAGCCGTGAATCATCAACAATGGGAAACCCGCACCCAGATCATGGTAGTTGGTCCTGATTCCCCCTACGTCGATACTTTGGCCGATCTCCGGGTTGCTCTCACTCATGCATCGCTCCTTTTACGATTTACCGGCGCCGAGGGGAATTCCATCCCCGCACCGTATTCTCGAGATTTCTTCGTGTTATTGTTTTTTTCGTAGATTGTCGGTTATAAGTTCATATGTCAACCATATGAAGAATGTTATGATTTTCACATTCCTTACTACGCTCACCACACCATGATTCGCGACGCCACGAATGCGACCGACGGAATGTCTTCCACGCCGCCCGCCACCCTGATCGAAACGGCCTATCGTGCGATCCGGCGAAATATCGTGCTTGGCGTCCACGCCCCCGGCGAGAAGATGCGGGTGGAACATCTCAAGACCCAGTACAAGATGAGTTCCGGCACCCTGCGCGAAGCCCTGGGCCTGCTCGTTTCCGATGCGCTGGTCGTTGCTCAGGGGCAGAGAGGATTCACGGTTGCACCGATGTCGGTGGCCGACCTCGAAGACCTGGTGTACCTGCGCGCACTGGTCGAGACCGAGGCTGCACGTCAGAGCGTGGCAAACGGGAACGATGACTGGGAGGCCAGGCTGGTGAGCAGCTTTCACCGGCTGACGCGCGCAGAGGAGCGCCTGGGCGCACGGACGGCCGAAGCCTATGAGGAGTGGGAGCGGCGCAATTTCGAGTTCCACGAGGCGCTCGTTGCCGCCGCGCCATCCGGTCGCCTGCTCGACCTGCGTGCAAAGCTGCATCTGCAGGCAGAGCGCTATCGCAGGCTGTCGGCGCTGGACGGTCCGCGCCCGCGGGATGTGCACAACGAACACGAACAGATCTTCGAGCTCGCCATGCAAAGGAATGCTGACGCTTTGGTCGATTTGCTGCGCAGACATCTGCAGCGTCCGGTCGATGTCATTCTGAACAGCAGACTGCTCGACCGTTCGCAGGCGGATACCGGCAGAGCGGCCTGAGCGCCGCCGGCCGGCTGTGGCGTGTGGCCGCTTAGCGGCGCGCGCCCATGAGCACGAAGAAGATGCGCGCAGGTTCGGTACCCCGATTTCGCCATGCATGCCGGGTGCCGACCTGGACAACAACATCTCCCTTGCCCAGGCGCTTCTCTTCACCTTCGCCAAGGTCCAGCCAGATTTCGCCGTCGATGACCACACCGTAGTCGATCGTGTCGGTCTGGTGATAGCCCGATCCATCCGCCTCGAAGGTGTCGACGAGACCGGGCAGACGCTGCGCGAACTCGGCGCCGGCCTTCTCCGGATCGAAATCAGGGCCCGCAGACAGGCTGTCCGGCGGAAAGGTGACAAGCATTGCGGTCGTCCCGCCCACCATCGGCATGACGGACTCGAGTCCGAGCACCGGATCGGACGCGCGGGCGGCGATTTTCGGCTCCGCAGTGGTCTGCCACACGACTGCAGCCGAGAAGCCCGGCGTGTGCTCGAACTCGCTACTGCCCGGCACCGGCCCCGAGAGGACGACTTCTGCCTTTCCGCTGGCGTTGTGACCAGTTACAACACGATTTCCCTGCATTTTGATGCTCTCCTGTGCGTTTGCGGAACGATCCTTCTCTGCGGCCACAGCGCCGCCGCCTATGCGCGGACGGCGTTGTGGCCGGGTAATGGAACTACTGCACGCGAATGTGGAAGTTGGCGAAACCGTTGCCGTTCGCCTCGATCTCATCAAGCGCTTCATTGAGCTGGTCGAGGCCGAACGGGCGCGATTCGAGCAGGCCGAGATCGACGCTACCCGCGGCAATCATGCTGGCCATCTCGTCACCCTCTGCCGGGGTGAACCAGAGCGAGCCGATGTATTGCAGCTGCGCGCACATGAACGGGTGCGGATCGATCGGAATCGGGCCGGCCACACCGCCAATCTGGATGATGCGTCCCCCCCGGATGACGGCCTGCATGGCGTCGACCGAGAGTTCGGCGGGCGCCTTGGCGCCGAGCGTATCGAGCATCACGTCGACCCCGTCCGGGATCCGGCCACGGACCTGCTCATGGATGCTGCCTTCGCCGAGCGTGATCGCGATGACCCGTTGCGGATCGAGTGCGACGAGCTTGTCGAGGGCCGCCGTGTCCCGTGCAACCACGACCACACGGGACGCACCGAACGCCAGCGCAAGCAGCACCGCGCCAACGCCCAGTGTCCCCGTCGCACCGAGAATGAGAATGTCCTGCCCGGGCCTCAGCCCGGACTTGCGGATGGCGGAGTACGCAGTACCAAGATAGCCAAAACGTGCAGCGTCCGCGCTCTTCAGGCTGTCGGGCAGGCGCACCAGGTTTGCAGCCGGCGCGGTGGTAAACTCCGCGTAGCCCGCATACGGATACTTCTCGAAGATGCGCTGCGAGTCCTTCCCGAAGCCGAAGTAGCCCATGAAGGTGTAGGCGTCGCACCGCGTCGGGTCGCCACGCTTGCAATGCCGGCACTCACCACATCCGACACCCGGATTCACATAGACCCGTTCGCCCACCTTGAACGAGGTCACGCCCTCGCCAACCGCGGCGATCGTTCCGGCCGCGTCGAGCCCGAAGATGGCGGGCAATGCGGGAAGCGGTAGGAACGGATACCAGGTAGGGAAATGCGTCACAACGTTCCTGAGGTTCGGGATCACTCCACAGGCCTCGACCTTGACCAGCACATCGTGTTTTCCGGGTGCGGGAACCGGCACTTCGTCAAGCACGAACTTTCCGCCGATTTCATGCAACCGGGCCGCCTTCATCATCGCCATGTCTCTCTCCTGGGGTGTGGGCGCACTGTCGGGGCACCCTTCCCGTCAGCGACCGCCCGGACGGGCCGCGCTGTGGTCACGTGGCACGCCGAATGGCGGTACCACAAAGCTGGAGCAGCGCCGCGCACCCGCCAAGCTGGGCGCGCGGCTGCGGTCTCGTCAGGCCGCCGATCTTTCCCGGGCCAGATTCATCGCCGTGTCCTCGATCATGTCTTCCTGCCCGCCGACCATGCCGCGCCGGCCCATCTCGACCAGAATGTCGCGTGCCGGCACGCCGTATTTCTTCTCTGCGCGCTTGGCAAACAGCAGGAAAGAGCCATACACGCCGGCGTAACCGAGCGTGAGCGCGTCGCGGTCGATGCGGATCGGGAAGTCCATGATCGGCACCACAAGGTCTTCGGCCACATCCTGGATCTTGAACACGTCGACGCCGGTCTCGATGCCCATCAGGTCGCACACCGCGATCAGCACTTCCATCGGGGTGTTACCCGCACCGGCACCCAGCCCCGCGGCAGCCGCATCGATGCGGGTGGCACCGACCTCGACGGCGGCGATGGAGTTGGCGACGCCCATGGCGAGGTTGTGGTGGCCATGAAAACCGAGCTCGGTTTCGGGCTTGAGGGCATCACGCACTGCGCTCAGGCGCGCTTTCACCGTGTCGGGCAAGAGGTGCCCGGCCGAGTCGGTCACGTAGATGCAGTTGGCGCCGTAGCTTTCCATCAGTCTGGCTTGCTTCACCAGCCCTTCGGGGCTGTTCATGTGCGCCATCATCAGAAAGCCGACAGTGTCCATGCCCAGCTTTCGCGCCATGCCGATGTGTTGCTCGGAGACGTCTGCCTCGGTGCAGTGGGTGGCCACACGGATGGTACTTACGCCAAGCTCGTGCGCCATCTTCAGATGATCAACGGTGCCGATGCCCGGCAGCAGCAGGGCCGAGACCTTGGCCTGCTTCATCAGCGGAATCACCGCACCGAGGTATTCCTCATCGGTGTGCGCGGGGAAGCCGTAGTTCACCGAGCTGCCGCCGAGGCCGTCGCCGTGGGTGACCTCGATCAGCGGGATGCCTGCATCGTCGAGCCCGCAGGCGATGGTCTTCATCTGCTCGAGTGTCATCAGGTGACGCTTGGGGTGCATGCCGTCACGCAGGGTCATGTCGTGGACGGTGATTTTCTTGCCGCGTAGATCCATGGTCGGCTCCCTTTTCAAGACAAGGCCGCGGCCATCACGGCGCGGTTGGGTTCGAGGGTGAGGCGGCCGGCGAGGATTTCTTCGGCAAACATCTCGGCGGTACGTGCGGCGGCCGCGGTCATGATGTCGAGGTTGCCGGCGTACTTGGGCAGGTAGTCGCCAAGACCTTCGACTTCCATGAACACCGACACGCGCTTGCCGTCGAACACCGGTCCATTGACCAGCTTGTAGCCGGGCACGTACTTCTGCACTTCCTTGATCATGGCGTGGATCGACTCGGTGATCGCGGCCTGATCGGGCTCGGTCTCGGTCAGGCAGTGCACCGTGTCGCGCATGATCAGCGGAGGCTCGGCCGGGTTGAGGATGATGATGGCCTTGCCCTTTTTGGCGCCACCCACCTTCTCTACCGCGCCCGAGGTGGTGCGGGTGAATTCGTCGATGTTCTTTCGTGTGCCGGGACCAGCGGATTTCGACGACACAGTGGCGACGATTTCGCCATAGCCCACCGCTTGCACGCGGCTGATTGCGGCCACCATCGGGATCGTGGCCTGGCCTCCGCAGGTGACCATGTTGACGTTCATCTCACCCTTGCCCACGTGCTCGACCAGATTCACCGGCGGCACGCAGAAGGGGCCGATCGCAGCGGGCGTGAGGTCGACCATCAGTACACCGAGCTCGTTGAGCTTGCGGCTGTTCTCGGCATGCACATAAGCCGAAGTCGCATCGAAGGCAATCTGGATGCCGTCGGACTTTACGTGCGCCAGCATCCCGTCGACGCCTTCAGCGGTGGTCTTGAGGCCCATCTCGCGGGCCCGCGCCAGACCTTCGGAGGTCGGGTCAATGCCCACCATCCACACCGGCTCGAGCACCGGACTACGCTTAAGTTTATAGAGCAGATCGGTGCCGATGTTGCCGGGGCCGATCAGCGCGCATTTGATTTTGGTCATGGGGTTTCCTGTCGAACGATACTGTGTGGAAAGAGATCACGCGGCGGGCGCTCCGCCCGCGGAGGCGTTACGAGCCCGCCACAGGCACAGCGCGCATCAATCAAAGCGCGCCTCAACGTGACCCAGGCCTTCGATGTCCACCGCGAAGGTCTGCGCCCGTGTCGCATCAACCGCGACCATCGGACCCAGCGCGCCGGTAAGCACGATGTCACCGGCCTGCAGTGGCTGACCGACGCGCACCAGCATGTCGGCGAGCCAGACGGCTGCATTGAGCGGATTGCCGAGGCAGGCGCGTGCGTTTCCTTCGGAGACAGCCCGGCCGCCTTCCTGCATCGTCATCGCACAGCGCCCCATGTCGAAGCGGCTCGCCCTGACCGGTGTACTGCCGAGGACGAAGAGCCCGGACGAGGCGTTGTCGGCAACGGTATCGAACAGGCTGATGCGCCAGTCCGCGATCCGGCTGTCCACGATCTCGACGGCGGGCAGGCAGTATTCGATGGCGCCCAGCAGATCGGCATAGGTGTGCCGTTCGAAGCACAGATCCTTGCCCAGTACGAACGCGATCTCCGCCTCGACCTTGGGCTGAATCAACCTGCCCTTGGCCACCGGCTCGGCATCGCCAACAGCCATGTCGGCAAACAGCATGCCGAAGTCGGGTTGATCGACACCGAGCTGACGCTGCACCGCTGGTGAGGTCAAACCGATCTTCCGCCCCACCAGACGGCGGCCCTCAGCCATTGCGCGCCGGGTGTTGTGCGACTGGATTGCATAGGCCGTTTCGGCCGACGCCTGCTCAACCCGGTCGCGCAGCGGCGCCACGGCCTTGCCACTGCATGCGGCGGCGTAGAGCGCATCGGCTGCGGCCACGATATCAAGCTGACTCATCTGAAGTTCCTTTCCGATCTTGTTTCGATTGACACTGCAACCGGCCTGCGGGCGCAGCGCCACCTCTGGACTTACTGGGGGCCTTCATGGCTGTATCCCGAGAGCGCACCGAACCCGGCGACCCATTCGGGAATCGGACGGTAATAGCGCGCTTCCGCCTTCCAGCCCTGAGCGCAGGCGGCCTCCATTGCCGCCGCCGCGGCGACCCAGGTCTTGGCTTCATGGGTTGAAGCACCGGCGGCTTTGCTCACGTCGTCGTTGCGATAGGCATCGATTGCCGACCAGTCACGCGCCTGCACCTGGCGCATGAAGGTTCGATCCCATTCGGGGCTCAATGCATGCAACCCACCGTCACCGGCCGCGAACGCGCGCGCTGCGGCGATCGTGCGTTTCTGGCGTGCATCCCGCGCTTCGGGCGTCGGGTTGCGACCCGCAATCAGACGCTCGATGACTACCGGATCGCTTGCCGTGGCAATCGCAGGAATCGGCGGGTTGTGAGACAGCCCGCCGGAGCCGATGAACAGCACCCGTTCATGCTCGCGCCCGGCAAAGCGCCCGAGCGCCTCACCCAGTTGGCGTGCGCGCTTGAAGCTGACCAGGGGCGGTGCGACGGCGTTGATCATGATGGGAATGACCGGGTAGCGATCGAGCGCGCCGGTCATCTCGACCAGTGCCTGCGCAAAGCCATGATCCACCTGCATCCGGTACGAGAACGCCAGGTCGATGCCGTTTTCGATCACCACCTCGGCGCACCGCTCTGCAAGCTGGCGTGGCACATCGAGGGGGCCATCCGGTGTCATGTAATCACCCACCGACGTCGCACCCATGCCGATACAGAACTGCGGCATGAGATCGAGGAAGACGCCGTTGTAGTGATCTGGCGCAAACAGGTAGATCACCTCCGGGTCGAAGCACGCCACTTCTTCACGCACCGCATTCACGAGATCCGCCACTTCGCCGACGACATCTGGCGACGGATCGAAATAGCCCTTCAACGGGGTGTGCGACATGCACTGCAGCATTGCTTTCATGGGGCGGCTTCCCTTACGGCCCCACGCGAACCGCTTCGGGGACGGCACCGCCAAGGAGAAACGCGAGATGGATCCGGTTGAAGGTGGCCGGGTCCTCGAACTGGGGCCAGTGGCCGCAGCCGTCCATGACAGTGAACAAGGCACCCGGAATCATCGACGCGATGCGCCGGCCCTCGGTGACGTCCGCAGTGGGGTCATCTGAGGTCCACAGCACCAGCGTCGGTGCAGCGATGCGGGCATAGTCTTCGGCCGCGATCAGATTGCGCAGCCGGGTTTCCATGTCCTGCAACACCATGTTGTGCTTCATGCCCGCAGCCATACCGGGCTGGGCATAGATCGCCTGACGAGTCGCGATCAGATCGTCGTAAGCCTTGGTCTTGTCCGCCATCAGCCACTCAACGCGTGCCTTGATGAAGTCCCACGAAGGATCACTCGCGGCCTGCAATGACAAGGATTTCAGCCGTGACATCACGGCTGGGTCCGCCTGCGACCCCCCAGCCGTGTTCAACACCAGACGTTCGACGCGGTCCGGATGGTCAATCGCCATCCGGGCAGCCACCCACCCGCCCAGCGACTCACCCGAGAAACTCGCGCGCTCGATGTTCTGCGCGTCCATGAAGCGCAGCAGGTGTTCGATATAGGCCGGGATCTCCAGATCGCTCGTCGCGGGAGAGGACCAGCCGTGACCGATCATGTCGATCGCCCATGTGGAGAAATGCATGCCATGCGCCTTGAGGTTGCGCACATAGGCCTCGGCATGTCCGCCAACACCGTGCAGCATGATCAAGGCAGGACTGGCACGGTCGCCGGTGTGAAGGTAACGGGTGTTGACGCCGCCAGCGTCCGTCCAGCCCTGACAAAAGCTTGTCTGACGGAGTTCAGCCCAGATGCTCTGAAAGGAAGGTGTCACAGATTGGTACTCCTGAGTTCCGGCGTGACGAGGCCATGCGCAGGCCGGGCTTGACCTGCCCGCACACTGTCACGGGGAAGAATTCTTGAAATGATGTCGATGCGCTTCAGGCGCATCGACCAGGGAATCAGTCTTCGATCTGTTCGACGAAGTAGCCGGGCGGCTTGCCTGCGGCCGTGTCCTTGAAGCGGATGCTGTGCGTCTTCACCGATCCCGCCACACCCTTGCCCGGCTTCGCGATACCACGGTTCCAGCGCGAGGCCAGCTTGCGCCACGTGATCGGCGAGATGTCCGTCGCCACCAGTTGCTCGTCATCCCAGCCCGTGCCGTCGGCGTAGAAGCTCTGCATCGCTTCGCGTGCATACAGGTCGCAGTCGTTGAAGCCGTGCAGACACAGCGGCTTGTACACCCGGTCGAACTTGTACTTGAAGTCTTCCCGGTCCTTCTCCGTCGGGCACACCTTCACCAGCACTTCCCAGTATTCGTGCAGGTCGTCGGTGATCGGCACATACCATTCGTATTGCACAATGTGCTCGCCCGGCCAGTTCTCCACCATCAGCACACCGGGCAGCACCACCGAGGTGCGGTAGGCACGTCCATTAACGCCCTTCACTTCCAGGCCCAGCGACTTGTTCTCCAGCACCGGCGCCCACTTGTCGGTGAACAGCCACTGCATCATGCCCTTGGGGCCTTGCTCATCTTCGACCACGGTGATGCAGTCGTCGCTCGTGGGCAGAATCCCCAGCGGCAGCACCCATTCCATCGCGTGCACGATGGTGTTGTCCTTGTGCACCAGGATGTGCGCGTTGTCGAAGCCGTTCTCGCACGCGATGCGCCAGTTGCCGTACCCGGTGCGGTGCATGCCGTGACCTACCGCGTCTGCGTCGAGCAGGCTCGGCGCGGCCGGCCACAGCGGGTGCGGGAAACGTTCGCTGTTCTCGGGGAAGCGGAACGGCAGATCCTGCGATAGCGGCGGCACGTCTTCATCGGCAAAGTCGTCCTCACGCACGAACACGAACACCATCCCCGCCACTTCCTCGGTCGGGTAGCTCGTCAGCCCCGTCGTGCCCACCAGCTTGTCGTCCGGGTTGGCCACGATGGTCGAGAGCTTGCCGTCCTTCAGGTCGAAGGTGAAACCGTGATACCAGCACGAGATCGTCTTCTTGTTGAAGCACATCGGCTTCTCCGACAATCTCACCCCGCGGTGCAGACACTGGTCCTTGAGCGCATACACCTTGCCATCCACACGACGCAGCACGATCGGGATCCCGCAGATCTGGATGCCCTTCACTTCGTCCTCGCCCAGCTCCTTGCTGAACACCGCCGGATACCAGTGGTTGATGAAGCCCCACGCCGCATCCTTGTACGGCTGGTACTGGCTCTGCGTCTTCTGTCCATTGACCCGCGCTTCGCTGATCCCGCTCGCCGCCTTCACTACCCGCCGACGCACTACCGGTTCGTCTGCCATTGACTTGCTCCCTGTCCAAATGCGCCTAGCGCAACTCATCGCCTGCGCCACCGGTCACCCCGGCAACGCTTCCATGAGCCACATCCTAGGCACCACACCCACACCACGCGCTCCATTGCGGACACGCCTTATCCCGTCAGCGCAGAAAACGAAAACCGACCAGTGCAGTCCAGCGTGGGCCGGGGTTCATCCGTCGAGGGCACCGAATAGCGCACACGGGAGAGGAGTTGCGCTGTTCCGTGCCGTGACTCTTACGCTGTGCGCCCGTTTGGGAGTGCACTTCTCCTCTCGCTCTTCCCGGCCTTGTGACGCCCTTACAGCGCCTGCGTTACAGGACGAAAATCCTCTGGTCGCCGGTCGGGTCGTCTGTGCATGCGCAAACCGGATAGCCGAATGCGCTTTTCGGATTTCGGTCGGGCCCGCCAACGTCCATCCTTTTGTGGTCGCATCCCCCCAAATTTTCCATCAGGAGCTCCAGATGACAACGAACAGCACCCTGGCCCGGTTTGCCGGGGATTTGCTCAGCGGACGGATTCGCGTGGTCGATCTCACCCAGACCCTGGCGCCCGAGTTTCCCGCCCTGCAGTTGCCGCCCCAGTTCAACCAGCCGTGGCCGTTCAAGATCGAGGAAATCTCGCACTACGACGAACGTGGCCCGGCGTGGTACTGGAACAACTTCTCGTGCTCGGAACACACCGGCACCCACTTCGATGCACCGGCTCACTGGATCTCCGGCAAGGACTACGAACAGAACACGGTCGATACGATTCCTGCCGAGCACTTCATGGCCCAGGCCTGCGTGATCGACTGCAGCAAGGAAGTTGCCGAAAACCCCGATTTTGTCCTGACCATCGAGTTTCTTGAGGCATGGGAAGCGAAGCATGGCCGGATCCCGGAACACAACTGGGTTCTGCTTCGCACCGACTGGTCGAAGCGCGAAATGCCTGATGCCTATGTAAACATGAAGGAAGATGGCGCCCACACCCCCGGGCCGGCAGAAGGCACCGTCAAGTGGCTGATCGAAGCGCGCAATGTCGTGGGCTTCGGTGTCGAATCGATCAATACGGATGCAGGCCAGTCGTACGCATGGGACACCCCTTACCCGTGCCACTACTTCATGCATGGCAACAACCGCTACGGCCTGCAGTGCCTGACAAACCTCGACCAGTTGCCGCCCCAGGGTGCATTGATCCTCGCTGCACCGCTGAAGATCCGCAACGGTTCCGGCAGCCCTCTACGGGTCCTGGCCCTCGTCGAACCCAACTGATCCCTGCCCCGGATGCCTGCAGCCGGGAATAGTGTCACTCCCGGCCCATCGTTCGGTTGATCGCCCGGCACATTTGATGTGACCGGGCGCTTTTTTGCCCCATTCCGGTGCATGAAAAGAGCCGAATTGCTGCACCTGCAGCATGGATCAAACCGAATGCCAAGCGCGGAAAGGCTTTCATGTCAGCACCTTTATGGTGCATTGCCGCACCAAGTTGTTTTTCGTATCGCACTGTTTTTTCATGGTATTTTCCAACTTCCATGAAATTTCATCATTTCCATTGACAAAGGAAATGTTCATTCCTAAAGTAGTTACCAGCAACGTGATTCCTGCATCCACGATATTGCGCGGCAACATCGCTGCGCCCGTGAATCCGGGAGATCCGAGGAGAAAGATCATGGCCTGCCCCAAACAGAGAAATGCAGCAAAGACCGCACTGAAGTGCGGCAACACCATTCACTCAGCCCATCGCCGCGAGGTGCAGCATGGCTGAGCGTTCCTTCAAGAAGGAAGTACAGCAACTGCGCATCCCCGCGGGCGAAGAGTTTCGCGGCGAAGGGATTCTCGCCATCACCAAGGGTTTGTTGCAGGCGGGTGTCGGCTATGTCGGCGGCTACCAGGGCTCGCCGATCTCGCATCTGATGGATGTGCTGGCTGACGCCAACGAGATCCTCGAAGAGCTCGACGTCCATTTCGAGACCAGCGCCTCCGAAGCCACCGCAGCTGCAATGCTTGCGGCCTCGGTGATGTACCCGATCCGTGGCGCGGTGACCTGGAAGTCTACTGTCGGCACCAACGTCGCCTCTGACGCACTTGCCAACCTCGCCTCCGGCGGCGTGACCGGCGGCGCACTGATCATCATCGGCGAAGACTACGGCGAAGGCTCCTCGATCATGCAGGAACGCTCGCACGCGTTCGCGATGAAGTCGCAGATGTGGCTGCTCGACCCGCGCCCCAACCTCGAATCCATCGTCAAGTCGGTGGAAGACGGTTTCGAGCTGTCCGAGGCCAGCAACACCCCGGTCATGCTGCAGGTCCGTATCCGCTCCTGCCACGTACATGGCCGCTTCATCACCAAGGAAAACAAGCGTCCGCGCTACACGTTGAAGCAGGCGCTGGAAAACCCGGTGCGCGACACCACTCGCATCGTGCTGCCGCCTGCCTCCTTCGGCCACGAGCACGAGAAGATCCAGCAGCGCTGGCCAGCCGCAGTGAAGTTCATCCGCGACAACAAACTCAACGAGTTCTTTGACGGTGACTTCAACGAGATCGGCCTGATCCTGCAGGGCGGCCTGTACAACGGTGTGATGCGCGCGCTGCAACTGCTTGGCCTGGCTGACAGTTTCGGCAACAGCCGGATTCCGATGTACGTCATGAACGTGACCTACCCGGTCATCGACGAAGAGGTCATCCAGTTCTGCGAAGGCCGACGCGCCGTGTTGCTGCTGGAAGAAGGCCAGCCCGATTACATCGAGCAGAACCTGCATTCCATTCTGCGCAAGGCTGGCGTCTCCACCCATCTGTCGGGCAAGGATGTGCTGCCGATGGCGGGTGAGTACACCACGGCGGCGATGAAGACCGGTATCGAGGCCTTTCTCAAGGCCCACCAGCCCGACGCCCTTGCGACTCACGTTGCGGTTGCAGCCGACGCGGCTGGCGAGGCCTCACTGGCAGCCGACCTCGAAGCGCTGACCGCAGCATCCACGACACCCGCCCCACGTCCGGCTGCGGTGCCGATGACCTTTCATCCGAAGGTAAAGGATCTGGCTGAAGTGGTGCCGGCGCGACCCGCGGGTTTCTGTACCGGCTGCCCCGAGCGCCCGATCTTTGCCGCGATGAAGCTCGCCGAGGCAGACCTCGGCCAGCATCACGTCTCGTGCGATATCGGCTGCCATCTTTTCTCCATCCTGCCGCCGTTCAACTTGGGCGCAACCACGATGGGTTACGGCCTTGGCGCAGCGTCGAGCTCGGCCTTCAACACCAAAACCGGCAAGCGTTCGATTTCGGTGATGGGCGATGGCGGCTTCTGGCACAACGGTCTGACCTCGGGCATCGGCAACGCGGTGTTCAACAAGAACGACGGCGTGATCGTCATCGTCGATAACTACTACTCGTCCGCAACCGGCGGCCAGGACATTCTGTCGTCCCGTGCCGAGAACGCAGATCGCGCCACCAAGAACCCGATCGAGAATGCCATCCGTGGCGCTGGCGTGAAGTGGATCCGCACCATCGACCGCACCTACGACGTGGCCAAAATGCGCGACACGCTCGAGGAAGCACTCACGACGACCACTGACGGCCCCAAGGTCATCATTGCCCAGTCCGAATGCATGCTGAACAAGCAGCGCCGGATCAAGCCCCTGTTCAACAAGGCGGTCAAGGAAGGCAAGCGCATGGTGAAGGAGCGTTTCGGCGTCGATCCCGATGTATGCACCGGCGACCATGCCTGTATCCGGCTCTCGGGCTGCCCCTCGCTGTCGGTCAAGGACAGTGGTGACCCACTGAAGGAAGACCCCGTGGCGCATGTCGACAACAGCTGTGTTGGCTGCGGAAACTGCGGTGAGGTGGCTGAAGCGGCGGTGCTGTGCCCGTCCTTCTATCGCGCAGACATCATCCACAACCCGACCGGCACCGACCGCTTTCTCGGCAAGCTCCGTTCAGCCGTGATCGGCTTCCTGCAACGCCGCCGTGCGGCCCGCCAGACGCGCTTCGCGCTGTGAGGAAAGAGACAGACATGACCGTAGCCAAGACAAACATCGTTCTTCACCCCGGCACCCCGATCAAGATCGCCATCCTCGCCATGGGCGGCCAGGGCGGCGGCGTGCTCGCCGACTGGATCGTCGAGATGGCCGAGAATGCCGGCTGGTGGGCACAGACCACCTCGGTTCCGGGCGTAGCCCAGCGCACCGGCGCCACCATCTATTACCTTGAGTTGATCCCCGAAAGCACGGCCCACTCGGCTGGCACGCCCCCCACGCTGGCGATGATGCCGACACCCGGCGACCTCGACCTCGTGGTCGCAGCCGAGCTGATGGAAGCCGGTCGCGCCATGCAACGTGGCCTGGTGACACCCGACCGCACCACCCTGATCACCTCAAGCCACCGCAGCTATGCCGTCGGTGAGAAGGCTGCGCTCGGCAACGGCATTGCCGACCCCAACAAGGTGATCGACGCCGGTCGCGAATCGGCAAAGCGCCTGATGTGCTTCGACCTGCAGGAAATGGCAGAGAAGGCCGGCAGCGTCATCTCCGCCAGCCTCTTTGGCGCCATCGCCGGCTCAGGCGCCCTGCCCTTTGCACGCGAAGCCTTCGAGGAAACGGTGCGCCACGGCGGCAAGGGCGTCGAGGCCAGCCTGCGCGCTTTCGCGCTCGGTTTCGATGCGGCACAGAAGGCGCCCTCAACACCGGCTGCGATCGATACCTCGCGCCCCGCACCCGACGTACCCGATCGCGCTGCGAACCCGGAAGTGCAAGCCCTGCTGTCCAAAGTGAAAGCTGGCTTCCCGGCCGAAACGCACGGCATGCTGGTTGCCGGCCTGCGCCGCCTGATCGACTATCAGGACATCGCCTATGCCACCGAGTATCTGCAGAAATGCACCGAACTGCATGCGCTCGATGCACGCCACGGCGGCGAAGCGCAGGACTGGGCCCTGACGAACGCTGCAGCCCATCGGCTTGCAGTCGCCATGAGCTACGACGACGTGATCCGCGTAGCCGACCTCAAGACCCGCGGCAGCCGCTTCGAACGCGTGCGCCAGGAGGTGGGCGCCAAGTCCGATCAACTGGTCTACACCACCGAGTACATGCATCCGCGTCTGGAAGAGATCTGCGGCACCCTGCCCACCGGGCTCGGGCGCTGGCTGGAGCAATCCAGGGGCTTCGGCGGTTTCGTCAAGCGCCGCATGGAAAAGGGCCGCCGTGTGAAGACGGGTACGCTGACCTGGTTCCTGGCCCTTTATGCGGTGTCCGGCATGCGCCGGTTCCGCCGCAGCCTGCTGCGCCATCAGATCGAAACCACACAGATCAAGGAATGGCTCGACCGCGTGGTGCGCCTCGCTGGCAATGGCAACTATGCGCTTGCGGTCGAGGTGCTGCACTGCCGCCGCATCGTCAAGGGCTACAGTGGTACACACGACCGTGGTGACAAGCGCTTCGCCAGCCTCATGAAGGCAGCAGACCAGCTTGCCGGAAGCACCGATGCCGCAGCCACGCTGCAGAAGCTGCTGAAGGCCGCAATGGCTGACGAGGAAGGCCGCCAGCTCGACACACAACTCGGCCTGCTGATCGGGGCCGGAGGAAGCACCACGACACAAGCTGCCAACGCAATGTTCAGCCGCCAGGCAGCCTGATCCGCGACAGACGGAAAGAACGGGACGAGAGAGGACGACACGCACATGCAAGAAATGGAACTCACCATCAGCGACATCCGGGTTGAAACCCCGCTGGTCCGCAGCCTTGGCCTGAGGGCACCGGACGGGAGCCCCCTCCCTCCGTTTGCCCCCGGGGCTCACTTGCAGGTAAGGATTCCCGGCCTTGCAGATGCGCGTTGTTACTCGCTCGTCACCTTCGCACCCGAAGCGGGCTGTTTTGATGCCCCGCAAGCCTACCGCCTCGGCGTTCGCCTCGAAGCCGAAAGCAGCGGTGGCTCCCGCTTCATGCATGACCTCAGCGTTGGTGACACGCTCACCGTGACCGGACCGAAAAACGACTTCCCCCTGCACGCAGCCGAAGCAGACGAAACCGAAACAGTCCTCATCGCGGGCGGCATTGGCATCACCCCGATTGCAGCCATGGCGAGCGCACTGCAGGCAGCAGGCCGCCCCTGGTCGATGCACTACAGCGGACGCAGCCTCGATCAACTTGCATTCAAGGACGAACTCACCGCCCTTGCCGGCCCTGCGCTGCATCTGCATGCCGACGACGACGCAGTGAGCCGACTCGACATCGGTGCACTCCTAGACGGCCTGTCGACCACGCAGCACCTCTACGTGTGTGGCCCGAAGGGCATGATCGACGCGGTCATCGAAGGCGCCAAGAAACGCGGCTGGCCCGCCTGCCATGTCCATTTCGAGCTATTCACTTCCGCAGCCCCTTTGGCCGGCGACCAGCCCTTCGAGGTCGAACTGAGCCAGAGCGGACAAGTGCTCACCGTTCCGGCGGACAAGACCATCGTCGAAGTCATGGAAGAAGCCGGCTGCGATCCGATGTATGACTGCAAGCGCGGCGAATGCGGCGTGTGCACTGCCACGGTGCTCGAGGGCGAACCCGACCATCGCGACTACTTCCTGTCCGACGCCGAAAAGGCGGGCGGAAAACTGATCCAGATCTGCATCTCGCGGGCGAAGTCGCCCCGCCTGGTGCTCGATCTCTGACCTGAGGGCACTGCAATGAGCACCGCAACCAGCAAATACCGCGGCAACCCCGACGCCATCAATGCACTCGTGCGCGACACCGAAGTGCACAAGGACGCCTACATCGACCAGGAAGTCTTCGAACTGGAGATGGAACACCTGTTCGCCAACACCTGGGTTTATGTCGGCCATGCCAGCCAGGTGCCGAACAAGGGCGACTACTACACCACCACCGTCGGCACCGAAGACGTGGTCATGGTCCGTCACAGCGACAACAGCGTGCGCGTGCTCTACAACCGCTGCCCGCACAAGGGCGTGAAAGTTGCCGGCGAAGTCTGCGGCAACACCGGAAAGTTTTTCCGCTGCCCCTACCACGCCTGGACCTTCAAGACCGATGGCAGCCTGCTCGCCATCCCCCTGAAAAAGGGTTACGAGAACACCGGCTTTGAATCCTGCGAAGCCAGCCACGGCATGGCGCCGGTGCCCAATGTTCATGTGTACCGCGACTTCGTGTTCTGCCGCCTGAACCCCGGCGGTCCCAGCTTCGAAGAATTCTTCGGCGAGTCGCTGTCGACGCTCGACAACATGGTCGACCGCTCGCCCGAAGGCAAACTCGAAGTTGCGGGTGGCGTGCTGCGTTACATGCACAACTGCAACTGGAAGATGCTGGTCGACAACCAGACCGACACCTGCCATCCGATGGTCGCGCACGAATCCTCCGCCGGCACCGCAGTGAAGGTCTGGAATGAAGCCCCCGAAGGCACCCCCAAGCCCATGGCGGTGGAGCAGTTCGCCCCCTTCATGTCGCCGTACGAGTTCTTCGAGGGCATGGGCATCCGCGTGTGGGAGAACGGTCACGGTCACACCGGCGTCTCGAACTCCATCCACGCCGCCTACTCGCCGGTTCCCGGCTACTGGGAGCAGATGGTCGCCGCCTACGGTGAAGAGCGGGCCAAGCAGATCCTTGGCGACACCCGCCACAACACGGTGTATTTCCCCAACATCATGGTCAAGGGCCCAATCCAGACCCTGCGCCTGTTCAAGCCCATCGCCGCGGACAAGACCCTGGTCGAATCCTGGACCTTCCGTCTCGTCGGCGCGCCCGACCTGTTGCTTGAGCGCACCACGATGTACAACCGCCTGATCAACGCCCCCACCTCGGTGGTCGGCCACGACGATCTGGAAATGTACGAACGCGCCCAGCAAGGCCTGCACTCTCGTGGTCGCGACTGGATCAACATCGCCCGCCTCTACGACCCTGCGGAGAAAGCGCAGAAGAACGTCGTCACCAACGGCACCAACGAGATGCAGATGCGGCAACAGATGCGCGCATGGGCCCAGTTCATGACGGAAAGCATGTAAGGACAAAAAGGAACAGATGCCACCGAGGCCAAGGGATGAATGGGATGTTTGCGGCGCAGGGCGAGGACTGTCCGAGCCCGAAGGGCGAGTTCCGCAGCCCTGCAGAGCAAATGTCCCGTTCAGCCCGACCGGCGGCACGAACCTTTGACCAGCATCGGCGAACTGCCAGCAACACCCGAACAAGGATCAAGCCATGACTGCCATCACCGAAAAAAACCTCATCGACTTCGTCTATGCCGAAGCCCGCATGCTCGACGAACAGCGCTTCGAAGACTGGCTCACCCTGTTCACCGAAGACGCCTACTACTGGATGCCGCTCGCGCACGACCAGCAAGACCCCAAACTTCATACCTCGCTCATGTATGAAGACAAACTCCTGCTCCGCGTCCGCATCGAGCGCCTCTCCGGCCAGCGCACCTTCTCACAACAACCCAAAAGCCGCTCGCACCACCTGCTCCAGGCGCCCACCGTCGAATCGTCCGACGCAAGCACCGGCGAACACGTCGTCCGCACCGCCTTTCTCTACACCGAAACCCGGCTCGACGCCCAGACCACCTACGCCGGCTGGAGCACCCATCACCTCGTTGAAGTCGAAGGCAATCTCAGGATTCGCCTCAAACGCGTCGATCTGGTGAACTGCGATGCCGCCTTCGGCAATATTCAACTCTTCATGTAAGCGGGAGCACGATTTGGCCAACACCGTCCATCAAGCCTTCGCCCTCGCCGCCGCGCGCTGGGCAAAGCTCCCCTTCCTCTGCATCCTGCCCGAAACGGCCGACATCTACGGCATCAACGCCGGCGAACTGCGTTACGCCGAAGCCGCCGAACGCATCGAAACCCTGCGCTCAGCCTACGCCGCAGCCGGTTACGGCCACGGTCACCGCATCGGCATCCTGCTCGAGAACCGCCCGTCCTTCTTTCTGCACTGGTTCGCGCTCAACGGGCTCGGTGTATCGGTCGTGCCGATCAACCCGGACATGCGCGCGGCCGAGCTCGAATACCTCATCGGCCACTCCGAGATCGCGCTTGCCATCGCCCTGCCCCAGCGCCACGCCGATCTGCTCGCAGCCGCAGACCGTGCCGGCCGCCCCTTCCAGGTCATGGGCGAACGCGATACGCCGCCCGAGGCCGCCTTCCCCGCCCCGCAGGCTGACACCGAGCCGCATGAACTCAGCGAATGTGCCCTGCTTTACACCTCAGGCACAACGGGCCGCCCCAAGGGCTGCATCCTGCCCAACCGCTACTTCCTGCATGCAGGCAACTGGTACGCCAACATCGGCGGACTCGCCGCCCTGCAGCCCGGTAAGGAACGCATGATCACGCCGCTGCCGCTGGTGCACATGAATGCCATGGCCTACTCGGCAATGGCCATGATCATGACCGGCGGCTGCCTGATTCCGCTCGATCGCTTCCACCCCCGCAGCTGGTGGGCCAGCGTGCGCGAATCCCGCGCCACCGTTGTTCACTACCTTGGCGTCATGCCCGCCATGCTGATCAAGGCTGAAGCCAGCCCGGCTGACCGCGACCACGCTGTGCGCTTCGGCTTCGGCGCCGGTGTCGATCGCACCCTGCACGGAGTCTTCGAAGAACGCTTCGGCTTCCCCTTGCTCGAAGCCTGGGCCATGACCGAAACCGGCGCAGGCGCGGTCATCATCGCCAACAAGGAACCGCGCCACATCGGCAGTTCCTGCTTCGGCAAGGAAGAAGCCGACGTGCAAGTCCGCCTCGTCACCGACGATGGTCGCGAAGCGGGCGTCGAAGAACAGGGTGAGTTGCTCGTGCGCCACGCTGGCGACGATCCCCGCTACGGCTTTCTGGCCGGCTACCTCAAGGACGAGGCTGCCACCGACGAAGCCTGGGCAGGCGGCTGGTTTCACACCGGCGACATCGTCCGCCGCGACGCAGACGGCTACCTGCACTTCGTCGATCGCAAGAAGAACGTGATCCGCCGCAGCGGCGAAAACATCGCCGCCGTCGAAGTGGAAAGCGTTCTGCAGCAGCACGCACTCGTCAAATCGGTCGCCGTCGCAGCCGTACCCGATCCGGTGCGCGGTGACGAAGTGATGGCACTGGTTGTGGCCGAAAACGCGCCGGCCGATCGTGCAGCCATGGAATTCGCTGCAGCCGAGCTGGTGAACTGGGCCCTGTCGCAACTCGCCTACTACAAGGCACCGGGCTACGTCGCCTTCGTCGATGCCTTGCCGCTGACCACCACCAACAAGATCCAGCGCGGCGAACTCAAGGCGCTCGCCCCGACCCTGGTTGAGCACACGAGCTGCGTGAACACCTGCGCGATGAAGAAACGGCAGGGAGATCACAAGTGAGCGCGCCCTCCCGCACCCGACTCGGCTACGAGGGCGTGGTTGCCGTGATGCCGGCGACCATCCCCTACGTCCGCTACTCCACGCACAGCGCGCACTGGTGGCTGGGGCGCGCACTCGGCGAACTGATTCGCGGCGCCGGCATCGCCAAGGCCGACGTTGACGGCGTGTGCGTGTCCAGCTTCACCCTCGGCCCGGACACCGCAGTCGGCCTGATGCAGCATCTGGGCATGAGCCCGCGCTGGCTCGACCACATCCCGATGGGGGGCGCCTCCGGTGTCATCGCGCTGCGCCGTGCCGCCCGTGCGGTACAGGCCGGTGACGCCGAAGTGATCGCCTGTATTGCCGGCGACACCAACCAGGTGGACTCCTTCCGCAACACGGTCAGCCAGTTCTCCCGCTTCGCCCAGGACGCGGTCTATCCGTATGGCGCGGGCGGCCCCAATGCCAGCTTTGCGCTGCTGACCGATTACTACATGAAGCACTACGGCGCCACGCGCGAAGACTTTGGCAAGCTCTGCGTCGCCCAGCGCGACAACGCGCTGAAGAACCCGCATGCGCTGATGAAGAAGCCGCTGACCCTTGCGCAGTACATCGACGCCCGCCCGATCACCGACCCGATCCACCTCTTCGACTGCGTCATGCCCTGCGCCGGCGCCGAAGGCTACCTGGTGATGACCGAGGACCGCGCAAAGGCACTCAAGCTGCCCTTCGTGCGCATCCGCTCCACTATCGAACGCCACAACGCCTTCCCCGAAGACCCGATCCAGTTTCGTGGCGGCTGGGCGATGGACAAGGACGCGCTGTACGAACACGCAGGCGCAGCGCCGGAAGATGTCGACTTCCTCGAGACCTACGACGATTACCCGGTGATCAACATGATGCAGTTCGAGGATCTCGGATTCTGTGCCAAAGGCGAGGCCGCCGCCTTCGTGCGCGAGCACAGCTTCACCATCGACGGCGATTTTCCCTTCAACACCTCGGGCGGCCAGCTCTCGGTGGGGCAGGCCGGCGCGGCGGGCGGTTACCTTGGCTTTGTACAGGCCCTGCGCCAGCTCACCGGCAGCGCCGGAAAAACCCAGGTGGAAGGTGCGAAGCTCGGGCTGGTGTCGGGATTCGGCATGATCAACTACGACCGCGGGCTGTGTTCCGGCGCAGCCCTGCTCGAGCGAGGACAGGCCGAATGACCGCGCCACTCATCAAACCGAAAAAGAAGAACCCGGTCGAACGCACCCGTCTGGCCACGCGCCCGCCCGCGGCACGCAGCCGCAGCGCGCAAGGCCTCACGCGGGCCGCTGCCGAAGGCAGTTTCGAACTGCAAGTGTGTGCCGAGTGCAACACGGTTCAGTACCCGGCGCGCGAGGTCTGCGGCAACTGTCTGTCAGAGCACTTGCAGTGGAAGCCGGTGGACAATCGGGGGCAACTGATCGCCACCACCACGCTGCGTCACAGCAACGACCTGTATTTTCGCGAGCGCCTGCCGTGGCGCGTCGGCACGGTGAAGATGGCCGCCGGTCCGGTCGTGGTCGCCCACGTCCATGAAGACTGTGTCGCCGACGGCCCCGTGCGTCTCACGCTCAAGCTCGACCGCAGCGGTCAGGCCGTACTCCATGCGCTTCCTGAAAAGGACACTCCGAACATGAACGATGCCCCGCAGATGCGCGAATCGACCTGCGATCCGAAGTTTCGCCGCGTGCTCGTCACTGACGGCAAATCGGCCATGGGTCTGGCGGTCGCAAAGGCCATGCTCGATGCCGGCGCCAACGCGGTCTTCCTCGGCGACCCGACGAGCTGGAAAGCAAATGCGGCCTTCGACAAGCTCGCCACCGATCCGCGTGTGCAGGTGGTCGAGATCGACGTCACGGACACCGACTCGGTCGACCGCCTGGCTGCCTCGATCGGCGGCAAGGTCGAGATCCTGGTGAATACCGCGTCCTACCTGCGCGACGGCGGCATCCTCGGGCGCAAGGATGTGATCCTGGCCCGCGATGCAATGGAGGTAAACGTGCTCGGCCTGATGCGCCTCGCCCAGGCCTTCGGCCCCGGCATGTGTTTCCGCGCCGCAGACGGCACCAACAACGCCGTGGCCTGGGTCAACATCCTCTCCATTCATGCTTTCGCAGCGCTACCCTCGCGTGGTGCATGGTCGGCCTCGATGGCCGCGGCGCTGTCGGCAGCGCAGACGCTGCGCGCCGAGCTGAGCGGTGCCGGAGTGCGCGTGCTCAACGTTTTTCCCGGCCCGATCGACGAAGAATGGGAGCAGCTCACCCCCCCGCCCAAGCTCGCCCCGGCTGCCATTGCCAAGGCTATCGTCAAGGGCCTGCAGGACGGCATCGAAGATGCGTACGTTGGCGATATCGCGGAAGAAATTCGCGATCGCCTGCGTGAGAACCACAAGGCCGTCGAACGCGAACTCGGCCAGTAAGCGCCCCAGCCCCCAAGGAGCACACAGAATGAGCAACCCCATCCTCGCCCAGTTCATGAACGAGTTGCTGAGCGGCCGGCTGAAACTGGTCGATCTCACGCAGACGCTCGCGCCCGAATTTCCCACCATCGTATTGCCGCCCGAGTTCGGTCAGGCCTGGCCGTTCCGGATCGAAGAGATTTCGCGTTACGACGAGCGTGGTCCGGCCTGGTACTGGAACAACTTCTCCATGTCCGAGCACACCGGCACCCACTTTGATGCGCCCGCGCACTGGGTCAGCGGCAAGGATCAGCCCGACAACACGGTTGACTCGATCCCGGCCGAGAACTTCATCGCCACCGCCTGCGTGATCGACGTCTCGGCCGAGAGCGCCGAGAACCCGGACTTTCTCCTGACCATTGACTACGTCAAGGCCTGGGAAGAAAAGCATGGCCGCATTCCCGAGCGCGCCTGGGTGCTGCTTCGCACCGACTGGTCCAAGCGCACCACGCCCAAGGAGTATCTCAACATGGCTGAAGATGGTGCGCATTCGCCCGGCCCCGACGCCGAAGTGGTGCCATGGCTCATCCGGGAACGAAACGTGCATGGCTTTGGTACCGAATCTGTCGGCACCGACGCCGGCCAGGCCCATCACCTCAACCCGCCCTATCCCTGCCACTACTACATGCACGGCAATAACCGCTACGGGCTGCAATGCCTCACCAACCTCGACCAGCTCCCGCCACAGGGCACGCTGATTTTTGCCG
Organism: Parazoarcus communis; assembly: GCF_003111665.1. Classification (NCBI taxonomy): domain Bacteria; kingdom Pseudomonadati; phylum Pseudomonadota; class Betaproteobacteria; order Rhodocyclales; family Zoogloeaceae; genus Parazoarcus; species Parazoarcus communis. Next base: position 3,552,949 of record NZ_CP022188.1, on the reverse strand, counting down.
CCCCGCTCAAGATCCGTAACGGTTCCGGCAGCCCGCTGCGGGTGCTGGCACTGGCACCAAGCGCGTGAGGGCCGGATCATGAACGAAGACAGGATCGCAGTCGTCACTGGTGGCAGTGCAGGCATTGGCGCCGACATCTGCAAACGCATGCTCGATGACGGCTACCAGGTCGTGTCGATGGCGCGTCGCGCACCAGAATGGACGCACCCGCGCCTCACCACGGTGCAGGTCGATCTGCTCGACGCCACTGCCACCGAGCAGGCTGCGCAGGAGATTGCAGCGAACTACCCGGTCAGCCACTTCATCCACAACGCCGGCGTGATCTGGCCCAAGCTGTTGGGCGAGGTCAAACTCGATGAGTTGCAGGGTCTCACCCAGATCCATCTGGGCGCCGCCATCAGCCTGATGCAGGCGGTGCTGCCCGGCATGGAAGCACGCAAGTTCGGTCGCGTGGTACTGATGTCCTCACGCGGCGCGCTCGGACTGCCGACGCGTACCGCCTACTCCGCAACCAAGGCCGGCATGATCGGCATGGCCCGTACCTGGGCGCTGGAACTGGCACCGAAGGGCATCACCGTCAATGTCGTCGCACCGGGCCCGATCCAGACCGACATGTACTACGCGGTCATCGAAGCCGGCAGTGAGCGTGACAAGGCACTGGCGGCCAGCATTCCGGTTCGTCGCGTTGGCCGCGCAGACGATGTCACCCGTGCGGTGATGTTCTTTGCCGACCCGGAAAACAGTTTCGTTACCGGGCAGACGCTGTATGTCTGCGGCGGTGCAAGTGTAGGAAGCATCACCATCTGAACCACGCAGCATTCAAATAATCCTTCATCCGCAGTACGCCCCATCCACGGAGAAAACCGCCATGATGTTGAAGAAAATCCCCGCTGCCATCGCACTTGCAAGCCTTGCTACCTTTGCCGGCAGCGCGCTCGCACAGGTCAAGGTCGGCGTCATTTCGTCCGCTACCGGCCCGACCGCACTCGTCGGCATCCCGCAGAAGAACAGCGTGCCGCTGCTGCCGACCAAGGTGGGTGACCTTACCGTCGAATACATCGCGCTCGACGACGCGTCCGACTCCACCGCTTCTGTGACCGCAGTCAAGAAGCTGCTGAGCGAAGAGAAGGTCGACGCCATCATCGGACCCTCGGGCTCGCCCAACGCCATGGGCGCGATTCAGTTCGTCGCCGAAGCCGGCGTTCCGATGCTGGCTCCTGTGGGCACGGCTGCCGTTGTGCTGCCGATGACCGAGCAGAAGAAGTGGGTGTTCAAGACCACCCAGAACGACGACATCATCGCCAAGGCACTGACCGAGCACATGGTCAAGGCCGGCGTGAAGACCCTGGGCCTGATCGGCACCGCAGATCCTTACGGCGAGAACTGGGCCAAGGTCATGGGCGGCCTCGCCGAAGCCAACGGCATCAAGATCGTCGCCAGCGAGAAGTTCCAGCGCTCCGACAGCTCGGTTACCGGCCAGGCGCTGAAGCTCATTGGCGCCAAGCCCGACGCCGTGCTCGTCACTGCCCCGGGCGGCCCCTCGGTGCTGCCGCAAACCACCCTGTTCGACATGGGCTACAAGGGCCAGATGTACCAGACTCACGGTGCCGCGCTGCCCGACTTCCTCAAGCTCGGTGGCAAGAAGGTCGAAGGCACCATCCTCGCTGCGAGCCTGATGCTGGTGCTGCCCGAGATCGCCGACAGCAACCCGTCGAAGAAAGTCGCTGCCGACTACATCGCCGCATACGAGAAGATGCATGGCAACAAGCCGGCCACCTTCGGCGCCAACGTCTACGACGCCGGTCTGCTGCTGAAGCAGGCAATTCCGCTCGCCGCACTCAAGGGCAAGCCGGGTACGCCCGAGTTCCGTTCCGCACTGCGTGACGCGCTGGAGCAGACCAAGGAACTGGTCGGCACCCAGGGCGTGTACAACATGAGCCCCGCCGATCACAGCGGCTTCGACGATCGCGGCCGGGTGATGATCACGGTGAAGGAAGGCAACTGGACCCTGCTCAAGTAAGCCAAACGCCCCAGCAACATTCTTGACAGGCCGCACGTCTCCGGACGTCGCGGCAAAGAGGCAGAGTGGCCACCATGTGGTGGTCTCAAAGCCCTGAGATCCCGGACCAGCCGGGCGGCTGCAGGTTGATCCCTGCGTCGCCCGTGTGTCGGGTGGAATCGCTCATCCTGCGTTTCCAGCCACACCGGGATACATGGCGCCAAACGCGCTGCCCTGCCGAACGTCATGCCTCGAAGCACGGCGGCGGCCCCCGACATCAGGACGCATCATGAATTTGCAGATCGCAATGTTCCTCGGGCAGGACGGGGTGACCAATGGCGCAATCTATGCGCTGCTGGCGCTATCCATCCTGCTGGTATTCACGGTGACCCGTGTGCTCTTCATTCCGCAGGGCGAGTTCGTCGCCTTTGGCGCACTGACCATGGCCGCGATCCAAGCCGGTCAGGCGACAGCAGTCGTCTGGCTGCTGGCCGGCATGGCGGTGGTCGAAGCGACGCTGGATATCCTGCACCGCCTCCGCAGTCAGGGGCGATTCAGTATCGACATCCTCGGCTTTCTCAAGCTCGCCTACCCATTCGCGCTCGCGCTGGTGCTTTACCAGCTGCCACTGGCAACGCTGCCAATGGCGATTCAGGCCGTGCTGACCTTCGCGCTCATCGTACCCCTCGGCCCGCTGTTCTATCGCCTGTTCTATCAACCGGTCGCCAATGCGCCAGTGCTCGTGCTGCTGATCGTGTCGATCGCGGTCCATGTGGCGATGGTGGGCATCGGCCTGCTGATCTTCGGACCGAGCGGTGCCAAGACGCTCCCCTTCTCCGATGCAAGCTTCCCGCTTGGCCCGATCACGCTCAACAGCCAGACGCTGTGGGTGATTGCCGCCTCGCTTGCCCTGATCATTGCGCTCTATCAGTTCTTTGAGCGCACCATCTACGGCAAGGCCCTGCGTGCCACCGCCATCAACCGCGCCGGCGCCCGCCTGATGGGGATCTCCCCGGTCTTCGCCGGCAAGGCGAGCTTCTTTCTCGCCGCCTTCATTGGCACGCTGTCCGGCATCCTGATCGCACCGATCACCACCATCTACTACGACTCGGGCTTTCTCATCAGTCTCAAGGGCTTCATCGGCTCGATCATCGGTGGGCTGGTGAGCTACCCGGTGGCCGCGCTTGGCGCACTGCTGGTCGGGATGATTGAAGCCTTTTCAGCTTTCTGGGCCAGCACCTACAAGGAAGTCATCGTGTTCACACTGATCATCCCCTTCCTGCTGTGGCGCTCACTGACCGTCCGTCACGTGGAGGAAGAAGAATGACCGCCCGTCTCCCAATCGAGCCGCAGGCACCCGCGAACGCGAGTACCTCCGCCTTCCTGTCCCCGCGCGTGATGCTGGTCGCCTTCCTCGGCATCCTGCTCGTGGCGCCGCTGGTGCTGTCGCCGTTCTACGTCACGCTGCTCAACTACATCGGCCTGTACGCGATGGTCGCGCTCGGGTTGGTGCTGCTCACCGGCGTGGGCGGGCTTACCAGCTTCGGTCAGGCGGCCTTCGTCGGCCTCGGCGCCTACACCACCGGCGTGCTCACCACCGCCACCGACCTGCCGGGCTGGCTGTCGTGGCTGGGCGGCTCGCCGTGGCTGGCGCTCGTGGTCGGGCTGGTGTTCACTGCGACTGTGGCCATCGTGCTCGGCTCGCTCACGCTGAAACTCTCCGGCCACTTCCTGCCGCTGGGCACGATCGCGTGGGGCATCTCGCTGTATTTCCTGTTCGGCACCATGGAGACGCTCGGTGGCCACACCGGCCTCACCGGCATCCCGCCGATCTCGATCTTCGGCTGGGAGCTTGATCAGGGTGAGGAGATCTTCTACCTGATCTGGGCCTTCCTGCTGTCGGCCGTGCTCACCACGCAGAACCTGCTCGACTCGCGCGAAGGCCGTGCGATCCGCGCCTTGAAGGGCGGCATGGTGATGGCCGAGGCGATGGGGGTGAACACCTCGCGCTCGCGCATGATCATCTTCGTCATCGCCGCGCTGCACGCCTGCGCCTCGGGCTGGCTGTATGCGCACATGCAGCGCTTCGTGAACCCGACCCCGTTCGGGCTGCACATCGGTATCGAGTATCTGTTCATGGCCGTGGTCGGCGGTGCCGGTCACGTGTGGGGTGCGCTCGTCGGTGCGGGCGTGATCACCATCCTCAAGCAGTGGCTGCAGGATCTGCTGCCGCGCATCCTCGGCACTAGCGGCAACTTCGAGGTGATCGTGTTCGGCCTGATGATGGTGCTCGTGCTGCAGCGTGCCCGCGACGGCCTGTGGCCCATCCTCACCCGCTTCGTGCCGGTGAAGGCGAAGCAGAAAACCATCGACCCCAGTGCCGTCGCCCTGCCACGGCGCACCCTGCCCAAGGTGGGCGAGCGCATCCTCGAAGCCAAGGCGGTGACGCGAAAGTTTGGCGGTCTGGTGGCCAACAACAACATGAGCCTGGAGGTGCGCGCGGGCGAGATCCTCGCGCTCATCGGCCCCAACGGCGCGGGCAAGAGCACGATGTTCAACCAGATCTCGGGCGTCGATACCCCGACCTCGGGCGAGGTGCTGTTCATGGGCAAGCCGGTGGCCGGCCACGACTCGCGCGAGATCGCCCGCATGGGCATGAGCCGCACCTTCCAGCATGTGAAGCTGCTGCCGACCATGACCGTGCTCGAGAACGTCGCCATCGGCGGCCACCTCCGCGGCGACAAGGGGGTGATCAGCTCGGCCTGGCGCATGGACCGCGAAGAAGAAGCGCGCCTGCTGGCCGAAGCCGCGCGCCAGATCGAACGCGTGGGCCTGGCCGAACACATGTTCGACGAAGCCGGCAGCCTCGCGCTGGGCCAGCAACGCATCATGGAGATCGCCCGCGCGCTGTGCTCCGACCCCTGCCTGCTGCTGCTCGACGAACCGGCCGCCGGCCTGCGCTTCAAGGAGAAGCAGGCGCTCGGCGAGCTGCTCAAGAAGCTGAAAGCCGAAGGCATGGCCACGCTGCTGGTCGAACACGACATGGACTTCGTCATGGGCCTGGTCGACCGGGTGGTGGTGATGGAGTTTGGCGAGAAGATCGCCGAAGGCCTGCCCGAAGACGTGCAGAAAGACCCCGCAGTGCTCGAAGCCTATCTGGGTGGGGTGGAGTGATGGGGAACGAAATGAACACAAACGCCGCCAACACCCCGAAGAACAAGGTGCTCGAGATCCAGGACCTGTGCGTGTCCTACGGCAAGGTCGAGGCGCTCTCCAACGCCAACCTGGTGGTGGGCGAAGGCCAGATCGTGACCGTGATCGGCCCCAACGGCGCGGGCAAGACGACGATGCTGTCGGCCATCATGGGCGTGCTCGGCTCCAGGGGCCAGGTGCAGTTTGACGGCAGCATCGAGTCGGTGCCCGAAGTCGAGCGCATGGTCGCGCGCGGCATGAACCTGGTGCCCGAGAAGCGCGAGCTCTTCGGCGAGATGACGGTGGAAGACAACCTCACGCTGGGCGCCTTCCAGCGCTACCGCATGGGGCACCGCGATCAGGCCAAGACAATGGAAGAGGTCTACACCCTGTTCCCGCGCCTGAAAGAGCGCCGCGGCCAGCTTGCTGGCACGCTCTCGGGCGGCGAGCGCCAGATGCTGGCGGTGGGCCGCGCGCTGATGGCCAAGCCCAAACTGCTGATGCTCGACGAACCCAGCCTCGGGCTCGCGCCGCTGATCGTGCGCGAGATCTTTCGCATCATCGCCGAGCTGCGCAAGCGCGGGGTGTCGATCCTGCTGGTGGAGCAGAACGCACGCGCCGCGCTGCAGGTGGCCGACTACGCCTACGTGCTCGAGACTGGCGCGATCGCCATGGAAGGGCCGGCCGTGCAGCTGCGCGACGACCCGCGCGTGATCGAGGCCTACCTCGGACTCGGCGGCAAGCATCAGGAGATGCTGGCCACCTGAGCGCAGCGGAACACTCGACATGCAAACCCAAACTCCAAAACGAATCTGTATCGCCGGCGCCGGTGCCATCGGTTGCACCATCGCAGCGCGCCTCGCGTTGGCCGGACACGCGGTCAGTGTGCTCGCACGCGGTGCCACGCTCGAGGCCATCCGCAACGACGGCATCACCCTGACCGACCTTGAAGGCGAACACCGGGTCGAGGTGCAGGCGAGCGCGCAGGCCGATTTCGGCATTCAGGACATCATCTTTCTGTGCGCCAAGGCCCAGGACATCGCAACCCTGCTGCCGACGCTGCAGCCGTTGATCGGCGACCACACCATCGTCATCCCCACGGTTAACGGCGTCCCCTGGTGGTACTTCCATGGCGAAGGCGGACGCTTTGCCGGTGAGACCGTCCACGCGGTCGACCCGGACGGTCGTCTCGCGGCCTTGCTGCCCCTGAAGCACATCATCGGCTGCGTGGTGTTCGTCACCGCAGAGGTCGAAAAACCCGGCCATGTACTGGCACGAAACCCTCACCTGATCATGTTCGGCGAGCCCGACAACAGCATGAGCCCGCGCCTGCTGGACCTGTGCGACGCTGTTGCCGCCGGCGGCATCGAGGCCAGACCGCTGGAGCGCATCCGCGACAAGCTGTGGACCAAGATCATCGCCAACACCAGCACCAACCCGCTGTCGGTGATCACCGGTGCGACGCTCGAAGAGCTCTACCGCCCGGGTGAGTTGCAGGACACGGTGATCGCGATCAAGCGCGAAGTGTTGCTGGTTGCTGCGAGCTACGGCGCGCGGGTCGAGATCGATCCGCTGACCTTTCTCGAACTCGGCGCCTCGATGGGGGCGATCCGCACCTCGATGCTGCAGGACTACGACAAGGGCCGCCCGCTCGAACTCGCTGCGATTGGCGATTCGGTGCTGGAACTGGCCGCCCGCTTCCATCTGCCGATGCCGGTCACGCGCAAGATCATTGCACTCGCTCGCTTCCGCGGCGAACAACGCTGCAACGAAAAGCATTGAGTTCCCGAACAGATCATTCAAGGACAGAACATGAGCACGCACACAGAAGTCGTCAAACCCGCCCATTGCAGCGATGAAGAGTGGACGCTGCGCATCCAGCTCGCCGAGTGCTACCACCTGGTGGATTTCTTCGGCTGGACTGAGACCATCTTCAACCACATCTCTGCACGCCTTCCCGGCCCGGGCAACCACTACCTCGTAAATCCCTTCGGGCTGAACTACACCGAAGTGACGCCAGCCAACCTGCTCAAGGTCGACCTCGACGGCAACAAGGTGGAGCCCTCGCCCTACGATGCCAACCCGGCGGGTTTCGCCCTGCACAGCGCGATTCACGGCGCGCGCGACGACATTCACTGCGTGATTCACACCCACACCAATCCGGTATCGGCGGTCGCGCAGAAGAAGGCCGGCTTCTCCCACGACAACTTCTATGGCGCCCAGCTCTTCGGTCGCGTGGGCTACCACGCCTTCGAGGGCATTACCCTGTTCGCGGACGAGAAGGCACGGATGCTCGCCAGCCTCGGCGACAAGCACATCCTGGTGCTGCGCAACCACGGTGTCGCGGTGGGCGAGCAGGACATTGCCAAGACCTTCTTCCTGCTGTGGACGGTTCAGCGTGCCGCCGAAATCCAGTGCCACGCTGGCATGATTCCCGGTGAGGACACCCCGCTCGAGGACGCAATCGGGCAGAAGTGCGCCGACCTCACACAAATGCTGATTCGCGACAGCGGATTTGCGACGAAATTCTTCGATGCGATGGTCCGAAAGATGCGCGCTGCTCGGGGCGCGCTCTGGTGACAGGGTGCCTGGCGTCGCTGCACACCGGTGCAGCGACCGAAAGCACCTCAAAATATATTTACTATTTACAAAGCCTTAAAAAACTTCCATTCCATTTCATATAGTTTATCTATAAATTGTTTATTAAACTATTGTTTAGCGCTTGACTTCCCTCTCTGTTTGGCAAAAACTTGTCTCACAAAACGAGCTCACCGCGCTCAATACGACCACAGACACATCATCTTGTGGCCTTGAGTGCGGACCCCAGCCCAGAAAGCAGAGGATCCAACATGAGTAGAAGCGCTCATCTCGACCGGTTTGTGATCGACAACCTGCCGCCTGCGGATACCTGGCCGGAACTGGTATTCGAACGTCCCGAACTCGAGTTCGCCGAACAGCTCAATGCGAGCGTCGAACTCGTCGATTCTGCGGTCACCGAAGGCCATGGCGATCGCCCTGCAATCCTCGGCAACGGCATCCGCTGGACCTATCGCCAGCTCCACCAACAGGTCAATCGCCTGGCCCACGTACTGGTGGAAGACATGGGGCTCGTGCCTGGCAACCGCGTTCTGCTGCGCGGCGCCAACACACCCTGGCTCGCCGCCTGCTGGCTGGCGGTGTGGAAGGCTGGCGGTGTGGCAGTCGGCACCATGCCGCTGCTTCGTGCAAAGGAAATCGGCGAGATCCTGAAACTGGCGCAAGTCAGCCATGCCTTGTGCGATGCCAGTCTTGCCGAAGAACTCGAACTGGCACGCGAGGCCTTCCCCGGCCTGAGCCAGACCGTGTTCTACGGTGAAGGCGGCACGCTCGAATCGCAGATGGAATCAAAGCCCGACGCGTTTGAAGCAGTCGACACGGCCGCGGACGACCCCGCCCTGATCGGGTTCACGTCCGGAACCACCGGCATTCCAAAGGGCACGGTCCATTTTCACCGTGACGTGATGGCGATGTGCGAGGTCTTTCCCCGTCACTGCCTCAAGCCTGGCGCCGACGACATCTTCATCGGCACCCCGCCCCTGGCCTTCACCTTCGGCCTCGGTGGCCTGCTGTGCTTCCCCTTGTGGGCGCGCGCCAGCACCGTGCTGCTCGAAAAGCTCGCGCCCGAACCCCTGATGAAGGCGATCCAGGACTACAAGGCGACGATCTGCTTCACCTCGCCCACGGCCTACCGTCAGATGACCGGCCTGGTCGGCACCTACGACATTTCAAGCCTGAAGAAATGTGTGTCCGCCGGCGAGGCCTTGCCGACCGACACCCGCGACAAATGGCGTGCAGCGAGCGGCATTCAGATCCACGACGGCATCGGCGGCACCGAGATGATCCATATCTACATCGCCTCCGGCCCCGAGGATTACCGCGCCGGTGCGCTCGGCAAGCTGCTTCCCGGCTACCGCGGCATGATCGTTGACGACGAGATGAACCCCCTGCCGCCGGGAGAGGTCGGCAAGCTCGCGATCAAGGGTCCGACCGGTTGCCGCTATCTGGCAGACGAGCGCCAGAAGGACTACGTGTGCAAGGGCTGGAACCTGCCGGGCGACGCCTTTCACATGGATGAGGACGGCTACTTCTACTATCACGCCCGGATCGACGACATCATCGTCACCTCGGGCTACAACGTCTCCAGCCCGGAAGTCGAGTGGGCCCTCATGGCCCACCCGGCCGTCGCCGAATGTGGTGTCATCGGCGTGCCCGACACCGACCGTGGCCAGTTGATCAAGGCTTTCGTTGTACTCAAACCCGGGTTCAGCCCGGACGAGAGCATGAGCAGGACCCTGCAGGATTTCGTCAAGCAGACCGTCGCGCCCTACAAGTACCCGCGCGCGATCAGCTACGTCGATTCCCTGCCGCGCACCGAAACCGGCAAGCTGCAGCGTTTCCGGTTGAAGTCACAAAGCTGAGCGATCCGGCGGTCTCCGGGCGAACGCCGTCAATGACGGGTCGCCGCCTGTGTGCCCGTCATGAGAAGATTCCGCCTGCAAGCCGTCATCCCTCTGGAGATAAATACAATGATGAAGAAGACCTGCGTTGCCCTCGCCTGCTCCACCTTGCTCGCCAGCGGCGCCGTCATGGCTGCCGACAGCATGAAGGTCGGCATGATGACTACCCTGTCCGGCCCCGGCGCCGGCCTTGGCATCGACATCCGCGACGGCTTCGAGCTTGCAGTCAAGCACCTCGGCGGCAAACTCGGCGGTATCACCACCGAAGTGATCGTCGCCGACGATGCGCAGAACCCCGAGACCGCCAAACAGATCACCGAACGCTTCATCAAGCGCGATCAGGTTGATATCGCCACCGGCGTGGTGTTCTCCAACATCATGCTCGCCGTCGGACCTGCCTTCTTCGGCGCAGAAACCTTCTACATCAGCGCCAACGCCGGGCCGAGTCAGTACGCCGGCGCCGAGTGCAACCCCTACTTCTTCAACGTTGCCTGGCAGAACGACAACCTGCACGAAGCCATGGGCAAGCATGTGCAGGACAAGGGCTTCAAGAAAGTGGCGATGGTCGCCCCCAACTACCCGGCGGGCAAGGATGCACTGACCGGCTTCAAGCGCTTCTACAAGGGCGAGGTTGCCGACGAGGTCTATACCAAGCTCGGCCAACTCGACTACGCTGCCGAAATTGCACAGATTCGCGCGTCGGGTGCGGACGCGCTCTACATCTTCCTGCCGGGCGGCATGGGGATCAACTTCATCAAGCAATACTCGCAGTCGGGCATGTTGAAGAAGACCCCGCTGTTCGCGCCCGGCTTCTCCGGTGACGAGGACGTGGTGAAGGCGGTCGGCCCCGCAATGGAAGGCGTGTTCAACACCAGCCACTGGTATCGCGAAATGGACAATCCGGTCAATCAGCGTTTCGTTGCTGATTTCCAGAAGGACACCGGTCGCCTGCCCACGCTCTACGCATCGCAAGGCTACGACGCAGCGCTGCTGATCGATGCCGCGGTGAAGTCCGTCGGCGGCAAGATCGAGGACAAGGCAGCCTTCCGCAAGGCACTTGAAACCGTGAAGGCACCGAGCACCCGCGGCGAATACCATTTCGGCAACAACCACTATCCGGTGCAGAACTACTACCTGCGTGAAGTGGTGAAGAACGCAGACGGATCGGTCAGCAACAAGTACGTCGGCAAGGTCATGGACAAGCACACCGACGCCTACGCCAAAGAGTGCAAGATGTAATGCGGCTGCGATGCGCCCCCGCGAGGGCGGCGCATCCTGCCTGCTGCGTCCGCGCGGTTTGCGAACCTTCATCGTTGCGGCCATGTGAGCGCAGACGGAGGGCGGATCGTCCTTCCTCATCGCCCACGGCCTGCCTTACCGGCTTTCTTTCAACACAGCACTGAACAGGCCCGCCAGTGCCCGCCCGGGCGATGGCGTGTCTGATCGTGCCTCCTGACTTCCGGCAGGTCATCCATGCTCTACCTGATTCTCGAACAAGCGCTCAACGGCCTGCAGTACGGGCTGATGCTGTTCCTCCTGGCCGCCGGGCTGACCCTGGTGTTCGGCATCATGGACCTCATCAACCTGGCCCACGGTTCGCTTTACATGATCGGCGCCTTCCTCGCCGCAGCCTTCTACCAGGCGTTCCAGAGCTTCTTCCCGGCCCTGCTGCTGGCCATCATCGCCACCGCGCTGATCGGTGCCATTCTCGAACGCGTGCTTTACCGACGTTTGCAGCGGATGAGCCACCTGTCGCAGGTGCTGGCAACTTTTGCGCTGATCCTGATCGCGAACGAAACGATCAAGATCATTTTTGGCGCGCAGCCCCTGATGATCGGCATGCCCGAGAGCCTGTCCGGCCCGCTCGAACTGGTGACCGATGAGTTGTACTACCCGGCCTACCGCATGCTCATCATCGTCGTCGGCCTGCTCGTTGCACTCGGGCTCTACCTGCTGGTCAACCGCACCCGTATCGGGATGTGGATGCGTGCAGGGGCCTCCAACCCGGAGATGGCTGCAGTGATGGGGGTTCGGATCAAGCCCTTGTTCACCTTTGTATTTGCGCTCGGCGCCGCGCTGTGCGCACTTGCCGGCGCGCTGCTCGGCCCCTTGCTGGCGGTGTCGGTCGGCATGGGTGAGTCGATCCTGATTCCGGCATTCGAGGTGATCGTGATCGGCGGCATCGGCTCCATGCGCGGTGCGCTTGTCGGCTCGCTGCTCGTCGGCATGATCGACACCCTCGGCCGTCTTCTGCTCACTTTCGGCCTCAAGCTCGTGGTGGACTCCGCCACGGCCGCCACGCTCGGCCCCACGCTGGCGTCGATGATGGTAAGCCTGCTGATGGTGTGCGTCCTCTTCTTCCGGCCTCAGGGCCTGTTCCCTGCGCGAGGCTGACCGACATGAACCCGACATCCGCACACCTCCGCACGCCCGAAACGCCGCTGCTGGCCGGCCTGCCCGGCCCGTGGACGGCCATCGCCGTCGTCCTCGCCCTTGCCATCTACCCGCTGATCATGAGTTCGCTGGGCGAGCCCTTCTACATCAGTATCGGCAGCCGTGTGCTCATCCTGGCGCTGGCCGCCAGTGCGCTCAATCTCGCCCTCGGCTACGGCGGCATGATCAGCCTCGGTCACGCTGCCTTTCTGGGCGCAGGGGGCTACGGGGTGGCCATTCTCGCCAAGTACGGAGTGGTCGCCGCCTGGGTCGCGATTCCGGCTGCAGTCGGGCTGGCAGCCTTCGCCGCGCTGGTGATCGGCGTCATCAGCCTGCGTACCCGCGGCGTGTATTTCATCATGATCACGCTGGCATTCGCCCAGCTCTTCTATTACCTAGCCGTGTCACTGCCTGAATTCGGCGGAGACGACGGACTGCCGCTAAGTGCACGCTCGGAGATTCCCGGCCTGTCGCTGGAGAGCGATCTCGCCTTCTACTACTTCGTACTGTTTACCGCGGGTCTCGCCTTCGTTCTCCTCTACCGTCTCGTGGCCTCGCGTTTTGGCCGCGCCCTGGTGGCGATCCGCGAGAACGAGCGCCGCATGGCCGCCATCGGCTACCCGGTCTTCCGCCTCAAGCTGATGGCCTTCGTGCTGTCGGGCGGTCTGGCCGGCCTGGCCGGAGCACTGCTGGCGAACCTCAGCATGGGGGTGACGCCGCACACCCTGACCTGGCATCAGTCAGGCCTGTTGATGGTGATGGTGATCATTGGCGGATCGGGCTATTTCTGGGGCGGGATCACCGGTGCGGCCATCTTCCTGCTGCTGGAAGAAACAATCTCGACCCACACCGAGCACTGGAACCTGATCCTGGGTGCCCTGCTGCTGTTCATCGTGCTGGTTGCGCCGAACGGGGTCATGAGCCTGCGCGAACGCATTCTTGCCGCGCGACGAGCACCCGCTGCCGTGCCCGGGAAATCCGCGGGCGAGGAGAATGCGCGATGAGCCACACGATTCTGCAAGTCCAGGAACTCGTCAAACGCTTCGGTGGCCTGGTGGCAACCGATCATTGCAATCTCGAGATCCGCGCCGGCGAGATTCATGCGCTGATCGGGCCGAACGGCGCGGGCAAGACGACCCTGCTGGCACAGCTCTGCGGCGAACTCGCACCCGACAGTGGCCGCATCCTGTTTGAAGGGCGCGACATCACCCGGCTGCCGATCCACAAGCGCGTGAGCGCCGGCATCGTGCGCTCGTTCCAGATCACCACCTTGTTGCCCAGGCTCACGGTGCGCGAAAACCTGGCGCTCGCCGTGCAGGCGCGCACAGGCCACTCATTCGACTTTCTTGGCACGGTGGCGGACGAGTCCGACCTTGACGAAGGCGCTGAGGACGCCGCACGTCGCGTCGGACTGATCGACGTCATGGAGCAGATCGTCGGCACCCTGTCGCACGGCAAACAGCGCGCGCTCGAACTCGGCATGGCACTGGCCTGCAAACCGCGTCTGCTGTTGCTTGACGAACCGATGGCCGGCACCGACCCGGAAGAGTCGAAACGCATGGGCGAACTGATCCACAGCCTGCGCGAGGACCATACCCTGATCCTCGTCGAGCACGACATGGATGCCGTCTTCCGCCTCGCCGACCGCGTGTCGGTACTGGTCTCGGGCGCGGTCATCGCCAGCGGCACGCCCGAGCAGATCCGCAACGATCCCCAGGTCATTTCCGCCTACCTGGGCGACGATGAATCAGCCGCAACGGAGGCCGTGCAATGAGCAGCCTGCTATCGATCGAGAACCTCGAAACCGGCTACGGCGCCAGCCAGGTGCTGTTCGGCATGAACCTCGAAGTACAGCCGGGCGAAGCGGCCACGCTGCTCGGGCGCAACGGCATGGGCAAGACCACGACCTTGCGCGCGGTGTTCGGCCAGTTGCCGGCGTGGTCGGGCGAGATCCGTTTCCTTGGCGAGCGCATCGACGGCCAGCCCACCGAGCGCATCGCGCAGATGGGGCTGGCACTGGTACCCGAAGGGCGGCAGATCTTTCCGAACCTCACGGTCAAGGAAAACCTGCTGGCCTTCGCCGCCAACCGCAGCGGCCGCGCCGATCCATGGACGCTGGAGAGTATCCACGCCCTCTTCCCCCGGCTCGCCGAGCGGGCTCAGAACATGGGCAACCAGCTCTCCGGTGGCGAGCAGCAGATGCTCGCAATCGGCCGTGCGCTGATGACGAATCCGCACCTGCTCATCCTCGACGAAGCCACCGAGGGGATTTCACCGTTGATCCGACGTGAGATCTGGCAAGTGCTGGGGTGCCTGAAGCGCAGCGGGCAGGCGATTCTGGTGATCGACAAATACCTCAACGAACTGATGCGGGTTGCCGATCACCATGCCTTCATCGAAAAGGGCCGCAGCCCCTGGAGCGGCGACAATGACGCACTCGCGGCCGAACCTGAACTCTGGGAGCGTTACCTTGGCGTCTGACCCCACTTCGCTGCCCGATCAGCTGCAGCCCCCACCCGGCACCGATTTCGCACGTGAATACGACGTCAGTATCCGGGTGCCTGATTTCGCCGGCAGCCTCGCTGCCTGGGGTGCGCGCGGCAAGCAAGTCCGTGCAGCCCATCCCGCCGAGCTCGACCTGCGCTACGGTCCGGCCGCAGCCGAAACCCTCGATCTCTTCCTGCCCGCACAGGGCAAGGGCCCGCACCCCTTGCTGGTGTTCATTCACGGAGGATTCTGGAAGCGTCTGCACAAGGACGATTTCTCGTGGATCGCGCCGGCCTTCCTCAAGCACGGTATCGCCGTCGCGGTGGTGAACTACGGACTCGCACCGGCCACCACGCTGGAAGAGATCACCGCGCAAACCCGACGCAGCATCGCCTGGCTGTATCGCAAGGCGGAAGGCTACGGCATCGACAACAAGCGCATCGTCGTATCGGGCCACTCTGCTGGCGGACATCTCACCTGCATGGCGATGGCCACCGATTGGCCCGCGCTTGCCCCCGACCTTCCCCGGCGCCTCGTCGCCGCTGGCATTGCGCTCAGCCCGGTCGTCGATCTCGCGCCGCTGGCGTCGGTGCCGGCGCTCGACGCCGACCTCGACTTCAACCCCGAACGTGTCGCCACGCTGAGCCCCATCCTGCTGAAACCTGCGACAGATGCGCCCCTGCTCGGTGCGGTGGGCGGCAAGGAGAGCGCCGAATTCCAGCGCCAGCTCGCCCTGCTTGCCCATGGCTGGGCATCCGTGTGGAAAGGCGCGGTCGCGATGCCCGAAGACGATCACCTCACCCTGTGCGACGCCTTCGCACGCCCCGATTCGGCGCTCTTTAGCGCGACGGTCGAGTTTTTCGATGGGCTGTCGAACTGAATGACAGAAAGGCACTCAGCCGAAAACAAATTATTTCATCATAAATTTAGACGTAAATGATTTAGCAGGAATCAAGGAGTAAAATACGCCATCACCCGGCTGACACTGGCCGATTGTTGCACTTCAAGCAGGTACCGCCATGACGCTAGCCCAACACGACTCTTCCGCCGACCAGGACCCGGAAACCATCGATCATGAGACGCGTGCGACCAACGATGATCATGAGGCCTTGCGGGTGTGGTTGCGCCTGCTGACCTGCACCAACATCGTAGAGTCCCGTCTGCGCAATCAATTGCGCACGGGCTTCGAGTCGACACTCCCACGCTTCGACCTGATGGCTCAGCTGGACCGTAACCCCGACGGTCTGAAGATGCGCGAACTGTCGCGCCGCCTGATGGTGACCGGTGGCAACGTTACCGGCCTGACCGACAAACTGGTGGAAGAAGGCCTGGTCGAGCGCCGCGACGACCCGCGCGATCGCCGTGCCTACTCGGTCCATCTGACCCCGGCTGGCAAGAAGGCTTTCCGCCAGATGGCAAAGTCACACGAGGGCTGGGTGATCGAGTTGTTCAGCGGACTCGACCATGCAGAAAAGACGCAACTTCTCGAACTGCTGAACCGCCTGAAGCGCCACCTCACATCGCTGGACAGCGGCACGCCCTGACCACCCGGGATGGCGCGATGCAGGGCGGCCAGCGCGATTGCGCCAAGCTCACCCGGCCCGACCGTCCACCCGCGCGTAGAGCAGAAACGGCGTGTAGCGCCACAGGTAGAGTGCAAACGCCAGCGCCCAGGTCGTGGCAGCGAGGTGGATGCCACCGATCGCGGCCGCCGGAATGAAGGCCACCGTCAGCACCCGCGCGACAGCGGCCACTTGTACCAGGCCATAGGCAAACGCCTCCAGCCGTCCGGCGACCAGCATGCGTCCGGTGTGCCCAAGCGCCGTGCGAGTCATCATGCCGATGATCAGGCCGCCTGTGGCACCGATCGCCAGTGCATGAACCCCGGCTGACCGTGCCACCAGCCCCCACTGCGAAGCGGCAAGCAGCGCCAGACCAAGCGGAATCCACAGATAGGAGGCGTGCAGGATCCACAGCAAGGGCGTATTGCGCGTCGCCCAGGGATTCCACCCGCCCCAGCGCACCACTTGTAATAGCGCAGCGATCAGGGAGATGCCGCCCGCCCAGCCGGTCGCCCCCGTCGCCCACAACATCAGGGCGAAACCTGACACCAGCGCTGCAACCAGGTCAAAGCGCGCATTGCGCCACTGACGGATGCCACGCATCGAATTGAAGGTGAACATCGGTATCACACGTCCGCCGATGACGATCTCGAGCACCACCACCAGACCAAGCGCGATGTGAATACCCATGAGCGGTTCGACGTTCACCGCGCTATTCACGGCGAGGTGAAACAGCAGATTGGCCGCACCGAGCAGCAGGGGCAGAACACCGGGGAAATAATTGCGCCAGCTTCTGGCCTTGATCAGGACACGCAGCAGCAGCGCCGCCGCGACCGGCAGGAAAGCCACATCCACGGCAGCCACCCACCAGCCGCTGCCGAAGGCCATCGCTAGCCGACCGGCAAGCCACAGCGCGGCAAGGCCCGCGAGCTGACCGCCTGCCGGGGTGTCGATGCCGGTCCAGTTGCGACCTGCGGTAAATAGAAAGCCGACGATCACCGCAGCAGCGAACCCGAAGATCATCTCGTGTGCATGCCACCAGATACCGGGGATCGGCGTCGAGAGCACACCCAGGAAAACCAGCACCCACAGCGGAATCGCAACCACGGCCAGCGTTGCCGCCAGCAGGTAGAAGGGGCGAAAAGCGAGGGCGAAAAGCGAGAAGGTGTCGGCGGGTATGCGCCGGGTGGTCGGCTCTTCGAGGGGAATCAGGGCCATGATGATCTCTGCGGGAGTGGTGTCTTGATGCCCGATTACACCTCACCCCGGCGCGAACAAAAATGACCCCGGTCAATCGCCTGCCTGCACCCTGCTCTTTTACCGCCTACTCGGCTTCGCCGCGGGTACGCAGAAGGTGATTCACGAAAAAGCTCGAGACCACCTCGTCACGCTGATTCAGCGCCCGGTAAGCCAGTCGCGCAATGCCACGGTCGGGCCTGGAGCGCGAGGGACGCAACTCGACGACTTCGACCTCGGTGCGAATCGTGTCGCCGGGACGCACAGGCGCCAGCCATCGCAGTTCGTCGATGCCGGGCGAACCCATGCTCGACTCCGCGAGGACACCCTGCTGGATGAACATGCGAAAGCACAGCGACACCACCTGGAAACCGCTCGCAATCAATCCACCGTAGATAGAATCTGCAGCGACCCCGGCATCGAGATGAAATGGCTGCGGATCGTAGTGCAAGGCGAAGCCGATGATCTCGGCCTCGGTGAGCGTGACACCGCCACAGACAAAGCGGTCGCCCGGCGAGAGATCATTCAGAAAACGCGATTCCATTCATCCACCCCCAGACAGAAACAGTACGTGTCACAGCATCCGGATTGCAGTCCCCACATGCGGCTGCGCGTGCATCCGCTTCGGAACGGGCCGGGGCCGCACTCTCCTGCGATCATGGCCCGAGTCGCCTCGCCATGTACACCGCATCGCCGGGATAGCTCTCCAGCTTTGCCGATTCTTCTGCAACCGGCATGGCAACACAATAGCCCTGTCGCAACCAGAATGCCTTCGATGCCTGCACCGAAACCAGTGCAGAGCTCTTCAGTTGCGCGCCTTCAGCAAAGGCAAGCGCGTTCCGCACCAGCGACGGTCCGATGCGAAGCCCGGCCGACCGTGGCGAGACTGCCAGATCGTGCAGATAAAGACAGTCCGGCTCGCGTGCGACACGGAACGGCCCACCCAGCGCGGTCATCCGTCCCGCTACCGAAGGGTAGCCCACCAGATACGCACAGACACCGCTGCCATCCTCGGCCACCCAGGCGGTCTTCGGTGCAGCTTCGAGACGCGCAGCAATCACGTCGATGCCCTCGATGAAGCCGTCTCCGTAGGCTTCGGCCTGCACGGCCATGACTGCGGCGAGGTCGCCAGAAGACATGTTCCGATAGCGAATACCGCTCATCTGCCACATCCGCCGGCGCTTGGTGTTGCGCCCGTCGTGGTTGCATGCGATGTACGATCCGGGCCGGCAAGGATGGCCGCCGGGCCGCATTTCGCGCCTTGTACAACGCTCATCAATGAATTCTCCTGCTGCCCTTGCCCCCTGAGCGCCTTCATTCCGGACGGATGCTGGCGTATCCTCAAGCATCCGTGCCTGTTCCAGGCCACATGCGCAAGGGATACAACAACAATGGGCAGACTGCTATTGATCATGGCGCTATGGTGTAGCGCTCTTCTGGGCAGCGCAAGCCACGCGCAGGACCAGACGCTCTACGGCGGCTGTGTCGACGCAAAGGGGCGCACGGTCGCTGCGGTTCCCGACCCGACCTTGCCCACAGCCATCAGCACACAGATCGAGGGGGGGCGCGCGGTCATCCGCTACAACCATGCGGCCCTTCCACGCCTGGACGAACGTGGCCAGCTATTTCTGTTTGCCCACGAATGCTCCCGCCTCAACCTCGGGCTGCCTGCCAGCGCGCAGCGCACACCTGCCGGCGCACGCAGGGCCGACTGCTGGGCCGCAAGCACGCTGCAGCGCTCGGGGCTGATCAAGGCTGAGGACCTCGGCCTGCTGCAGGAGACGCTCGACTTCAGCGCCGAAGAGTGGTCCCGACTCCCGGGCCCGATCCGCCGCATCGACCTGCGCTCCTGTCCGCGCCACCTGTCGCCCTCCCTGCATGAGCCCGGGCCCGGCCAGGACGACTGGAATACCTGCACCCGACGCTGTGCAGACGTCTCCTTGTCCTGTCAGGGTGGTGTCGCCGGTCGCAGCGATACGGGCTGCGATGCGGCGTATTCGCGCTGTGTGGCACTTTGCAATTCGAGTTTCCCAAGGTGAGTATCACCCCGATACGGCCTGCCCCGGCCTGACGCAACCTCAACTGGAGTAAGGCAATGAACGCAGTACCACCGAGCACTTCGGGGCAAGTGCCCCTGCTTCCCGCCGTCGAAATTGAAACCGGCCCAAACCCCGTCTGTTCTGTCATCTGGCTCCATGGGCTGGGCGCTGATGGACATGATTTCGAACCCGTCGTCGGCGCCCTCGAGCTCCACGACCTGCCGCCCATCCGTTTCGTGTTCCCGCATGCGCCACCGCGACCGGTAACGATCAATGGCGGCTACGTGATGCGTGCCTGGTATGACATCGTGTCGGCAGATTTTTCGCAGCGCCGCGAAGACCCGAAGGGTGTGCACGAATCGGCTGCCCAGATCGAAGCGCTCATTGCCCGCGAGAATGCTCGTGGCGTCCCCGACAGCAATATCGTGCTCGCCGGATTTTCGCAGGGCGGCGCCATTGCACTGCATGTCGGCCTGCGCCGTCAGACACCGCTCGCCGGCATCATGGCCTTGTCCACCTACGTGCCCTTGGCCGATACGCTTGCGGACGAGCTGCAGGAAGCCAGCCGGACCACACCGGTGTTCATGGCCCACGGCCGCGACGACGGCGTCATTCCCTGCGATTTCGGGCGCAAGTCGTGCGAGCTCCTGCGCAGCCACCGTCTCGCAGTAGAGTGGCATGACTACCCTGCCGATCACACCGTAACCATGGACGAACTGCAGGACATCGAGGCGTGGCTGCACACGCTTCCATTCGCGGGCAAGGCTACGCGCTGACACTTTGACATGAGCCGTTCCAGACTTGTGGAACGGCCACGGACGGATGCATCGACTGTGCTTGCGGACGCATTCAGACATGCGCCCGTAGCGTTCCTCTGTATGTATGTCGTGCGATCAGCGCGTTGGCGGGAGCAACCCGAGCGCGCTGTGGCGTTTTTTTCGGTATCGCCCGTAAGGTTTCGACCCCGACTGTCGACCAATCAGTGCCCGGCCGATTTCAGGCAGGAAATGATTCGTTCCGGGGCCCGTCACCATTCAAACGATACCGAGGAGACACTAATGTCCAACATGATCAACGGCGCCCGCATGGCAGCCATGGCTGCAGCCTTTGCCGCCTCCAGCGTGGCATTTGCCGCCGACGCACCGGCAGGCTCGAGCGGTGCAGCGGTCGCTGCAAACGACAGCGTACATTGCTACGGCATCAACGCATGCAAGGGCCAGGCAGACTGCAAGACGGCCCAGAACGATTGCAAGGGCATGAACTCGTGCAAGGGGCACGGTTTCAAGGGCATGAAGGCCGCAGAGTGCCTGGACGCCAAGGGCACGATTGGCGACATCAAGTAAAGCCCAATCGGGGGTCAGGGGATGATGACACGCCCCCTGGCGCCCGACACCTTGCCGCGAACCCACAGGTGATCAGGAAATGAGCACACAGCAGCAGCCCGCCGCGCAGACAGACCAGCGCATCCGCGCGCTGGGTTTCGGGCTGGGCTTGCGTCCGGCGCATTACGCCGAGTTTCTCAGCGCTGCGCAGGACGTCGATTGGCTGGAGATCATCTCCGAGAACTACATGGTGCAGGGCGGAAAGCCGCTTGCCATGCTCGACGCCATCCGCCGTGACTATCCGCTCGTGATGCACGGCGTATCAATGTCGATCGGCTCGGTAGAGCCCTTGAACCGGCAGTATCTAGACGATCTCAAAGCCCTCGCAGGACGCATCGAACCTGCATGGATCTCCGATCATCTGTGCTGGACGGGGGCGCACGGCGTCAACCTTCACGACCTCTACCCCCTGCCCTACACCGAAGAGGCCGTCCGGCACGTCGTGACGCGCATCCGGCAGGTGCAGGACATTCTCGAACGCCGGCTTGTGATCGAGAACGTGTCCAGCTATCTCAGCTATGCAGACTCATCGATGAGCGAGTGGGCGTTTCTCACGGCTATCGCCGACGAGGCAGACTGCCATCTCCTGCTCGACGTGAACAACATTTACGTCAGCAGCGTGAATCACGGCTTCGATCCCATGCACTTCATCAACGGGGTGCCTGCCCACCGCGTGCAGCAGATTCATCTTGCCGGACACTCGAATGTCGACGGTTTCATCATCGACACGCATGACGCAGCGATCATCGACCCCGTGTTCGACCTCTATGCAGCCGCATGGCGACGATTTGGTCCGGTCAGCAGCATGATCGAACGCGACGACAATATTCCCCCGCTTGAAGACTTGCTGATGGAACTCGCCCACGTCCGCGGCCTTGCGGCCGCATGCGCCAGCAAGCCGAGTGAAGGCTGGCCGGAGGCTGCGCCATGTCCGACATGAGCCTTGCGGAAACCCAGGCCCGGCTGAAGGCCTACATCCTCGACACCGGCAAGGACACGACGCCGGTGCTGCCCCTGCTCGACGGCAGTTTCGGCCTCGCACGGGATGCAAGGCTCGACGTCTATCATCGAGCCTATCGCGCACGGCTGCGTGATGCACTCGGTACGGTGTTCGAACGTACCTGGATGTACCTCGGCGACGATGAGTTCGGGCGGGAAGCGGAACGCTACATCGAGCAGACACCGTCGCACAGCCCGAACCTGCGCGACTATGGACACACCTTTCCGGGCTGCCTTGCGGCCTCCATGCAGGCTGATCCCGAAGTAAGCGAGCTTGCGCGGATGGACTGGCTGCTGCATGAGGCTTTCGATGCGCCCGACCGCCCGCGCCTGCAGCCCGACGCGCTGACGCAACTCTCTGACACTGACTGGGAGCACGCGAAATTCATTTTCACGCCCGGCACTGCGCTTGCCACATTTGCGTGGAACACGATCGAGGTGTGGCATGCCCTCGACCAGCAGCTCACACCGCCACCCGCCCGCGCCCTGCCACAGGCATTGCCCTGTCTGTTCTGGCGCAATGACAAACAGAGCAGCTTCCGCTCGCTGTCTGCAGCCGAGCACTTCATGCTCGACATGTTGCTCACAGGCAATGGCTTTGCGATGAGTTGCAGCATGCTCGCCGAACACCATCCGGATGCGGCCGGCTTCATTGGCCCCTGGTTGCAACGCTGGCTGAGCGAGGGACTGATCAGCGCTGTTGCCAAAGGCGAATCGGTGATAATGCCTCGGCAGATGACTGAGCGGTGACGAAATGAACAGCCGTGGCAGCGCACCGCTTCCCGAACCCCACACACTGGTCACACATACTCACGGCGCAATGCAATGGCTGAAACGCCATGCCCGCCTGCTCGCCGTGCTGAGCTTCACCGCCACGATACTGCTGGTGGTGCACATCACCGGCACTCGCGAACACTTCGGGCTGGATGTCATCCGCGCACAATTCGAAAACCACCTCATCACTGGCACCGCAACCTTCGTGCTGCTCTTTGCGCTCGGCAACCTGATTCAGATTCCGGGCTGGATTTTTCTCGCTGCCGCAGTGCTGTCGCTTGGCCAGATCTGGGGTGCGGCCGTTACCTATGTCGCAGCCGTCCTTTCCTGCTCTTTCATTTTCGTGCTGATCCGGTGGGTGGGCGGCAACGCCCTGCGCGAAATCGACAATCGTCTCGCACGAAGCCTGCTGACGCGTCTCGATGAACAACCGATCCGCAGCCAGTTCCTGCTGCGCACCCTGTTCCAGACCGCACCCGCGCTGAACTACGCGCTCGCGCTGTCCGGCGTGGGCCTGCGTCACTACGTGCTTGGACTGCTGGCGGGGCTGCCACTGCCAATCGTGCTCTACAGCGTATTCTTCGACTACCTGGCAATGGCCCTCGATCTGGGCTGAGCGCGCAAGGCTGAGCCTGCTTCAGACCCTGAAGCGCGCGATCAGGTTACGCAGCTCGGCCGACATCCGCTCCAGGCGCTCGGCCTCGCTGGCCGCACTGGCCACTGCGGCGTCGTTCTGCCCGGCCATGTCGGCAATCCGTGCGACATAGCCGCTGATGCTGCGCACCGACTCGGCCTGGGTACGCATCGCTGCGGTGATCAGATCCACACCTTCCGACGTCTTCGCAACCGACTCGCTCGCCGACGAGAGCTGGCTCGAAACGGCTTGCAGGAATCCCTCGCTGGCGGCCAGAGACTCCTGCCCGCGGCGGATGGCACCGCTGACATCGTTGGACCGGCTGTTGATCGCCTGAGTCAGACGGTCGATCTCGCTCGCGGAGCTGGCCGACTTCTCCGCCAGCTTGCGTACCTCGTCGGCCACCACCGCAAATCCCCGCCCCTGTTCTCCGGCACGTGCGGCCTCGATTGCAGCGTTGAGCGCGAGCAGATTGGTCTGTTCGGCGATGTCGCGAACCTGACCCGTCATGCCGCGAATCTCGAGCGTGGTGCGCACGAACTCCGAAACCGACGACGTAATCTGTTCCACCGCCGTGCGTACGATGCCGATCTCGCCCTGCATCCGGGTCAGCCCCTTGTAGCCCTCGTCGGTTTTGGTGCGTCCGTCGCGCGCAATCTGGTCCACCTCGCCGGCGTTGCTTGCAACCTCGCCAATGCTGTCCGACATCGCGTTGGCCGAGCTCGCCGTTTCCTGGGTCAGGCGACTTTGCTCGGCCGAACCGCCGGCAACCTGACGCGTCGCCTCATTCATTGCGCCCGCCGTCCTGCTCAGATTGTCGGCGCTCGATTTCAGCGTATTGATCACTTCGCCGAAGGACGCTGCCATGCGGTTGAAGCTGTCTGCGATGTCCGCAAACTCGTCCCGGCTGCCCACGTCGATGCGATAGGCAAGCTCGCCGTCTGCGAGGCGCCGCCCACCTTCGAGCAGGTGCGCGGTCCCCTGTTGCAGGCTGAGATACGACCCCATCGACAGATATCCGGCAAGCGCAAGCCCTAATGCAACCAGACCCAGGTTGACCGTACGTTGATCCGAGAGCGCACTGGCCCGTTCCGCAAGCCGCTCCGTGAGGGCAGCAATAACGGTTTTCTCGAGCTCGGCCGCGGCCAGACGGGGCGCATCGGTCTTGCTCAGGACATCTGCCACCGGGATGTTGATGTCGGCGACATTGACGAGGCTCCCGTCGATCACACGTCTCATGCGGTCGAGACCCGCCTGGATATCGTCCAGGCCCTTGTCCAGTGCCGGCTTGTACGCGGGAGCTGCCTTGCCGATCTTCTCCGTGTTCTCACGAATGCGGGCGAGCTGCGCAATGGCATCGGCAGTCAGGCGTTCCAGGCGCCCGATATCGGCAGCATCGATCATCTGAATGCTGGCAATGCTCGAAGCCTTGAGCCGGATCTGTCCAAGCGCTTCGAAGAGTTGCGGCAGACGATTGACCAGGGTGTCGTACAGGTAATTCGTATCGACCTCGGGGTCGAGCGGCAAACCGGCATGATCGGCGATCAAGCGCGCCTGCGCCGCCAGTCGGTCACCGAAACGCTGGTGCAGTTCGCGGATCTCCGGTGTCGACGAAGCACCGATCACCGAGTTGAAAACATCCCACTCTTTTTCGAGCGCCAGCCATGCTTGCTCAAGATCCGGCCCTGCACCTTCAAGTCCGGTTTTGCGCGCGGCCGAAAGCGCGACGCCGATGCGTTCGCGCAAGGCTGCTGCGTCCTTCTCCGAGGCGGACTCACCGAGAGAAAACAGGGATGAAGCCAGCAGATGCTGATCCAGCAGCTGGCTGGTCTCGCGCAGGGCAACGACATGCGAAACGCCCGTTTGCTCCGCCTCGGTCGTCCGCAGCCTTTCGCCAACTGACTGCAGGAACTGGAACATCAAACCGGCAATGAGAATCCCCCCGGCGGCGCCGATGAGGATGAAGCGCGTCGCAAAGCGCAAACTGTTCATCATGCGCACGGCCGGCGCAAAGAGGAACTGCATAATCTGGTCTCCTGAGTGCTCTGTTATTTTTCGCGTAGTCTGCTAACGACCACGTGGGACATAACTTTAGCGTTAAAGCACTCAGCCGCGCGCCTGTGGAGATCCACAGCAGGATGGCGCGGGGAAAACCTTCCCGGTCAGGTCAGGTCACGTAAAGCAAACAGCGCGAAGGATGAAATCTTCCCAACGCCCGCCCCTGGAGATAAGGTTTCGATCAACCGACGAGGTCTCGCCTCAGCATCGGCATTGCGTGCGGCGAACACGCGCCAGCGCCAATGAAAGCATCGCAATCGTGATCAAGAACAGCGTCCCGGGCTCAGGGACGGCTGCATGGAATCTGGCCCCGAGAATCTGGTGAGCTGCAGTCGTCGGGTGGACAGGGTCAAAGAAAAGGAATCCGGGGCATCCTGCAATAACGTTCCCCAGATTGGTCGGATCGTTTGGATCGAAGCACGGCTCCGTCGCGTTAAGAAGTCCGAACTTCGCGGGGTCCTCGATCACGTCGTGCAATAGCTGTGCAGTGTCGAACTCAACAAGATTGAAGTCGGGAACACTGGGGAGAATTGCCGTACGTACGCTGCCCAAGGCCGCCGCAAGCGCCTGGTTGAATCCGGCAGAGAGCGCACTCAGTGCAAGACGATCACCCTCCGGCAGCGCCAGACCAAATGGCGTCTCTCCAAGATTGGGCATATTCGGAACCAGGAGGTTGCGCACCCCGATCGAAGCCAATGCCCCGACCGATCCAATCAAATTGGATACGGCGTTCGAAGCCGCGCCGAGCGGATCCCCTCCGGTCCCAAGGGCGAGAAAAATATCGTTTGCGCCCGCCCAGAGCATGAACAGGGAACTGTCTCGATCAAAGACTGTTCCGCTAGCAGCAAAAGCCTCGATCTGTTTCTGAACACCTGTCATTTCCAGTGTGCTCGGCAGGGGCAAAGCCCCCCGCGTTTCATAACCGTAATTCAGCGCACCCGTCGTCGCGCCTCCCACAGCATAATTTGTCCCGCCCATGGACGACGGCAGAAGCGGGACACCCAACCGGGCCGCGAGATACTGGGGCGCAACCGGCCCGTTTGAAAACTGTTGCGCATATGGGGGCGAAGGTGGCCATACACCGCCGGCAAGTCGCCAGAAGTTGCCACTGTCGGCGAGGCTGTCGCCGAACACATACATGGAGGAGTAAGCGGCAAGGACAGGTGCCTGAAACGCTGACATGAGTACAACGGCTGCGACAAGGCGACGGAGCATGATTGCGCATTCCCTTTCAATATGGTGAAAGACCCGCTGGAACCGACAGCCCGACGCAAGCAATATTCGAACCAAATATTTAAAACAATATATTTCAGATAGATGAATCGATCCTTAAACATGCCGGAATACCTTGTGTAAGATTTTCCGACATTTTGAGAGCATCGGTCATGCGTCCTGTGCAACGGCGACGACCATGATCCTTTTGCAAACGCGCACCGATTCAACAGAAAAAAAACGCGTCGGCGCCGACCGGAAACCGGTCAGGGCCGACGCGCAACACAGCGAGCAAGCGGGAGAGGGAGGGAGGCTTGCCCGCCGAAGGGGGTTGAAGCGTCTTAAACGGCGTTCGTCAGCTCAGGAATGACGCTGAACAGATCGCCCACCAGACCGTAATCGGCAACCTGGAAGATCGGCGCTTCCGGATCCTTGTTGATCGCCACGATCACCTTGGAGTCCTTCATCCCGGCCAGGTGCTGGATCGCACCCGAGATGCCCACCGCGATGTAGAGCTGCGGGGCGACGATCTTACCGGTCTGACCGACCTGGTAGTCGTTGGGCACGTAACCGGCGTCGACCGCGGCACGGCTGGCGCCGAGGGCGGCACCGAGCTTGTCGGCCAGCGGCTCGAGCATGGCGTGGTAGTTCTCGCCGCTGCCCACACCGCGACCACCGGAGACGATGATCTTGGCCGCGCCCAGTTCGGGGCGGGCGCTCTTGACGATCTCGCGGCTCACCAGCGTGGCCAGTCCGAGGTCGGCCGGCGCGGTAACGGCTTCGATGGCGGCAGCACCGCCCTCGCCCGCCGCTTCAAACGCGGTGGTGCGTACCGTGATGAGCTTGATCGCGTCCGCACTCTTGACCGTGGCCAGCGCGTTGCCGGCGTAGATCGGGCGCACGAAGGTGTCGGCATCTTCGATGGCGACGATGTCGCTGATCTGGGCCACGTCCAGCTGTGCCGCCACGCGCGGCAGCATGTTCTTGCCCGCGCTGCTGGCCGGCACCAGGATGTGGCTGTAGCCCGAGGCCAGACCCTTCACCAGTTCGGCAACGTTCTCGGCGGTCTGTGCTTCAAGGTGGGCGGCGTCGGCCACCAGCACCTTGGCCACACCCGCGATCTTCGCCGCGGCTTCGGCCGCTGCACCGCAGGCACTGCCGGCGACCAGCACGTGCACGTCGCTGCCAAGCGCTGCGGCGGCGGTGACGGTGTTGAGGGTGGCTGCCTTGATGGCCTGATTGTCGTGTTCGGCAATTACAAGAATGGACATGTCAGATCACCTTCGCTTCGTTCTTGAGTTTCTCGACCAGCTGGGCCACGTCGGCCACGCGCACACCGGCGCTGCGCTTGGGCGGCTCGGAGACCTTGAGCGTGGTGAGGCGCGGGGCCACATCCACGCCGAGGTCGGCCGGCTTCACCGTCTCGAGCGGCTTCTTCTTGGCCTTCATGATGTTGGGCAGCGTGGCGTAGCGCGGCTCGTTCAGGCGCAGGTCGGTGGTCACCACCGCCGGCAGCGAGATCGCCAGGGTCTCCAGGCCGCCGTCGATTTCCCGCATCACGTTGGCCTTGCCGTCGGCCAGCGTCAGCTTGGAGGCAAACGTGGCCTGCGGCCAGCCATTGAGCGCCGCCAGCATCTGACCGGTCTGGTTGGCGTCGTCGTCGATCGCCTGCTTGCCGCAGATCACCAGCGTCGGGCCTTCCTTGTCGCACACGGCCTTGAGCAGCTTGGCCACGGCCAGCGGCTGCAACTCGACATCGGTCTCGACCAGAATGCCGCGGTCCGCACCAATGGCCATCGCAGCGCGCACTGTTTCCTGACATGCCGTCACGCCGCACGACACCACCACCACTTCGGTGGCCACGCCGGCTTCTTTCAGACGCACCGCCTCTTCAACCGCGATCTCGTCGAACGGGTTCATGCTCATCTTGACGTTGGCGATGTCCACACCGCTACCGTCCGCCTTGACGCGGACCTTTACGTTGTAATCAACAACGCGTTTGACCGGGACCAGAATCTTCATACTCAATCTCCATCGTTCTTGTTGAACAGGTCTTCGTACAAAACAGCCTGGCGCAGACAGGGTTGTCCCGTTGCGCCAGGCGACCGTGATAAGCGACGATCAGCAAGACCTTTGCGGTCGATGTCAGATGACGCCGGCCCTGCGCAAACTGTCGATTTCTGCGCTGGCCAGTCCGAGCGTCTCCTGCAGGATCTGCCCAGTATGCTCACCGAGTGCGGGCGGTGCCGAGCGATACTCGACCGGCGTCGCCGAAAAACGCATCGGATTTGCCACCAGCGCCACTGATCCAGCGACCGGATGCGGCATATCGACCTTGAGTCCGCGTGCCTGCACCTGAGGATCGGCAAACACGTCCGCAAGGGTGTTGATCGGCCCGCAGGGTACCGCTTTTGCCTCGAGTGCTGCAATCCAGTCTGCGGTGCTGCGCTCGATGGTCAGCCGTTTGAGGGCAGGAATCAGGCTCGCCCGGTTCTCGACGCGCGCCCTGTTGCTTGCATATCGCGCATCGGCGGCAAGCTCGGGCTGACCGGCCTCGGCGCAGAAACGGGCAAACTGTCCGTCATTGCCGATGGCGAGAATCATGTAGCCATCCGCAGTGGGAAAATCCTGATAGGGCACGATGTTCGGATGCGCATTGCCAAGACGTTTCGGATTCTGACCGGTGGTCAGGTAGTTCATTGCCTGATTGGCAAGGCAGGCCACCTGCACGTCAAGCAAGGCCATGTCGATGAACTGGCCTTCACCGCTGCGCTCGCGCCAGGCCAGCGCTGCCTGGATCGCGTTGGTCGCGTACAGCCCGGTAAGGATATCGGTCAGCGCCACACCGACCTTCATCGGACCACCACCCTCTTCGCCATCCGGATGCCCGGTGAGGCTCATCAGACCACCCAGGCCCTGGATCAGGAAGTCGTACCCCGCACGCGGTGCGTAGGGTCCATCCTGACCGAAGCCGGTGATTGAGCAATACACCAGACGCGGATTTACCACCTTCAGCGAGGCGTAGTCCAGCCCGTACTGGGCCAGCCCGCCAAGCTTGAAGTTCTCGATCACCACATCGGACTCGGCCGCCAACTTTTTCACCAGCGCCTGACCCTCGGCACAGGTGATGTCGATGGTGATCGAGCGCTTGTTGCGGTTGGCGCACAGGTAGTAGGCCGCCACCGACGTGTTCTCGCCGGCCTCATCCTTGAGGTACGGCGGCCCCCAGCTGCGGGTATCGTCACCCGCACCCGGACGCTCGACCTTGATCACGTCTGCTCCCAGGTCTGCCAGCATCTGCCCGGCCCAGGGGCCGGCCAGAATGCGCGACAGATCGAGAACGCGAATGTGCGAGAGGGCGCCCATATCAGTTGCTGAACGCAGCGATGCCGGTGATGGCGCGGCCGAGGATCAGCGCATGCACGTCGTGCGTGCCTTCGTAGGTGTTCACCACTTCCAGGTTCACCAGGTGGCGTGCCACGCAGAACTCGTCCGAAATGCCGTTGCCGCCGAGCATGTCGCGCGCCATGCGGGCGATGTCCAGCGACTTGCCGCAACTGTTGCGTTTGATGATCGACGTGATCTCGACCGCCGCGTTGCCTTCGTCTTTCAGATGGCCAACACGCAGGCAGCTCTGCAGCCCCAGCGTGATCTCGGTGAGCATGTCGGCGAGCTTCTTCTGCACCAGCTGGTTCGCGGCAAGCGGACGACCGAACTGATTGCGGTCCATCGTGTATTGACGCGCGGTTTCGTAGCAGGCTTCCGCCGCACCGAGCGCGCCCCAGGCGATGCCGTAACGGGCCGAGTTCAGGCAGGTGAAGGGGCCTTTCAGGCCGCGCACCGTCGGGAAGGCGTTTTCCTCCGGGCAGAACACTTCGTCCATCACGATTTCGCCGGTGATCGAGGCACGCAGGCCAACCTTGCCGTGGATCGCGGGTGCGGACAGACCCTTCCAGCCCTTCTCCAGCACGAAGCCGCGGATCTGGCCTTCGTCGTCCTTGGCCCACACCACGAACACATCAGCGATCGGGCTGTTGGTGATCCACATCTTGGAGCCCGACAGGCTGTAACCGCCGTCGACCTTGCGCGCACGGGTGACCATGCTGCCGGGGTCCGAGCCGTGGTTGGGTTCGGTCAGACCGAAACAGCCCACCCATTCGCCGGTGGCGAGCTTGGGCAGGTATTTCTTCTTGGTGGCTTCGTTGCCGAATTCGTTGATCGGCACCATCACCAGCGAGCTCTGCACGCTCATCATCGAGCGGTAGCCGGAATCCACACGCTCAACTTCACGCGCGATCAGGCCGTAGCACACGTAGTTCATGCCGGCGCCACCGTACTCTTCCGGGATGGTCGGCCCGAGCAGGCCAAGTTCGCCCATCTCGTTGAAGATCTCGCGGTCGGTCTTCTCGTGGCGGAAGGCTTCCTGCACACGCGGCAGCAGCTTTTCCTGGCAGTAGGCACGCGCAGCGTCGCGCACCAGACGTTCGGTTTCGGTCAGCTGACCATCCAGAAAGAAGGGGTCAGCCCAGTCGAACGCGGTTTTGCCTGCAGCCATGTGGATCTCCTTGAACGAATCTTGGTGGTTTATTGGCGGCAGCATCGTCTGCCCCGCCCGGTGAATTGATACTAGGCTTCCCGGACGCTGTCGGCAAACGACTATTTCGAAGTAAGCTGTGCGTTTTACTCATTCCGTAATTCCGGCTCGGGTTCAACACGGGAAGCCGGAAAGAGATCGCCCATGCGCAGAAAAATCCCCAGCACCGCCGCCTTGCTAGCGTTTGACGCCTCGGCACGGCACGAAAGCTTTACCCTCGCGGCCGATGAACTGGCCCTGACACAAAGTGCAGTTTGCCGTCAGATTGCATCTCTGGAAGACTTCCTCGGCGTCAGCCTGTTCCGCCGCACGCGACGCGGCGTGCGTCTGACCGAGGCCGGAGAGAGTTACAGCCGGCAGATTTCGGCCCGGCTCGACGCGGTCGAACGCGACACGCTGTCGGTGATGTCGCACCACGGACGCGGCGCCAAGCTGGAGCTTGCGGTGGTGCCGACCTTTGCCACACGCTGGCTCCTGCCGCGGCTGCCGGACTTCCTCGCCCGCCACCCCGACAGTACCGTCAACATGAGCACACGCACGCGCCCCTTCCTCTTCGACGAAACTGAGTTTGACGCCGCAATCTACTTTGGCGACGCCGGATGGCCGGGTACCGAGGCCCACTTTCTGATGCACGAGAATCCGGTGCCGGTGTGCAGCCCCAAGCTGAAAGGCGTGAAGCGGGTGATGAGCGCGGCGGAGATCTCCACCCTGCCCCTGCTGCAGCAGACCACGCGCCCCTACGGCTGGCGCCACTGGTTCGAGTCGCTCGGCATGCGGGTCGAGCAGGACATGAGCGGACCGCGACTGGAGCTGTTTTCGATGCTGGCGCAGGCCGCGATTCACCAGCTCGGCGTGGCGCTGATCCCGCCCTTCCTGATCCGGCAGGAACTGGATGCTGGCGAGCTGATCATGCCCTGCCCGCACAGCGCGCGCAGCGAACGCGCCTATTATCTGATCGTGCCCGAACGCAAGGCAGAGCGCGTGGCGCTCACCGAGTTCCGCCTGTGGCTGCAAGCCGAGACAGCGCGTTATAGTGAGCACGGCACCCCGCCTCTGTGAGCCCGGCTCACACGTTGCGACCTAAAAACCGGCCCGGAAACAGGACGATTACTTCCCGATGCACCTGGACCCGCTGCAGATCATCATTCTGAGCCTGAGCTGGATCGTCTATGGCGCCATCCACTCGCTGCTTGCCGCGCTTGGCTTCAAGGCCCTGGTGGCGCGTCATGCGCCCACGCTGATGCCGTCCTACCGCATTCTGTTCAACCTGCTCGGCATCGTACTGCTGGTCCCGCCGCTATGGCTCACCACCAGCTGGTCCGGCTCCCTGCTGTGGGCATGGACCGGCATCTACGCCTGGCTGGCCAACGCACTCGCGCTGGCTGCGCTTGCCGGCTTCGCGATCTCGAGCCGCTATTACGACATGGGCAGCTTCACCGGTCTCGCGCAATGGCGCAGCCGCGAACATGCCGTGGAGGATCTCGGTGGCTTTCGCCTCTCGCCGCTGCACCGCTACGTCCGCCATCCGTGGTACGCACTCGGACTTGTCATTCTCTGGACCCGCGACATGGACGAGGCGCGACTGCTGAGCACCGTGTTCATATCGCTCTACCTCTGGATCGGATCGCTGTTCGAGGAACGAAAGCTGCGCCGCTTTCATGGCGAAGCCTATGCACGGTATCAGGCCAGGGTCCCCGGCCTGATCCCGCTGCCGGGTCGCAGCCTGAGCGCGGGCGAAGCACGCGAACTCGAAACGATGAGCCATCCTAAAACCCGCACACCATGACGAATAACCGCCACCACGAGTAAACCGCCATGACCGTCCGCAGCATCCTGAAAATGGGCGACCCACGCCTGCTCCAGCCCGCCGCGCCAGTGAAGGCCTTCGGCACACGCGAGCTGAACACCCTGATTGCCGACATGTTCGACACCATGGCCGCGGCCGGTGGCGTCGGCCTCGCAGCGCCCCAGATCGGCGTCGGATTGCAGCTGGTGATTTTCGGTTTCGAGCGCAGCGCGCGCTATCCCGATGCACCGGCTGTTCCGCCCACCATCCTGATCAATCCCGTGCTCACGCCGCTCGGCGCAGAAGAAGATGAGGACTGGGAGGGCTGCCTGTCGGTGCCGGGCCTGCGCGGCGTCGTGCCGCGTTTTCGCCGCCTGCGCTACCAGGGCTTCGATGCCGACGGCACACCGCTCGACCGCTGCGTGGACGGGTTTCATGCGCGGGTTGTCCAGCACGAGTGCGACCATCTGATCGGCACCCTGTACCCGATGCGGGTTCGTGATTTCAGCCGTTTTGGCTATACCGACGTGCTGTTCCCGGCCCAGGGGGATGCGCCCGCAGCCGAATGACCCCGTTCCCGCCGGGCCACCGGACCTGCGCTCAGCGCTGGATCGACAGTTCTCCGGCCGTTTCGCGGGCGCTGCCATCCTGCCCGACAAACGGGAACGCCAGGCCTGGCGCCCGTGAGCTCAGCAGATCAGCCAGCGCCGCGCCCGAGCCACAGGCCATGGTCCAGCCCAGCGTGCCGTGCCCGGTGTTGAGCCAGAGATTGGGCAGCGCCGTGCGCCCGATCAGCGGCACACTGGACGGTGTGACCGGACGCAGCCCGCACCACAGTTCGGGTTCGCGGGTCTCGCGCAGATCGGGGAAAAGACTGCGGGTGCGCGCGAGCAAGGCATTGCTTCGTGCAGGATTGAGCGACAGGTCGTAGCCGTTGAATTCCGCTGTACCCGCGACCCGCAGGCGATTGCCCAGACGGGAGAACACCAGTTTGTGGCCGTCGTCGGTGAGACTGACGGTAGGCGCGACGGAATCGGGCGCCAGGGCCAGCGTTGCTGAATAGCCCTTGGCGGGATACACCGGAATACGCAGTCCGAGCGGGCGCAGCACGAGCGGGCTGTAGCTCCCCAGCGCGACCACACAGGCGTCGACCTCGATGCGTTCACCGGTGTCGGTGAGCACCGCGGATACGCGTTCGTCTTTGCGCTCAAGCGCCCGGACCCCGTCGCCGAGCATGAAACGCACACCGATCCGCCGACAATGCGCTGCCAGTTGCCGGGTAAAGGCATGGGCATCGCCCGACTCGTCCTCACGGGTGTAATCGCCACCAACGAGCGCGGACGAACTTGAAGCCAGCGCCGGTTCGAGCGCAATGCATTCGTCCACGCTCAGCAGTTTTCGGTCGCAACCGAACTCACGCATGATGCCAGCCGCATGTACCGCCGCCCGATACTCGGCAGGATCGGTATAGAAATGCAGAATCCCGCGCTCCAGATGGTCGTAGTGCAGCCCGCCTTCACCCGCAAGTTCGCGCCGCAGGCTACCGAGGCACTGGCGGCTGTACGAGGCCAGATTCAGAATGTGGCGGATGTTCTGCCGCGTGCGCCCCGGCAGGCACTCGCGCAGGAAGCGCAGCGTCCAGCCAAGCAAGGCCGGATCGGCGCGCAGACGAAAGAGCAAGGGCGCATCTTCGCGGCCGAGCCAGGACAGGGCTTTCAGCGGCGTAGACGGGTTCGCCCACGGTTCGGCGTGAGACACCGCAATCTGGCCGCCGTTGGCGAAGCTCGTTTCCAGTCCGGTGTCCGGCTGGCGGTCGATCACCGTCACCTCGAATCCGGCTCGCGCCAGATACCAGGCCGACGCAACGCCGACCACACCGGCCCCCAGCACCGCAACTCTCATCATGCATCTCCGCTTGTTGTGGGCGCCTTGGCTGCAGTCCCTGCACAACCCCGGACTCAGGCGCTGCTCTCGGGCGCTATTCTCGGGCACCGCTCTCAGGCGCTGCTCTGACTGCTCTCCGGCATGGCATCGGCCTCGATCTTTGCCATGGCCTGTGCCGCCCGCTGCAGCGCGGGCAGCAGCTTGAGCACCTTGTCGTGGCTCAGCCGCATCACCGGCGCCTGGATCGCGATCCCCGTGTTCGAGCGCCCGTTCGGGTTCGGCACCAGCACCGCCAGACAGAACAGCCCCGGCAGGAACTCTTCGTCGTCAAACGCGTACCCGTCCCGGCTCACCCGCTCCACCTCCGCGTCGAGCGCCTCGAACGTGGTCAGCGTGCGCGCGGTGTATTTCTCCAGCGGCGTGTGTTCGAGCAGGCGCTTGCGCTGGCTCGGGCTCATCTGCCCCAGAAACAGCTTCCCGCTGGCCGAACAGTGCGCCGGCACCCGTGAGCCTGGGTGCAGGTAAAAGCGCAGCGGCGCCGGCGTCTCCACCCGGTCCAGATACAGCACTTCGCTGCCCGACAGCGCGGTGAGGTTGCAGCTCTCGCCCACTTCATCGACCAGCTGGCGCAGCACCGCGCGTCGCGCGCCGTGCACCGTGTTGTTCAACAGCAGCTGCTCGGCCATGCGCCGCAGCCGCATCCCCGTACTGTAGTGACGCCCGTCGCCGTCCCGTTGCAGCATCCCCGCGCTCTCGAGCTGCTGCAGCATCCGGTGCAGCGTCGGCTTCGGGAGCCCCGTCTCTTCCACCAGCGATTGCAGCGAGAAGAACTGGTTCTTCTGCGCGATCACTTCGAGCAGCGCAAACAGGCGCAGCGTCGGCGTATCCCCGTCGATGCGGGCGATCTCCGGCTGCGTGGCGCTCTGATGTGGCGTGTGTGTGGTGTCGTTCATGGCCGTTCCATCATAGTTCAGTTTCTTTTTCCGATACAAGTCGTATCGTTTTTTGAAATTTGTCGTTGACTCCCATCTCTCGCCAGCCTAAAGTTCGTCTCAATCTCACTTATCGGAACTCTTCGTACCGGTTTCGATATAAAACCATCCCTAACAGGAGACAGCGCATCATGAGCGATCAGAACAGCCAAGCCAACCGGTCCGTGCCCGTCGGTCCCACCCGCATGACCCCTTCCGAGGCCTTCGTCGAGACCCTGGTCTCGAACGGCGTGACCGACATGTTCGGCATCATGGGCTCGGCCTTCATGGATGCGATGGATATCTTCGCGCCGGCCGGCATCCGCCTGATCCCGGTGGTGCATGAGCAGGGCGCCGGCCACATGGCCGATGGCTTCTCCCGCGTCTCGGGTCGCCACGGCGTGGTGATCGGCCAGAACGGCCCCGGCATCTCCAACTGCGTGACCGCGATCGGCGCCGCCTTCTGGGCCCACAGCCCGGTGGTGATCGTGACCCCGGAGACGGGCACCATGGGCATGGGGCTGGGTGGTTTCCAGGAGTGCAACCAGTTGCCGATGTTCCAGGAGTTCACCAAGTACCAGGGCCACGTGACCCACCCGGCGCGCATGGCCGAGTACACCGGGCGCTGTTTCGATCGCGCCATGAGCGAGATGGGCCCGACCCAGCTGAACATTCCGCGTGACTATTTCTACGGCGACATTACCTGCGAGATTCCGAAGCCCGCCCGTCTGGACCGTGGCGCCGGTGGCGAGCACTCGCTGGACGAGGCCGCTGCGCTCTTGGCCACGGCCAAGTTCCCGGTGATCATCTCCGGCGGTGGCGTGGTGATGGCCGATGCGGTCGAGGAGTGCAAGGCGCTGGCCGAGCGCCTGGGCGCACCGGTGGTCAATAGCTACCTGCACAACGATTCCTTCCCCGCGAGCCATCCGCTGTGGTGCGGCCCGCTGGGCTACCAGGGTTCGAAGGCGGCGATGAAGCTGATGGCGCAGGCCGACGTGGTGGTGGCGCTGGGTTCGCGTCTGGGCCCCTTCGGCACCCTGCCCCAGCACGGCATGGACTACTGGCCCAAGAACGCGAAGATCATTCAGATCGACGCCGACAACAAGATGCTCGGCCTGGTGAAGAAGATCTCGGTGGGGATCTGCGGCGATGCGAAGGCGGCCGCCGTGGCGCTGACCCGTCGTCTGGAAGGCAAGACCCTGGCGTGCGATGCCGACAAGGCCGCGCGTGCGCAGAAGATCGCCGATGAGAAGGCGGCGTGGGAGAAGGAGCTCGACGAGTGGACGCACGAGAAGGATGCCTTCAGCCTCGACATGATCGAGGAGAACGCGAAGGAGAAGACCTTCCAGGGTGGCGACTATCTGCATCCGCGTCAGGTGCTGCGTGAGCTCGAGAAGGCGATGCCCGAGGACGTGATGGTGTCGACCGACATCGGCAACATCAACTCGGTGGCCAACAGCTACCTGCGCTTCGAGAAGCCGCGTTCCTTCTTCGCTGCGATGAGCTTCGGCAACTGCGGCTACGCCTTCCCCACCATCATCGGTGCCAAGGTCGCCGCGCCCCATCGTCCGGCCGTGTCCTACGCCGGCGACGGTGCCTGGGGCATGAGCCTGATGGAAACCATGACTTGCGTGCGTCACAACATCCCGGTCACCGCGGTGGTGTTCCACAACCGTCAGTGGGGTGCGGAGAAGAAGAACCAGGTCGATTTCTACAACCGTCGCTTCGTCGCCGGTGAGCTCGACAACCAGTCCTTCGCCGAGATCGCCCGCGCCATGGGCGCCGAGGGCATCACCGTCGACAAAATCGAGGATGTCGGCCCCGCGCTGAAGAAGGCCATCGACATGCAGATGAACGAAGGCAAGACCACCATCATCGAGATCATGTGCACCCGTGAGCTCGGCGACCCCTTCCGCCGCGATGCACTGTCCAAGCCCGTGCGTCACCTCGACAAGTACAAGGACTACGTCTGACCTGCTGAGCAAATGCAGAGGCGATTGCTGACCCCTCAGGCAATCGTCTCTGTTGCTGCACCCTGTCTGCACCGCTCAATCCAGACCCATCCCTCCTTGGATTGAGTTTTTCGCCGGAAGTCCTGGTCCCCCTTAACCAGGGTTTCCGGCGCATTTTTTTCTGCACCTCCCACAGCCGGACTTCGTGAGGAACGAGACTGATGAAAGCGCTCAACCGAATCATTGAGCAGGCGCAAAGCGCGCCCGCGCGGATTGCATTGTCCGAAGGTGACGACGCCCGCGTACTCGAGGCTGCCGTACGTGCAACCCGAGAAGGCATTGCCCGGATCATTCTGGTCGGGGATCGCACCCGCAGCACCGCATTGGCAGCCGAGCACGGACTGCCGCTCGACGGCATCGAGTTTCACAACCCGGCCGACGCCCCCAATCAGGCAGCGCTCGCCCGCACCCTGTTCGAGTTGCGCAGCAAGAAAGGCATGACCGCCGAGCAGGCAGAGACTGCTGCACGCGACCCGCTGGTCTGTGCCAACCTGCTGGTACGCACCGGCTACGCCGACGGCACCGTATCGGGCGCAGTCCGCACCACCGCGGATGTCGTGCGCAATGCGATCCAGGTGATCGGCGTGAACCCGTCATTCAAGCTCGTGTCCAGCTTCTTCCTGATGATGCTGTGCGAGCCCTTTCATACGCTCAAGGGCGGACTGATCTTCTCCGACTGCGGTCTGGTCGTCGATCCGAACGCAACCGAACTGTCCGAGATCGCCATGGCCGCAGCGGACAGCGCACGCAACCTGCTGATGGAAGAACCGCGGGTTGCGATGCTGTCCTTCTCCACCAGCGGCAGCGCCCGCCACGCCGCGGTAGACAAGGTGGTCGAGGCGTCGCGCCTGGTGAAGACACAGCGCCCCGGGCTGGCCATCGACGAAGATGTGCAGCTCGATGCCGCCATCGTCGCCGAGATCGCCAACCGCAAGCTGCCGGCATCCCAGGTCAAGGGCAAGGCCAACGTCCTGATCTTCCCCAACCTCGAAGCCGGCAACATCGGCTACAAGCTGGCCGAGCGCGTAGGGGGTGCGGTCGCCATCGGCCCTCTGCTGCAAGGACTGGCCAAACCCGCCAACGACCTCTCGCGCGGCTGCAGCGCAGAAGACGTCTTTCACGTCATCGCGGTCACCGTGGTGCAGGCACTGACAGCAAAGTCGGCGGCTGCCGCATAAGGCGCTGGCACCGAACGCCCGGACCGGCCCCATCCGGATCGCGCCGGGCGTCTGACCTAACTGGGCGGACAAACAATGAGTATCGAACACCTCACCGCACTCATGTTTGTGATTGCGATTGCGACATATATCCAGACCGTGACCGGTTTCGGTCTAGGGATGATCGTGATGGGTGCGACGAGTGGATTCGAGCTCGCACCGGTACCGGTCGTGGCCGCGGTCGTCAGCCTGATCACCCTGGTCAACAGCGCCGTGGCGCTGCCAGGGCGCATGCACCTTGTTGACTGGCGGGCGGCAAGAGCGGTGCTGCTCGGCGTCATCCCGTCGATCGTGGCCGGCGTTCTGCTGCTCAACTACCTGAACAGCGCCGCATCTATCATTCTGAAACTCCTGCTCGGCGCGGTCATCACCTACAGCGGTGTGGTGTTCGCACTGCGCCCGACGCAACACGCGGAACGCTCGCCGGACCGCGGCTTCTTCGTCTGCGGACTGTTCTCCGGCCTGTTCGGCGGTCTCTTCGGCATGGCCGGCCCCCCCGCGATCTTCCACTTCTATCGCCAGCCGATGGATCTGGCTGTCGTGCGCCACATGCTGCTGCTGGTGTTCGCCTTCACCTCAAGCACCCGCACCGTCTACCTCGGCGCAATCGGCGAACTTACGCGCGAGATCTGGATGCTGTCTGCAGTGGCGGCACTGCTCGTCGCACTCGCCACTGCGGCCGGCAGGCACTACCCGCCACCGCTGGCACAGGTCACGATGCGGCGCATTGCCTTCGGCATCC
Organism: Parazoarcus communis; assembly: GCF_003111665.1. NCBI lineage: Bacteria > Pseudomonadati > Pseudomonadota > Betaproteobacteria > Rhodocyclales > Zoogloeaceae > Parazoarcus > Parazoarcus communis. The sequence goes on along the minus strand of NZ_CP022188.1, from coordinate 3,513,240 downwards.
TGATCCTGATCGGTGCAGGCCTGATGGTGTCGGCACTCTCCGAGCTGGCATTCTGAATGGATCAGTGCCGGGGTCCGGGGTATCAGCTTTCCGGAAAGAGGATGGCACCCATCTCGGTGGCAGCAGACCTCAGTTGCGGCACATTCTCGAACAGATTGTCCAGCGACAGGCGCGCCGTCGGCGCATGACAGGCAATCGCTGCAACCACCTTGCCGTCCGGGCCGTGAACCGGAACCGACACAGCGATCATTCCGCGCACGAACTCCTCGTTGTCGACCCCGACGCCGCGCTTCATGTTCTTCGCCAGCTCGGCCTCCAGTTCCTGGCGGTCGATGATCGTGTGCGGCGAATGCCGGGCGAGCACCTGGCGCGACAGAATGCTCTGGCGCTCGAGCAGCGTCATGGACGCAAGAAAGAGCTTTCCGCTGGCCGTGCAGTGCATCGGCACCCAGGTCCCGAGGGGAAGGTGCATGCGCAGCGGCTCGCTCGTTTCTACACGTTCGACATAGAGCACCCTGCCTGCGTCCGGCACCGTCAGGTTGCAGGTTTCTCCGAGCTTGTTAACGAGGTTGCGCAGCACCGCCCTGCATGCCCGCCGCATGTTGGTTCCGCGCAGGGTCTTCAGCGCCAGCGTATTGGCACGCGGCCCGGTAACGAAGCCTCTCTCGGCAGGCATGTGCAGCACGTAACCGTGCTTCTCCATCGACTGCAGCAAGCGCATCAGCGTGCTCTTGGGTACGCGCATCAGGCCCGCAAGTTGCGCCAGCGTCAGCGGTTGCGTCGATTCGGTGAGGAGTTCCAGAACGGTGAGTGGCCGCAGTCTTCGCACATCCTCATTGGCGCCGTCGAGTTCGGACAGCGTTTCATCGAATTCGTCCGGATCAGGCAATGCTGCAGTGCGATTCTGGTCCGCTTGAACGCGATTCTGTTTCATTTTCTGCCTCCAGTGCAGATTAGTCTTGGTTTTTCTTATGCCTCGATCAATAGTCACTATACAGCTTTTATGAAACGCAGCGTTTCACTTTCAAAAACAGGCTTCGACACCTAGAGTTGAAACCCTCTATGTCGAACGGAGCAATCAGGAGACACCGTTCATGGCCCACGAAGTGGATTACATCGTTGTTGGTGCAGGTTCGGCGGGCTGTGTGCTCGCCAACCGGCTGAGCGAGGACTCGGGCAGCAAGGTTCTGCTGCTTGAGGCAGGCGGCCCCGACAACAACCCCTGGATTCACATTCCGGTTGGTTACTTCAAGACCATGCACGACCCCCGCTATGACTGGTGCTACCGCACCGAGGCCGACGAAGGCCTTGCCGGGCGCCAGTTGCAATGGCCCCGGGGCAAGGTACTGGGTGGCTCCAGCTCCCTGAACGGCCTGCTCTATGTACGCGGCCAGCATGAGGATTACGATCGCTGGGAAGCCCTCGGCAACAAGGGCTGGAGCTTCAAGGACGTCCTGCCCTACTTCAAGAAATCTGAAGACCAGGAACGTGGCGCGAGCGAATACCACGGCGCAGGCGGCCCACTGAAGGTCTCCGACCTTCGCCTCCGCCGTCCGATTGCCGACCACTTCATCGCGGCCGCACAGGATATCGGCATCCCGCTGAACGACGACTACAACGGCGCCAAACAGGAAGGCGTAGGCTACTTCCAGCAGACCGCGCACAAGGGCTTCCGCTGGAGCACGGCGAAAGGCTTCCTGCGTCCGGCACGCAAGCGCCCGAACCTGATCGTCGAAACCCGGGCCCAGACCACCCGTATCCTGTTCGAGGGCAAGCGCGCTGCAGGCATCGAATACATGCAGGGCGGAAAACTGTGCACGGCACGCGCACGTGCTGAAGTCATTCTCGCCGCAGGCGCGATCGGCTCGCCGCAGATCCTGCAGAACTCGGGGGTAGGCCCAGCCGACGTACTGAACAAGGCCGGCGTTGCCCTTCATCACGAACTGCCCGGCGTAGGCCGCAACCTGCAGGATCACCTCCAGGTACGTCTGGTACTCAAGACGCGTGAGCGCACCCTCAACGACGAAGTGAACAGCCCAATCCACAAGCTGTGGATTGGCATGCAATACATGATGTCACGCACCGGCCCGCTGACGCTGGCCGCCAGCCAGGTCACCATCTTCACCCGCTCGGGCCCCGAGGCAGAGCGCCCCGACATCCAGTTCCACATGCAGCCGCTCAGCGCCGACAAGCCGGGCGAAGGTGCGCACCCCTTCTCGGCCTTTACCGCGTCGGTGTGCCAGCTGCGTCCATTCAGCCGCGGCCACATCGAGATCAAGTCCAACGACCCGCTCGAGTACCCGGCGATCCATCCCAATTACCTGTCGGACGAGCGCGACCACCCGGTCGTGATCGGCGGCATCAAGGTTGCCCGCCGTATCGCACAGGCCCCCTCGCTCAAGCCGCACATCATTTCCGAGTTTGTCCCCGGCGAGCAGTTCCAGACCGATGCCGAACTGCTCGATGCCGCACGACGCTACAGCCAGTCCATCTACCACCCCGCCGGCACCTGCAAGATGGGGCACGACCCTCTCGCCGTTGTCGACGACCGTCTGAAGGTTCACGGCCTCGACGGACTGCGCGTGGTCGATGCCTCGATCATGCCCGAACTCGTATCGGGCAACACCAACGCCCCGACGATCATGATTGCCGAAAAAGCGGCCGACATGATCAAGGCCGACAGACGCTGAACCAGCGTAGCAGCCACACCACTTTTACAAGGGCAATAAAGCCCGTCATGCCACCCAGAGGAGACACTCAAATGGCCAATCAGACACCCCTTGATCGTCGCGGATTCCTGCGCATCGCAGGTCGTTACGGATTGACGTCAACCGTGCTTGCCGCGACCGGCATCGTTGGCCCGCTCACCCTTGAAGGCGTTGCGCAGGCGGCCGCCGCCACGGCTGACGCGCGTAACGCGAGCACCCCGCTGATGACGCTCAAGTTCGGTGCTTCGGGCTTTAACGAAGAGAACCTGAAGATCCAGGAATCGGGTCAGCTGTGGTTCGCACAGGAACTCGAAAAGCGCAGCAACGGCGCGCTGAAGGTCGAGTTCATCGGCAGCAACGCCATCTGCAACCAGCTCGACTGCGTCAAGAAGGCCCAGCAAGGCATCATCGACCTGTTCTCGGCCAGCACGCAGAACTCGGCTGGCGCAGCGCCCTATTACAACGTGCTCGACTTTGCCTACATGTTCCCGTCGCGCGCCGCACAGCACTACTTCCTCTACCATCCGAAGAGCGAGAAGCTGTTCCGCGAGCCGATGCGCAAGCGTCACAACATCCAGTTCCTTTACAGCCACTGCGAGCTGCGCGGTCTCATGCTCGGCAAGAAGTTCGCCGACGCGCCGCTGATCACCAGCATCGACCAACTCGCTGGCACCAAGAACCGCGTCACCGGCACCCAGCTCGGGCGCATCGCGATGCAGCTGATGAACCTCAACCCGGTGCCCATCTCCTGGGAAGAAACCCTCGACGGCCTCAAGCAAGGCCTGATCGATGGCGCAGAAACCTGGATGGGTGCAGCAGCCTATGCGAACATGGCGCCCGTGCTGTCGCAAGCGGTGGATCTGAAGTTCTTCTGCGGTACCGAACACACCGCAATGAACAACAAGACCTTCGAAAAGCTGCCGTCGAACCTTCAGGATGTGGTGATGGAAACCTCGTTCGCCGCCCAGCAATACACCCAGCGCGAGCAGGAAAAGGCGCTTATCGAGGTCGTTGGTGCTACCCCCAACCCCGGCCCCGACACCGTGTTCGGCAAGAACAAGGTGCGTGTGGCCACGCTCTCCGATGCGGAGATTCTCAAGGCCGAAAAGATGTGCTCGCCCGAGTACAACCCCAAGCCGTGGGAAGAGTGGCGCGAGCGTCTGTCCAAGATGTCGGGTGGTCAGGACGTGTACAAGGAAATCTTCGACATCGCGCGCGAGATCCCGAAGAACACCGCGGTAGCCGACGTGAAAGCACGCCGCTGGTGGCAGAACGCCTGATTGGCACAAGCCTTCAGTGAGCACACGGCCGACTCCGCTCCGCGCGGGGTCGGCGCCCACCGTCATGTTTTTGGAGACATCCCCATGTCGTACCTGATGGCGCTACTTCGGTGGCTGGACCGCAACGCCGAACGCACACTCATCCTTATCGCATACTCCAGCATGGCCCTGATCATCGTGTATGCGGTCTTCGAACGCTACGTTTTCAGCACCCAGATTCCATGGAGCACATCGATCCCCATCTACCTGTTCCTATGGGTGGCGTGGGTTGGTTGCGCCTATAACGTCAAGAAGCGCACGCACCTGGTGTTCAACGACTTTCGCCTGCGCATGCCTTACGGCATGCAGTTCGCAATGATGTGGCTCGACACCATACTGTGGATCGGTTTCGGCTCCATCGTTGCCTGGTTCACCATCGAACAGACTCAGCTGGCCTATGACAACTTCGCCATCGTGCAGGGCACGGACAACGTCATGCAATGGTGGTTCTACCTCGCCACGCCCGTCGGCTGGGGAATCCTGATGATTCGGGCGCTGCAGAATCTCATGCAGGACATCGGCCGCTTTCGCCGCCGCGAACCCTTCCTGGTCGACATCCAGACCGTCGGCGGAGACTGAGGAGCAAGCATGGACAACTCAATACTTATCACGCTCGTATCGCTTGGCGTTACCGGCCTGTTCCTGGTCGGCGTGCCGATCTTTCTCGTCATCGCGCTCTGGGTAACCGGTGTCTCGCTGGTGATCGATTTCACGCTGGCCAACATCGGCGTCACGCTGTTCGAAGGGCTCAACTTCTTCGGCCTGCTGTCACTGCCGCTCTTCATCCTCACCGGTGACCTGATTGCCGCCGCCGGCATCGCCACCCGCCTGGCCAACTTCGCCCATGCCTGCCTGAGCTGGATGCGCGGCGGCCTGGGGCTGGCAACAATCGGCTCCTGCGGGCTGTTTGCGGCCATCTCAGGCTCGAACTCGGCCACCACGGCGACCATCGGCGGCATCATGCATCCGCTGCTCAAGGCCGACGGCTACGACAGCCGGTTTGCCGCCGCAACTGCAGCAGCAGGCGGCACGGTCGGGATCATCATTCCGCCGTCCATCATCTTCATCGTGTATGGCTTCCTGATGAACCTGTCGATCTCCGACCTGTTCGTCGCCGGCATCCTGCCCGGCATGCTGATGGTGATCGCGATGCAGGCGGTGTGCTGGTGGATGTGTCGCAAGCACGGCTGGGGCTCGGTTACGCCGCTCGACATGAAGCGCGTGTTCCGCACGGCACGGCAGGCTTACCTCGGTTTCTTTGCGATCTTCATCGTCATCTTCGGCATCTACTCGGGCATCTTCTCGCCCACCGAAGCGGCCGCGATCACCGTGGGTTTCTGCCTCGTTGCCGGTCTGCTGCTGACGCGTGAGATCAAGTGGAAAGCACTGCCCGACATCCTGCTGCGCTCAGGCCAGCTGACGGGCATGCTGGCACCGATGATCGCAGTGTCGATCGTGATGCAGCAGGTGTTCGCACTGCTCGGTGCGGCAGAGACGGTCTCTGCATTCGTGGCCTGGTTCGGCAACGGTGAAACCGTCGTGCTGCTGGTGTGCATGGGCATCGTGCTCGCTGCGGGCTGCATTCTCGAGAGCCTGCCCGTCACGGTGATCTTTGCCCCGATCCTGGCCCCGATCGCGGTGGCTACCGGTGTCGATCCGGTTCACTTCTCGGTGATCTTCCTTGTCGGTGCGGCCATCGGCTTCATCACGCCGCCTTTCGGACTGAACCTGTTCGTTGCAAGTGGCGTCACCGGCATTCCGTACTCGCAGCTCGTACGATTCGCCGTGATGTACATGACCGGACTGGTGATCTCCTGGCTGCTGATCGCCTTCGTCCCGTGGCTGTCGCTGGGACTGATCCCGACGCCGGGCTGAGCCCACTCGGCAGGTCAACGAAAAAAGCGGTCACAGAGAACACTGTGGCCGCTTTTTTTCGGGCTCCGGGTCTATGCAGCCGGCAGCAGGACCAGTTTGCCGACGAACTTCTTGTCCATGAAATCCTGTTGTGCCTGCACGATGTCTGCAAGCGGATAGATTCGGGAAACGAGCGGACGGATCTCGCCCCGCTCGATGTAGCCGACCAGGTTCTCGAACACTTCACGCGGCAGCCAGGTGCAGCCAAAGAAGTTCAGACCCTTGAGATACAGCGTGCGCATGTCGAGCGCAATCAGCGGCCCGCCGATCGCACCTGCCACGGCATAACGGCCACCGCGACGCAGACCGCAAGCATGCGCCCGCTGCCAGGCACCTTCATGCAGAGCACGGCCGCACTCAGGATGAACATGATCTGCTCACCACTTGTCGGCAAGGCAATCCTCGAACGCCTTGGCGACTGCATGCGCAGGGCCGGCTCGCAGCTCAGGCATCGGATGCACTGAGCAAAGGCCGCCGGGCCGGATTTTGGCGTGGCGCGGCATACGTATCGCACGATGATCTGCGATGCCAGTGAGAAGCTGACTGAAAGCGAGATTGCTTGAGCGCGACTGCCTCTGATAACCGCCGCCGCAAGCGTCGCGAATCGCGCATGGAAGGTATCCCCGTACGCGCCTGAGCGTCTGATCACCCGGGCACCGGGAAAGCTGCATCCTGCCCGGGTGCATTAAGACCGGAATTCGCGGATGCATTATCCTTTCAGGATCCTTCCATTGACCGGATTGCGCCCATGCCCCAAAACAGCCCGTATCAGACCAGTCAGCTCACCCGCGACGAAATTGACGCACTCGACGAAGCCATCGTGCTGGATTTCGGTACCGACTGGTGTGGTCACTGCAACGCGGCCGCGCCACTGGTTGCAGCAGCAATGAACGGTCATGCCGGGGTACGCCATATCAAGGTCGAAGACGGCCCCGGTCGGCGGCTCGGTCGCAGCTTCGGCGTGAAGCTGTGGCCCTCGCTGATTTTTGTGCGTAAAGGCCAGGAAATTGCCCGCCTCGTGCGCCCGGGCAAGCAGGAAGACATCGAGCAGGCGCTCCAGGCACTCGAGTCTGCAACGTGATCTCCTGCGACTTCAGCGAACTGAACCGCGTCGGCCTCAACCTGCAGGCGGTCTTCAACGTGCACACCCTGCCCGCGACAATCCGCTCGCAACTGCGGCAGTGCGTTGAAGACGGCGAGGAATTCCGCCAGCTCATTCTGATCGGCAACGCAGGGCCGACGCTGTGGTCGGCTGTGGGGGCGGCCGGGATTGAAAGCGCCGATCCGATCGACGACTTCAGCATCGAGACTGTTTCCGGCTGGTTCAACGCCTGCTTTGGCGACTGCCGCCATCAACGCATTTACCCCGGCAACACACCCGTTGGCCTGCAGATGCTTGGCAGCCTCGCGGGCTGGCACCATGCCTCACCATTCAAGGTAGGGATCAACCAGGACTGGGGCACCTGGTTCGCTTACCGGGTGGCCTTGCTTGCGAACACCGCACTCCCGGTCACTCAGGCGCAACACCCCCAGGCGAAACACACCGTTTCGCCCTGCGACAACTGTCGCGACAAACCCTGTATTCCGGCCTGCCCTGCGCAGGCAATGGCAAGTGGTGATTTCGACCTGGACCGGTGCATCGACTACCGCCGCCAGCCACGCTCGCGTTGCGCTGCAAGCTGTGTCGCCCGGCTGAGTTGTCCGGTCGGTTCGAGTCACCGCTATCAGCCGGAGCAGATTGCCCACGGATACGCGAACTCGCTAAAGATGATCGAGCGCTATCGAAACGCGAGCACTTCAAGCGACAGTAAGTGAGAGCAAACGGGCTTCAGGTCCGCCCTGCGCCCGTTTGCCCGCGGATCATTTGATCAGCATGTCGTTCTTGACCGAACTCACACCGGGAACAGCGCGCGTCACCTCAATCGCCTTGTTCGCCATGGCGCGCGAAGTCACAAACCCGCTGAGCTGCACAACGCCCTTGAAGGTCTCGACGTTGATCTCGGCGACCTTGAGCATTGGCTCATTGAAGATGGCCGCTTTCACCTTGGCGGTGATCACGGTGTCGTCGACGTACTCTCCCGTACCTGCCTTCTTGTCGGTGCTGGCGCATCCGACGACAGTCAACAAAGAAAAAGCCAGGAAAAGTGCGCTGAGATACTTGCCGAACTGTTTCATGATGAGCTCCTGAATTATGAGGGTGCGGATCAACTGTCTCTCATCAAGGGCAATCCGGCCCGGGAAGAAGAACACAACCCTTCCCCCCAAAATACCCTCGCATCCGCTATATGAGCGTATGCACTCCTATGACGGCAAACAGTTCGATACCGCACATATGCGAAAAGCAGGGTTTTCATGTACTCGCTCACGAACGAAGCAAAGAATCGGTTTTGTGCGGTGCAACAAACTGTTAATCTGATGCTTGATTGAATAGCGATAGCGGACTTGAGCGATGACGGGTATGAGCGAAACGGATCTGAAGCAGTTTTTTCTCGAGCGGGTTCGACTGTTCGAGAGCTTCCCCGCGGACAAGGTGGAGGAAATCCTCTCCAGGTCCCGTCTTGCGACCTTCGAGGGCAACGAGGCGATCCTCGAGACCGGCGACGAAGGGAAGTTCATGGGCGTCGTGATCAGCGGAATCGCCGAGGTATCGACCTCCGACAACACGGGCACCCGCACGGTGATCAGCCAGCTGGACGAAGGCGACGTGTTCGGCGTGATATCGCTGCTCACCGGCGAACCCATCGTGGCCGACGTCATTGCCGGCAGTCGCTGCTTCGTGCTGATGATTCCGCAAGACGTCTTCCAGACGTACATCCTGACCAATCCGAAGTGCGTCGCCTATCTGTCGCGCCTGCATGCCGAGCGCATCCGGACCATGACGTCGGACCTCGCCGCGTCAAAGTGCAAGGCCAGGGCCCGCTCCGACGATCCCTACGCGCTGTCGCTCGCAACCGACACCGCGGGCAAGGTCGTCGTACTGAACGTCGGCATCAGCCAGATCCACTTCGGCATTTACGATACGCACGACCTCGACTCGGACGTGCACGGCATCATCGACAATACCGACCGCGACCGTGTGCATATCAGCGTCAGCGTGGGGCCGCAGACGCGCAGCATGGAGCGTGAGCCCTTTCCGCTCTCCGATCTGTTCGCGGTCATGCAGGCGTCCTGCGCCCTGCTCGGCGAGGCTTTTGCCTTTCACCTGCAGGACGTGAGTGCTGTCGGCCACCGGGTGGTGCATGGTGGCAGCAAGTTCTCCAGCTCGGTGGTGATCACCCCCGCGGTGATTGCAGACATCGAAGCGCTTTCCGTGTTCGCGCCGCTGCACAACCCGGCAAACGTCAAGGGCATTCGCGAGGCAATGAAGCAGTTGCCCGGCGTGCCTCAGGTCGCGGTGTTCGACACGGCTTTCCACCAGACCCTGCCGCCCTACGCCTATCTTTACGGCCTGCCCTACGATCTTTACAAGAAAGACGGCATCCGGCGCTATGGTTTTCACGGCACCTCGCACCGTTACGTGTCGCTGAAGGCCGCAGAGGTCCTCAAGCGCCCCCTCGGCGAACTTGAGATCGTGTCCTGCCACCTTGGCATTGGCGCCTCATTGTGCGCAATCGATCATGGCCGTTCGGTCGACACCACGATGGGCATGACGCCCACCGACGGCCTCATCATGCCCAGTCGCTCGGGGAGCATCGACCCCGCGGTCATGATCCAGCTGCTGCAGCACCACGACATGACGCCGGCCCAGCTGTCGGACCTGATCAACACCGAGAGCGGTCTCAAGGGCATCTCGGGCATTTCCAGCGACATTCACGAGATCGAAGCCGCAGCCAGTGCCGGCCACCATCGTGCACTCCTCGCACACAAGGCTTTCTGCTACCAGATCCGCAAGAACATCGGCGCCTATGTGGCGGCAATGGGCGGCATCGACGTGCTGACCTTCACCGGCGACATCGGCGAAACCAGCGCCACGGTGCGCAGCCTGGCGTGTCAGGGCCTGAGCTACATGGGCATCAAGCTCGACGAGGAGAAGAACCGCAACGTCGGAAAGCTCGGCGCGTACAAGATCATTTCGGCCGACGACTCACCAGTGACCATTCTCGTGATCGCCAACGACGACGAGCGGCTCGTGGCCTGGGAAAGCCTGCGTGCAATCGAACGCAACGAGTTGATCCAGGCGATGAAGGAAGATCAGGCAGAGGCGCCGATCCCGATCGAGATCTCGGCACACCATGTGCATCTGTCGCAGGCCGATGTGGAGAAGCTCTTCGGCCCCGGTCACCAGCTCACGCCGGAGCATGAGCTGTCCCAGCCGGGGCAGTTTGCCTGCGCCGAGAAGGTGCATCTGGTCGGCCCGAAGGGCCGCATTGCCAACGTCCGGGTGCTCGGCCCGACGCGCAAGGAAACGCAGGTCGAGATCGCGATGACGGAGCAGTTCAAGGTCGGCATTCAGCCGCCGATCCGTCAGTCAGGCGATCTCGCCAACACGCCCGGCATCACGCTTGAGGGCCCGGCGGGCAGTGCCGTAATCGAGCGCGGCGTGATCTGCGCGCAGCGCCACATCCACATGACGCCGGAAGATGCCTTGCGTTTCCGGGTGCGCGACAACTACGTCGTGCGCGTGCGCATCGAGGGTGAGCGCGAACTGATTTTCGGGGACGTCGTCGTCCGCGTGAACCCGGCGTTCCGCCTGGCGATGCATATCGACACCGACGAAGGCAATGCGGCAAACATTCGCACCGGCATGATCGGCTACATCGACGAGATCCAGAGCCGCCACTAGGCATGCAACCGGGGCCGAGCCACGCCCCGGTCTGCAGCCGGTTCAGCCATCGAACACCTGGTCGGTCCACACCTTGAAGCTCTTCAGCGTGTTCGGCCCAAAGGTGTTGCTGATGGCGACATCCGCAGCATCGCAGCCACGGGCGATCAGCACGCGACCAATCCGCGGGGTGTTGTTGCGCGGATCGAAGGTGTACCACTTGCCATCGAGATAGGCCTCGAACCAGCCCGCAAAATCCATCGTCTCGTAGGGTGGCGGCATGCCGATGTCGCCAAGATAGCCGGTACAGTAGCGCGCCGGAATATTCATGCAACGGCAGAACGCGATGGCGAGGTGCGCGTAATCGCGGCACACCCCGGTCTGTTCATGGAACACCTCCCATGCGGTCTTGGTCGCGCGGGCGTGCTGGTAGCCGAATGAGATGTTCCTGTTCACGTAATCGCAAATGGCCTGCACACGCCCCCAACCGGTGGGCGATTTGTCGAACAGCCCCCAGGCGATGTCCGAAAGACGATCGGTCTCGCAATACCGGCTTCCGAGCAGGAACTCCAGGGTTTCATCAGGCAGTTCCTGAACCGGAATCTGCTTTGCACCCGGCACAACCGGATCAGTCTCGCCAGTGTCGTTGACCAAGGCATCGGCGGTCAGTCTGATCTGGCCTTTGGGTGCAACGATCCGGGTGCACCAGTTACCAAAACGGTCGCGATAGGCCGTGACCGGTACGGACGGTTCGGTAATCAGGTGATCGGGAATGATCAGATCCGATGCCCGACTGAAATGCACGTTCAGCGACAGAATCATCGGCGTGGGTTGCGGGCAGTCGTAAATCAGTTCGTAGCCGACGCGAATCTTCACAATGTCTCTCCTTCATTGAGGCAAAGCCGGACCGGGCTCAAGCTCCGGGCCACCGGAGATCGCGCCCGGTCAGCCATCAGGCCTGACCACTCCCCGGCCTTCACCGGCAAGCGCAATCCGCAGCGAGTTGATCACTGCCTTGCGCAGTGCTGCCCACTGCGGATTCGCTGCATCCACGTGTTTCTGGTTGATCTCCAGTTCGATGCCGACGTAGGCATCTGCCGGAAGGCGAGCGCGGAACCAGGCCGCCACGCCGTCCGCCTTCCCCGAATAGGGATAGTTCCGGCGCACCACAAGTTCCGGCGCACACGCCTCAAGCGCTGTTTTCCAGCGTTCGCACAGCGCCACCTCACCGGGCCGCGAAGGGTCATAGAGCAGACCGATATCGGCCTCTCGCCGTCGCCCCTTCAACTCCGGGGTAAAACTGTGTGAGCAGATGTGAATCGCCCGCCCACGGCGTTCGACCGCCTGCATGATCAGGCGCTCGACCTCAGCACGATAAGGTTGGTAATAGCGCTCAAGAATGTGCTCGCGCACCGCAAGTGGCGCCTTGCGAACCGACTCGAAATGCAGGTGGCGGTGCCCGACCGAGCGGTTCAGGTCGACCAGCAAGCGGCACACCGTGCCATACGCAAGCGGCGCGGAAAACGCCCTCGCCAGCGAGCGCGCCATTACCAGCGCCCCTGCGTCGAATCCGCGATGGGAGGCCACCAGGTCGTGTACAGACCGGAACAGCAGACGATAGGCCGGTGGAATCCGGTTGCCCCCGTGTTCGCAGGTAATCACCAACGCGTCCCGGATCTCCTCCCCTTCGCTTGATGCACCCGGTGCCCGGGCATGAGTGCTTGCCAGCATGCTTCTTGTCCTTAACAGTCTGGATCGAGAGGGGCCGAGAAACCGTTCGCCTTGCCTGCCCCCGCTGCTTGCGCACATCTTCTGATCCTACGGACCCAGTCGGCATCGGTATGTATGCTCTCGCACATAGTGTTCCGAAGCACATTCAGCAGTCGCTCACTCCCGCTTGCCCGACGCTTCCGGTAAGCTGACTTGATCCCTGAACATTCCCGCGGAAAGGCGCATCCGGCATGTACCTGCCTTCAGGCATTTCACGCCACGGCAGACATCGCCAGCAAGCCATTCATATGCGACATCCAGCACGCTCGGACATGCCTGATCCCGTTACCCCGAGAATGCGCAGTATTCCGTGCCGCATGCCAACCGTGGGAACGACGCGATGAGTGCGCCCTCCGGACAGCATATCGCCGACCATAATTGCCGCCTGTTCGTGCTGTTCCGGGTGCTGTTCAACTCGCGCTTCTACTATCCGGTTCTGGCCGTCCTGTTTCTTGACCTCGGCCTCACCGCCACGCAGTACACCCTGCTCAATTTCGTCTGGGCCCTGGTCATCGTGCTGGCAGAGGTGCCATCCGGCGTGCTCGCCGACCGCCTCGGCCGCCGGCCACTCGTCCTCGCGGCAGCCGTTTTCATGGTAGCTGAAATGCTGGTCCTCGCTGCTGCACCGCAAAACGGCGGACTCGTGCTTTTTCTGTTCTGCCTGCTCAACCGTGTCCTGAGCGGACTGGCCGAGGCAATGGCGAGCGGTGCGGACGAGTCGCTCGCCTTCGACGCCCTCGCGGACGAAGGGCGCGAGCATGAATGGCCGCAGGTACTTGCCCGGGTAATGCAGTGGAAAGCCATCGGCATGGTGGTCGCGATGCTGATCGGCAGCGCGGTGTACGACCCAAGCCTGCTCAGCGACCTGGCGGCCAGTGCCGGCCTCGCACTCACCTTCGATCAGGCCACCACCCTGCGTTTTCCGATCTACCTCAATCTGCTCACTGCGCTTGGAGTGCTTATCGTTTGCCTGCGCATGCAGGAGCCCGCCCACAGGACGGGGGCCGCAATCCCGACGACCAGACAGGCGGTGGAGTCGATGCTCGACGCCGGGCGCTGGATCGCGCGCAGCCCTATCGCCCTGTTCGTCATCATCGGCGGCTTGCTGATCGACAGCGTGCTCCGTGTCTTCATGACTTTCGGCAGTGCCTATTACCGCATGATCGACCTGCCCGAAGCCAGCTTTGGCATCATCGGCGCCACGATGGCAGGCATCGGCATCGTGGTGGCGCCGATGGCACGCAGACTCGTGACGACAGGCTCCATGCTGCGCAATTACGGCGCGCTTGCAGCGCTCGCCGTCCTCGGGCTGGCAGGCGTGGCCCTGGGTATTCCACTCTGGGGCGTGCTGTTCGCCCTGCCGCTCTCTGCGGCCATGGCAGCGGTTGGATTTGCCGTGTCCCACTACCTGAATGCTGCGGTGGATTCACGTCACCGTGCGACTGTGCTGTCGTTCAAGGGCCTTGCTTTCAACCTGGGATACGGTTTCGTCAGCCTGCTTTTTGCACTGGCGCTGCGGGCCTACCGCGACACCGGCAGCATGGGCGACGGCCTCGCAGGCGCCCTGACCCTGCTCCCGCTCTGGCTCGTCTTCACGGTGCTGGTCATGGCGCTCCTTTTCCGCCGTCATCGCGCCCAACTGCTCCAGCGCAACTGACGCCCCGGCTCATGCTGCAGCGCGACTGAATTGTGCTGCGCGATACCTGCCGTTGCCGTATTGTGATGCCCCCTGCCACGTCGATCATGGCGGAACCGTGAGCAGACAAGGAATCCAATGACGTCCCCCGAACACAGCTCCCAAGGTCTCTCCCCGCATACGCGGGGCCTGCTCGCTGCCGGCCTCGTCGTGCTGTGCTGGTCTGGCTTCAACATCGTGTCACGCCTGGGCAGCAAGGGCGTGCTGAGCCCCTACGACCTCTCCGCCATGCGTTTCGCGGTGTCGGGTGTCCTTGCGCTGCCCTTTTTCGTGTCGCGCGTTCCCATGTCCGACTGGCCGCGCTACATGGTGCTCGCGGTGTTTGGCGGCCTGGGCTACGCAATGCTGGTCTATGCAGGCTTTGCCTTTGCCCCGACCGCGCATGCGGGGGTTTTCGTGAACGGTGGTATCCCGTTCTGGACCATCGTGATCATGGCCTTCATCTCGGGCTTCAGCCTCGCGCGCCATATCGTGATCGCCTTCCTGCTCGCGAGTTTCGGCCTTGTGCTGATCGCCTACGAGAGCCTCGTGCAACCGGGCGGAGAAGCGCAATGGCTCGGTGACCTCCTGTTCCTGCTCGCTGCACTGTGCTGGGCCCTCTTTGGCTTGCTGATGCGGCGCTGGCAAGTGCGGCCGGAACTCGCGATTTCGGGCGTGGCGAGTTTTTCGATGCTGGCCTACATGCCGGTTTACCTGCTCTGGCTACCCCAGGCCATCAGCGAGGCATCCGCTGGCGAGATCCTGCTTCAGTGTGTGTATCAGGGCCTGATTGCAGCGCTGCTTGCAGGGGGAATGTACAGCTACGCAAACCAGAAGATCGGCCCCTATCAGGCATCGATGATGCTTGCCCTGGTGCCGGGGACGTCCGCCATCGGGGCCTACTTCATTCTCGACGAAGCACTGGGACTACGCGTGGTCACTGGCATCATCGTCGTCTCGCTCGGTGCCCTCCTGTGCGCCCTGCCCGCGAAGCGTGTTGCACAGGCCGGTAGTTAGGGACGAGAACACGCGCACCGTCATGCGCGAACGGCACCGCCACTGCGCACTCCGCCGTATCGACTCACCGTTCCCACCCTGCGGTCCGGCAGCGACCCTGCGACCCCTGCGGGCTTTCGCGCCCCCTGAGGTTATTCCGTAGAATGAGCGCCTTACCCTTTGCTCCAGCACCAGCCCGACACGCTCGGTCGCTGCACATGAATCACCTTTTTTCATACCGCTCCCTACTGCTGCTGTTCGCGTTCATCGTTGCCATGGCATGCCCTGCCCATGCGCATGATGCGGTCCCGGGTACACCGACTTCCTTGTCTAGCGCGGACAGACAGTGGCTTCGGGCACATCCGGTGATCCGCCTTGGGATCGACGCCAACTACGCGCCCTACTCCTTCACCGGCGAGCGCGGAGAGATCAAGGGGATCGTGCCGGAGTATCTGTCGCTGATCGAGAAGGCCCTTGGCATTCGATTCGAGATCAGCTCACATCTCAAGTGGCCCGAACTCATGCAGGCCGTGCGCGAACGCCGGCTCGACGCGGTGGCAACCGTAGTGCGCCTGCCCGAACGCGAGACATTCATGGCGTTCAGCCGCGTCTATCTGACGACCCCGCTCGTCGTCATGACCCGAAGGGATTCGCCGCAGCTGGAGTCGCTCGAAGCGCTCTCAAGGACGCGGATTACCCTGGTGACCGGCTATTCGGCCTCCGCGCAGGCAAACGACGCCATCCCCGGCCTCCATCCGTACTACGTACCAACGCCACTCGACGGCCTTCAGGCGGTTGCGTCCGGCACGGCAGATGCCTATATCGGCGTGCTGGGCGTGAATACGTTTCTTGCCGCGCAGCACGGCATCTCCAATCTCAAGGTGAATGGCGCCTTCGACATGCAGGGCAACGGCCAGCGCTTCGGCATTCGCAGCGACTGGCCCGAGCTTGCACACCTCATCGACAGAGCACTTGATAGTGTGCCGTCCGAGAAGCAGAGCGAGATTCTGTCGAGATGGTTGCCCACGCAGTCCAGGGATCTGGTGCAGCTCGGCCCGCCAAGCCTCGCCAGCCGCCTGTTTCCGTGGCTGGTGATTTTCAGCTGCATCGTCGCATTCGGGTATTTCACCGCCTTGGTCTGGAACCGGCAACTCCGGCGCGAACTGGATCGCCGCAAGGTGGAGCTCGAGCGCGCGCTCGGCATTGCCGGAATGGGCGACTGGTCGCTGGATATGGCGAGCGGGCGCATCAGGTGGGCGGACGAGCTTTTTCGCATCGCAGGGCGCTCCCCCACCGCGCTGGACTGGCCGACGCTCAGGGAGTGGATCCACCCGGATGAGCGCAAGAAGCACGAAGATTACCTTTCACTGCTCGCGGCCGCGCCCGAAGGGGCCAAGCTCCCGCCACTGATCTCCCACCTCGTTCGTCCCGACGGAAGTTCTCGCTGGCTGGAGGTCAGCTGCGCGACCGACTTCGACGCAGCAGGCAGGCCACTGCGCCACTACGGCACGGCCCTCGACATCACCGAGCGCAAACTGGCCGAAGACAAGATCCGGAGCCTGGCGTACTTCGATTCGCTGACCGGGCTGCCGAACCGCCGCCTGCTGATGGACCGGCTGAGCCAGGCCGTCTCTGCCAGCAAGCGCAGCGGCGAGTACGGTGCCCTGATCATGCTTGACCTGGATCGCTTCAAGGACCTGAATGACACCCAGGGCCACGATGTCGGCGACCATCTGCTTGTCGAGGTCGCGCGCCGTCTGGCAGCGCACGTTCGTCATGAGGATACGGTTTCGCGACTGGGCGGGGACGAATACATCGTGATCGCAGAAGCCCTGGGCACGGACGAGTCCTCGGCAGCACTCGAGGCAGGACTGATTGCCGAGCAATGCCGCCATGGACTCGGCGAGGCCTTTTCGCTCGGCAACGGTGACGCGCCCTACCATTGCAGCACCAGCATCGGCATCACCGTGTTCAAGGGCAACGAACTCAGCCTCGACGTGCTGTTCAAGCAGGCCGACGTAGCCCTCTACCAGGCCAAGAAGGCCGGCAGGAATACCGTCCGCTTCTTCAACACCGACATGCAGTCCGCGATCGACAGCAGAATGAAAATGGAGTCGGCCCTGCGGCGGGGATTGCGCGAAGATGAGTTCAGACTCCATTACCAGCCGCTGGTGGACCGGGATGGGCGACGAATCGGTGCCGAGGCACTGCTACGATGGTTTCCGCGCGATGCCGATCCGGTTTCGCCAGCTCAGTTCATTCCTGTTGCCGAGGACACCGGCCTCATTCTTCCGCTCGGCGACTGGGTTCTGCAGACGGCCTGCGAGCAGCTCAAACGCTGGAGTGACGATCCGCAAACCCGGGAACTCACGATTTCGGTCAACGTGAGCGCGCGCCAGTTTCACCAGCCGCAGTTTGTAGAGCAGGTCGTCGAACAGCTGCAACGCTCAGGCGTGAGCCCGTCGCGGCTGAAGCTGGAGCTGACCGAAAGCGTGGTCCTCGAGCGTGTCGATGAAGTGGTCGCGCGCATGCAGCGCCTGAAAAGCCAGGGCATCACCTTTTCCCTCGATGACTTCGGCACCGGCTACTCGTCCTTGTCCTACCTCAAGCGCCTGCCGCTGGATCAGGTCAAGATCGACCAGTCCTTCGTACGTGATATCAACCACGACCGGAACGACGCGGCAATTGTCAGGGCCATCGTCGCGATCGGACAGTCACTGGGAATCGCGGTCATCGCCGAAGGCGTCGAAACGCAAGCACAGCGCGACCTGCTGATCGAATACGGATGCCTGCAGTTCCAGGGCTACCTGTTCGGGAGACCCGTAGCCATCGAGCACTGGTGAGCACCTTGCTGCCCGCGCAAGTCAATGCGGGCAGCTTACCCGCCGCCGCTCAGCTGCGCTCGATCAGACGCCAGTCCGCCGCATCCACCGGCAGATAGGCTTCGACGGCCGCAGTGGCAATCACGTGCGTCGTATCCTGTTCGTCATCCCGTACATTGAGCCCGCCAATCACCGCCGTCACCTCTGCCCGGCCACGCGGCAACTCCGCAGCCACGCGATCGGTGTCGACCTTGTCCGGCTCCTGCACACCGATCGTGACCTGCACCCGCATGCTCAAGTGATCGTAGCCCAGCGACTTGAACAGCACGATTGACGAGTGATGCAGGGCGTCGTGTACCGCGCGGATGGCGGCCTTGGTGTAGTCGGCACCGTAGAGATCATTGCCGGTACCCATCTCGAGAATGATGCGTTTCTCCGTGATCGCCTCAGTCATTTGCGGGCTCCATGTCGAACGATACGATGATTGCGGCATTTGCAATCACGGTCAGGCCGTCGGTGTGCGGCTTCGTAATGTCGAGCCCGCCCTTGACCACGGTGATCGAGGGCTGGCCGTAGGGAAAGATTCCGTGCAGCGCCGGGATATCGACCTCTTCCGGTTTCTGCACTCCGATCTCCACGTCGATGATCATCGCGGTTTTCGGAAAGCCGAAGGCCTCCGCCACGTTCAGCGAGTTGTGCCACAGCGCGTCGCGAATTGCGCGCGCAGCGGCCTCGGTGTAGTTCTTGCTGCGGATCGAAGTGCCCATTCCAAACTGGGTTACCACTCTCTTCTTGGTCATCGCCTGTTTCTCCTGCGCAGCGGCGCTCAATCGGCTTTGTAGCTGCGGATCACATAGTGCTTGGTCGTCGTTTCGACCACATCCCAGAAGCCGCGAAAGCCATTCGGTATCACGAATGCGTCGCCCGTCCTGAAGGTCTGCGCACTGCCGTCCTCCGCGATCAGACGTACATGCCCGCTGATGATGTAGCAGAACTCGTCGCGGTCGGTAAATGCATGCCATCTGCCGGGCGTACTGGTCCACGTACCGGCAATGACTTCCCCGCCGGCATTCTCGAAATACGTTGCGTTCGTATGCTGCGGATCACCCGCCACCACACGATCGGGCATGTCGGCGAGCCGGCTCTGCGTCGCTTTCACGTCGGGATTGCCAAACTCGATCACCCTTACTGTCACTTGCAGCTCTCCTGAAATAATAGGCGGAACATTCAATCACCGCCGATGCCGCCCGCCGATGAGCTGAACGATTTCGTAAAACAGATTGTTGTCGAGCGCCTGGCTCATGTCGGTTGCCAGGCAACGTCGGTAGAACGGGCTCAGATCAAGCCCCACACCGAGCCCCAGAATCTCCACCGCACCCTGCTGTTCGCGGCGTGCGACGACATCCTTCAGATGGTTGTCGAGATAGAAATCATCATTGGCACGCCCGGTCGCGCTGTCGGCCGGACAACCGTCGGAGATCACGATCAGGATGCGCCGTGCCTCGTCGCGCGCCAGCATGCGGTTGCACGCCCAGTCCACCGCCTCGCCGTCGATGCCCTCACGAAAGAGATCGGGCTTGAGCAGCGCCATCATGTCCACCCGCGAACGCCGCCAGTTGCGTTCCGCCTCCTTGAACACCATGTGAGTGACTTCGTTGAGGCGCCCGGGGTTGGCCGGCCGCCCATGGCTCATCCACTCCTTGACCGCACGCCCGCCGTTCCACGCACCGGTGGTGAAGCCGAGCAATTCGGTCGTCACGCCCACCATTTCGAGGGCGCGGATCAGCAGATCGATCATTGCTGCCACCGGCTCCGCATGCGTCTTCATCGACCCGGAGCAATCCACGAGGAAGGTGACGATGCAGTCTGCCGTGGGCTTGTACTGATCCTGGCGGAACAAGCGCCGCTCAGCCGGAGAGCTGATGAGCTGAGACAGACGGGCACCGTCGATGGTGCCCTCCTCCTGCCCGAACAACCAACCATCGCGCTGCGGCTGTGCAAGGATCGCGCCGAGCATGCGCGCCAGCCGCGGGAGGTTGATGCCCTGTTCGGCGATGCGCTTGTCCACCCGTTCGCGGTACTCGCGCAGCAGCGCCTTGCGCACCAGCGTGCCGGCGGCAACTTCGGTATCGAATCGCGTTGTGTAGACGCGATAGGCCTGCTCCGCGTCACCGAACACCTTCGACTCGCCCGTGGTCGCTGCAGCGATGTTGTCGCCGTCGCCCTCGTCCTGGTCGAAATCGAGCAGAAGCGCGAAGCGGCTCTTGGCTTCCTCCTCGTCATCAGGGTCGGCCTCGTCGGCTTCTGCGCCAGCCTCGGCCATGTCGGCGCGCATGGTTTCACCCACCACACGGGCGGCTTCCAGCGCGTGCGCGGCAAAGGCGCGCTGGTCGCCGCGGTTGCGGCGCATGCCCGCCAGCGGCGTGCCGAGCGTGCTTACCAGCGAGGCGCGCGTGCCTTCGATGTAGTCCTCGGTTTCCTCCAGCACCGGTCTGGCGTTGAGGCGCGACCACACCATCTGCACCACGGTGTACAGCAGGATGCCGAGGCGGCCTTCGGTGAGCCCTTCGCGGTAGAAGGTGCGCGACCAGTCCTCGAAGCGCCGATGCAGGTTGGCCGCCATGCCCGGCATATCCACCGGTACATGGGTTTCCACCCGCAGCTGCTCAAGCCATTCAAAGACCAGGCGCTCGATCCCGCCCGTCGGACACAGGCTGCGATGCAGCGCGGGGTCGGAGTGCAGCAGGCGCAGCGCCATGCCATCGGCGGCCGCACGGCAGTCGGCGAAGTCATCCAGATCGGGATCGACGCGCAGATGCGGCGCATGCATCGGCAACGGCCGCGTGCCTTGGTGCAATCGTCGGCCGCGGTAATGCAGCGCCGGATCGCCGGTCATTGCACGCAGCGTGGCTGCGCACAACTCCTCGACCTTCTGCTGCCGCCTGGCCCGTTGCTGGGCAGTCGCGTTCATTAAGACTGCGCCTCGCGCATCCAGGACTCATCCAGCTCCTCGCCGAAGCAGCGCTGGTAGTACTCGGCCACGATCGGGCGCTCGGCCTCGTCGCACTTGTTGAGGAAGGACAGGCGGAAAGCCAGCGCCGGGTTGCGGAAAATCTCGCAGTTCTCCGCCCAGGTGATCACCGTGCGCGGCGACATCAGCGTCGACAGATCGCCCGCAGCAAAACCCTTGCGCGTGAGATCCGCCACCTGAACCATCTGCGCGATCAGCTTGCGCCCCTTGTCGTAGTTCTTCGACGGCACGCGGGCAAGCACGATCGCCACCTCCTCCTCATGCGGCAGGTAGTTGAGC
Organism: Parazoarcus communis; assembly: GCF_003111665.1. Classification (NCBI taxonomy): domain Bacteria; kingdom Pseudomonadati; phylum Pseudomonadota; class Betaproteobacteria; order Rhodocyclales; family Zoogloeaceae; genus Parazoarcus; species Parazoarcus communis. The sequence goes on along the minus strand of NZ_CP022188.1, from coordinate 3,491,964 downwards.
GTGGCCACGATGTTCCAGCGGTCGATCTGCGCATGGTTGAGCACCTGCGTGCCGTGATACATGCCCGACAGGTTGCCCAGGCCGACGGTGTTCGAGGTCGCGAACAGGCGGAAATAGGGATGCGGGCGGATCACCCGGTTCTGGTCGAGCAGGGTGAACTTGCCGTCGCGCTCGAGAATGCGCTGGATCACGAACATCACGTCCGGCCGGCCGGCGTCGTATTCATCGAAGATCATCGCCACCGGACGCTGCAAGGCCCACGGCACGATGCCTTCCTGGAACTCGGTGACCTGCAGTCCGTCGCGCACGACAATGGTGTCCTTTCCCACCAGGTCCAGACGGCTGATGTGGCCATCCAGGTTCACCCGCACGCAGGGCCAGTTCAGGCGTGCCGCCACCTGTTCGATGTGGGTGGATTTGCCGGTGCCGTGCAGCCCCTGCACCATCACCCGCCGGTCGCGATTGAAGCCGGCCAGAATGGCCAGGGTTACGTCGGGATTGAAACGGTAGGCGCCGTCAATCTCGGGCACATGATCATCGCGCTCGTCAAAGGCGGGGACTTCGAGATCGGAATCGATGCCGAACACTTCACGCACCGACACCAGGCGGGCGGGGCGAATCTGGGTGATGTCTGTCACTGCTGTCTCTCCGGTTATCGTCGCCGCAAGCTGTGCACGGCGCTGTTCATCTGCTGTCGAACCCCGGATCGATGTCGCCGGCGCCATGTTGTCTGGCACCAGCGCCGCGGCGCCTGGTCCGACCCTTCGTTGGGTCTGCTGCACGTTCGCTGCCGCGAACGCGCGTCTCTACTCAAGGACGGATCGGAAGGGCGCGGATGCGCCGCTCAGCCTTCCGCCCCTTCGTTTCGTGCCTCCGGCATGGCATCGGCCTCGATCTTTGCCATGGCCTGTGCCGCCCGCTGCAGCGCGGGCAGCAGCTTGAGCACCTTGTCGTGGCTCAGCCGCATCACCGGCGCCTGGATCGCGATCCCCGTGTTCGAGCGCCCGTTCGGGTTCGGCACCAGCACCGCCAGACAGAACAGCCCCGGCAGGAACTCTTCGTCGTCAAACGCGTACCCGTCCCGGCTCACCCGCTCCACCTCCGCGTCGAGCGCCTCGAACGTGGTCAGCGTGCGTGCGGTGTATTTCTCCAGCGGCGTGTGTTCGAGCAGGCGCTTGCGCTGGCTCGGGCTCATCTGCCCCAGGAACAGCTTCCCGCTGGCCGAACAGTGCGCCGGCACCCTTGAGCCCGGGTGCAGGTAAAAGCGCAGCGGCGCCGGCGTCTCCACCCGGTCCAGGTACAGCACTTCGCTGCCCGACAGCGCGGTGAGGTTGCAGCTCTCGCCCACTTCATCGACCAGCTGGCGCAGCACCGCGCGCCGCGCGCCGTGCACCGTGTTGTTCAGCAGCAGCTGCTCGGCCATGCGCCGCAGCCGCATCCCCGTACTGTAGTGACGCCCGTCGCCGTCCCGTTGCAGCATCCCCGCGCTCTCGAGCTGCTGCAGCATCCGGTGCAGCGTCGGCTTCGGGAGCCCCGTCTCTTCCACCAGCGATTGCAGCGAGAAGAACTGGTTCTTCTGCGCGATCACTTCGAGCAGCGCAAACAGGCGCAGCGTCGGCGTATCCCCGTCGATGCGGGCGATCTCCGGCTGCGTGGCGCTCTGATGTGGCGTGTGTGTGGTGTCGTTCATGGCCGTTCCATCATAGTTCAGTTTCTTTTTCCGATACAAGTCGTATCGTTTTTTGAAATTTGTCGTTGACTCCCATCTCTCGCCAGCCTAAAGTTCGCCTCAATCTCACTTATCGGAACTCTTCGTACCGGTTTCGATATAAAACCATCCCTAACAGGAGACAGCGCATCATGAGCGATCAGAACAGCCAAGCCAACCGGTCCGTGCCCGTCGGTCCCACCCGCATGACCCCTTCCGAGGCCTTCGTCGAGACCCTGGTCTCGAACGGCGTGACCGACATGTTCGGCATCATGGGCTCGGCCTTCATGGATGCGATGGATATCTTCGCGCCGGCCGGCATCCGCCTGATCCCGGTGGTGCATGAGCAGGGCGCCGGCCACATGGCCGATGGCTTCTCCCGCGTCTCGGGTCGCCACGGCGTGGTGATCGGCCAGAACGGCCCCGGCATCTCCAACTGCGTGACCGCGATCGGCGCGGCGTTCTGGGCCCACAGCCCGGTGGTGATCGTGACCCCGGAGACGGGCACCATGGGCATGGGGCTGGGTGGTTTCCAGGAGTGCAACCAGTTGCCGATGTTCCAGGAGTTCACCAAGTACCAGGGCCACGTGACCCACCCGGCGCGCATGGCCGAGTACACCGGGCGCTGTTTCGATCGCGCCATGAGCGAGATGGGCCCGACCCAGCTGAACATTCCGCGTGACTATTTCTACGGCGACATTACCTGCGAGATTCCGAAGCCCGCCCGTCTGGACCGGGGCGCCGGTGGCGAGCACTCGCTGGACGAGGCCGCTGCGCTGCTGGCCACGGCCAAGTTCCCGGTGATCATCTCCGGCGGTGGCGTGGTGATGGCCGATGCGGTCGAGGAGTGCAAGGCGCTGGCCGAGCGCCTGGGCGCACCGGTGGTCAATAGCTACCTGCACAACGATTCCTTCCCCGCGAGCCATCCGCTGTGGTGCGGCCCGCTGGGCTACCAGGGTTCGAAGGCGGCGATGAAGCTGATGGCGCAGGCCGACGTGGTGGTGGCGCTGGGTTCGCGTCTGGGCCCCTTCGGTACCCTGCCCCAGCACGGCATGGACTACTGGCCCAAGAACGCGAAGATCATCCAGATCGACGCCGACAACAAGATGCTCGGCCTGGTGAAGAAGATCTCGGTGGGAATCTGCGGCGATGCGAAGGCGGCCGCCGTGGCGCTGACCCGTCGTCTGGAAGGCAAGACCCTGGCGTGCGATGCCGACAAGGCTGCCCGCGCACAAAAAATCGCCGACGAGAAGGCGGCGTGGGAGAAGGAGCTCGACGAATGGACGCACGAGAAGGATGCCTTCAGCCTCGACATGATCGAGGAGAACGCGAAGGAGAAGACCTTCCAGGGTGGCGACTATCTGCATCCGCGTCAGGTGCTGCGTGAGCTCGAGAAGGCGATGCCCGAGGACGTGATGGTGTCGACCGACATCGGCAACATCAACTCGGTGGCCAACAGCTACCTGCGCTTCGAGAAGCCGCGTTCCTTCTTCGCTGCAATGAGCTTCGGCAACTGCGGTTACGCCTTCCCCACCATCATCGGTGCCAAGGTCGCCGCGCCCCATCGTCCGGCCGTGTCCTACGCCGGCGACGGTGCCTGGGGCATGAGCCTGATGGAGACCATGACCTGCGTGCGTCACAACATCCCGGTCACCGCGGTGGTGTTCCACAACCGTCAGTGGGGTGCGGAGAAGAAGAACCAGGTCGATTTCTACAACCGCCGCTTCGTCGCCGGTGAGCTCGACAACCAGTCCTTCGCCGAGATCGCTCGCGCCATGGGCGCCGAGGGCATCACCGTCGACAAGATCGAGGATGTCGGCCCCGCGCTGAAGAAGGCCATCGACATGCAGATGAACGAAGGCAAGACCACCATCATCGAGATCATGTGTACCCGTGAGCTCGGCGACCCCTTCCGCCGCGATGCACTGTCCAAGCCGGTTCGTCACCTCGACAAGTACAAGGACTACGTCTGAGACTGAAACAAGGCACGTCCCCACTCGGGGATGTGCCTGCAAGCCCCCGGCCACGCCGGGGCACCCAGACACGCGGACGGGGAAGGCCATGACCTTCACCCGCCAGACACACCTCCGGCCCCGACAGAGACCCGGACAAGGACACCATGAGCACATCCACAACTGCTGCGCAGCCAGGCATCTTCGCTGGCACGAAGAAAATGGTCCCCGGCGTGATGCTCTGCGCCGTCATCGCGGTCGCCGCCACGTTCGTCTCCGAGCACTACGGCGGGCCGCAGTTCCTCTACGCACTGCTGATCGGCATTGCCTTCCACTTTCTGTCGGACAACGACAAGTGCATCCCGGGCATCGAGTTCTCCGCCAAGAAACTGGTGCGCATCGGCGTCGCACTGCTGGGCGCGCGCATCGTTGCCAGTGACGTCAGCGACCTCGGTCTTGCCGGTGTCGGTGCCCTTATCGGCGCCGTCGCGCTGACCATCGGTTTCGGTCTGCTGATGGCCCGCCTGCTGGGGCTGCCGAGCATGCTCGGCCTGCTCTCGGGCGGCGGCACCGGCATCTGCGGCATCTCGGCGACGATGGCGATCTCGTCCACGCTGCCCAATACCCGCGAGAACGAGCGCTACACCCTGCTCACCGCCATCGGTATCGCGATTTTCTCCACCGTGGCGATGGTGCTCTACCCGCTGATCGTCAAGAGCGCCGGCCTCAGTACGGCCGAAGCCGGTCTCTTCCTCGGCGGCTCGATCCACGACGTCGCCCAGGTGGTGGGTGCCGGCCTGATCATTTCCCCGGAAGTCGGTGATGCGGCAACGCTGGCCAAGATGTTCCGCGTCGCCATGCTGATGCCGGTGGTTGTGATCCTCGCCCTCACTTTCCATGCCGAGCGCAAGAAGAGCGAAACCCCGGGCGCAAAGACCCCGATCCTGCCGCTGTTCCTGGTCGTGTTCGCCGCACTGGCTGCCGCCAACAGCATGGGCTGGCTGCCGCACGAAGTGGTCGAGGTCAGCTCCGACATCTCGCGCTGGTGCCTGGTGATCTCGATTGCCGCACTCGGTGTAAAGACCTCGCTCGAAAAGCTTGCCGCCCTGGGCTGGAAGCCCATCGTGCTGATGTCCAGCGAGGCCATCTTCGTGGCCACCTACATGCTCAGCGTGGTGTATGTCTCACGCGCCTTCGGCGCCTGACACTGCATCGAAACCGCCCCATCCGCGACTGCCCCAACCCCGGCCCGACCGCAACGGAGAACCGCATGAACGCCAACGAAAAATTCATCGCCTCAAGCGCCCACGTCGACGCAGCCGCCATCGCGCCGCTGCCGAACTCGCGCAAGGTCTATGTTCAGGGCTCGCGCCCCGACATCCAGGTGCCGATGCGCGCCATCTCGCAGGCCGACACCCCGACCGGTTTCGGCGGCGAGCCCAACCCGGACATCTACGTCTACGACTGCTCCGGCCCCTACTCCGACCCTGCCGCCAAGATCGACATCCGCTCGGGCCTGCCCGCCGTGCGCGCCGGCTGGATCGAAGAGCGTGGCGACACCGAGGTGCTGTCCGACCTGTCGTCCGAGTTCGGCCGCATCCGCGCCGCCGACGCAAAGCTCGACGAACTGCGTTTCCCCGGCCTGCATCGCAAGCCGCGTCGCGCCAAGCCGGGTGCAAATGTCTCGCAGATGCACTACGCCCGCCGCGGCATCATCACGCCCGAGATGGAATACATCGCCATCCGCGAGAACCTCAACCGCAAGGCCTACATCGAATCGCTCAAGGCCGCCGGCCCCACCGGCAACAAGATGGCGGCACTGCTCGGCCGTCAGCATCCGGGCCAGCACTTCGGCGCCTCGATCCCGGAAGAGATCACCCCCGAGTTCGTGCGTGACGAAGTCGCCCGCGGCCGCGCCATCATCCCCAACAACATCAACCACCCCGAGTCCGAGCCGATGATCATCGGCCGCAACTTCCTGGTGAAGATCAACGCCAACATCGGCAACTCGGCGCTCGGCTCGTCCATCTCGGAAGAGGTCGACAAGATGACCTGGGCCATCCGCTGGGGCGGCGACACGGTGATGGATCTGTCGACCGGCAAGAACATCCACGAGACCCGCGAGTGGATCATCCGCAACTCGCCGGTGCCGATCGGCACCGTGCCGATCTACCAGGCACTGGAAAAGGTCGACGGCAAGGCCGAGGACCTGACCTGGGAGATCTTCCGCGACACCCTCATCGAGCAGGCCGAACAGGGCGTGGACTACTTCACCATCCACGCCGGTGTGCTGCTGCGCTACATCCCGCTCACCGCCAACCGCATGACCGGCATCGTGTCCCGCGGCGGCTCGATCATGGCCAAGTGGTGCCTGGCGCATCACCAGGAGAGCTTCCTCTACACGCATTTCGAGGAAATCTGCGAAATCATGAAGGCCTACGACGTGGCCTTCAGCCTCGGCGACGGCCTGCGTCCGGGCTCGATCTACGACGCCAACGACGAAGCCCAGCTCGGCGAGCTCAAGACCCTGGGCGAGCTCACCCAGATCGCGTGGAAGCACGACGTGCAGGTGATGATCGAAGGCCCCGGCCACGTGCCGATGCACATGATCAAGGAAAACATGGACCTGCAACTCGAGCAGTGCCATGAAGCCCCCTTCTACACCCTCGGACCGCTGACCACCGACATCGCCCCCGGCTACGACCACATCACCAGCGGCATCGGTGCGGCCACCATCGGCTGGTACGGCACCGCGATGCTGTGCTACGTGACGCCCAAGGAGCACCTCGGCCTGCCCAACAAGCAGGACGTGAAGGAAGGCATCATCACCTACAAGCTCGCCGCCCACGCCGCCGACCTCGCCAAGGGCCATCCGGGTTCGCAGATCCGCGACAACGCGTTGAGCAAGGCGCGTTACGAGTTCCGCTGGGACGACCAGTTCAACATCGGCCTCGACCCCGACAAGGCACGCGAATTCCATGACGAGACCCTGCCCAAGGAGTCGGCCAAGGTCGCGCACTTCTGCTCGATGTGCGGCCCCCACTTCTGCTCGATGAAGATCACTCAGGACGTGCGTGATTACGCAGCCCAACTGGGTGTGGCCGAAAGCGAAGCGCTGCAGAAGGGCATGGAAGTAAAAGCCGTCGAGTTTGTGAAGAGCGGCGCCGAGATCTATCGCAAGGTGTGACATGCCCCTGATCCAGATCGAACTCAATGGCAAGTCGCGCCCCGCTGCCACCACACAGAGCCTGGAAGACCTGATCGCCTCGCTCGACCTCGCAGGGAAGAGCCTGGCGGTGTCGATCAACCGCGAGGTGGTCAAGCGTGCCGAGTGGCCCAATCGTCACCTTCAAGCCGACGACAAAATCGAAATCGTTCACGCCATCGGCGGTGGCTGAACACGAGGAGACAAACATGCAACTCAACGATCTGCCCACGGCCAACGAAGCCGGAAACGCGGAAAGCAGCACCGACCACCAGCTCACCATCGCCGGCAAGACCTACAATTCGCGGCTGCTGGTCGGCACCGGCAAGTACAGGGACTTTGATGAAACCCGCGCCGCTGTGGATGCGAGCGGGACGTCCATCGTCACCGTGACCATCCGCCGGGTGAACATCGGCCAGCACCAGCACGAACCCAATCTGCTGGACGCGGTACCGCCCTCGCAATTCACCATCCTGCCCAACACCGGTGGCTGCTTCAACGCCAAGGACGCGGTCTACACGCTGCAGATGGCGCGCGAACTGCTGGGTGGGCACTCGCTGGTGAAACTGGAGGTGCTCGGCGACGAGAAGACCCTGTTCCCCAACATGCCCGAAACCCTGAAGGCAGCCGAAACGCTGATCAAGGACGGCTTCGACGTGATGGTCTACTGCAGCGACGATCCGATCCAGGCCAAGATGCTTGAGGACATGGGCTGCGTGGCGATCATGCCGCTGGCCTCGCTGATCGGCTCGGGCATGGGCATTCTCAACCCGTGGAACCTGTCGCTGATCATCGAGCAGACCAAGGTACCGGTGATCGTCGATGCCGGCGTCGGCACCGCGTCGGATGCTGCCATCGCGCTCGAACTCGGCTGCGACGGCGTGCTGATGAACACCGCCATTGCGAAGGCTCAGGACCCGGTCCGGATGGCGCTGGCGATGCGCGATGCGGTGCGGGCGGGACGCAACGCCTATCTTGCGGGACGCATGCCGAAACGCTTTGCCGCCTCACCGTCGTCGCCGATGGTTGGCCTGTCGACCTGAGAAACCACGCGGGGGCGTCCTGCCCCCGCGGGTAAACCTCAACACCACCTCGGTACCCTCATCGGGATACTCTTCGTCTCCTTCGATATACGATCCCGAGTCCATGAGTTTCCGCCCCACCTCTGCCATGTGGAAACAGTTCATGCAGCGCGAAGCCACCAGCGCGATGAGCCTGCAGGGACAGATACGCCAGATGCTGGTCGCGGCCATTCTCGACCAGCAGATTCCACTCGACGAGCCGATTCCCTCCAGCCGCGAACTGTCCTCCCACATCGGCGTTGCGCGCAACACCGTCGTCATCGCCTACCAGCAACTCGTGGACGAGGGCTACCTGCTGTCGCGCGAGCGCAAGGGCCACTTCGTCAATCCGGCAATCCTCGAGGGTCGCGCGGGCAAGACAGAATCACCGTTGGCCGAGACACCGGCCGCTGCGCCCGACTGGAGCCGTCGCTTTCGCTTTCGCCCCTCTGCACAGCGCAACATCAGCAAGCGTGCAGACTGGCAGACGTTTCCCTACCCTTTCGTATACGGCCAGTTCGACCCCACCCTGTTTCCCACCGCCGACTGGCGCGAGTGCTGCATGAAAACACTCAGCGTGCTCGAGATCAGCGAATGGGCGCAGGACATGATCCTGCGCGACGACGAATCCCTCGTGCGCCAGATTCGTACCCGGGTATTGCCGCGGCGCGGAGTAAGAGCGTCCGACGACGAGATCGTGATCACTGTCGGCACCCAGCAGGCGCTGTACCTGCTGGCCGACCTGCTGATGAGCAGTGACACCCCGGTCGGCATCGAGAACCCCGGCTACCCCGACGCACGCAACATTTTCAGCAGCCGTTCCAAGCGCATGGAGAACCTGGACATCGACGAGCACGGTCTGATCGTAAGTGAACGGCTCAAGCGCTGCGACTATGTGTATGTCACACCCAGCCACCAATGCCCGACCACCGTCACCATGCCGCTCGAGCGTCGTGAGGCGCTATTGAAGATGGCAGAGGCGTCGGACTTCATCATCATCGAAGACGACTACGACAGCGAGAATCCCTTCGAAGGCGAACCGCTGCCCGCACTCAAGAGTCTGGACTGCAACAACCGCGTCATCTACGTCGGCAGCCTGTCCAAAAGCCTGGCACCGGGCATGCGCCTGGGCTATGTCGTCGGCCCCGCGGAGCTCATTCGCGAATTGCGCGGTGTTCGCCGCCTGAACCTGCGTCATCCTGCGGCCTACATGCAGCGCGCATTCGCGATTTTTCTGTCGCTCGGCCACCACGACTCGCTGCTGCGCAGGCTATCAGCCGCGCATAACGAACGCGCATGCGCATTGTCGGCGGCACTGTCGCGACATCTTCCGGATTTCCGCCATGTGCCGATCTCCGGCGGATCGTCGTGCTGGGTCGCTGGCCCTGCCTGGCTCGACGCCAACGAGCTCGCAGATGAGGCGCTGAAGCACGGTATCCTGATCGAGACTGGCAGCGTGTTCTTCACGTCTGACTCGCCTCCTGCCAACTACTTCCGTCTCGGCTTTTCCTCGATTGCGGCCGAGCGTATCGAAGCTGGCATCAAATCACTGGCCGAAGTTGTCTCGCATCTGCGACCTTCCGAATAATTTCACTATTATTCAAACAGTTATCTGGACCAAACGATTGCACTGAACTGGTCCTACGTTGTCTCCGGCAAGCCGCTTAATCTGTACCCACGTTGTCGATGGCCCGACATCTCGTCCCGGCCACCGGCGCAACAGACAAGCCCGGCACCAAACAGGAGATAACATGACCCACCCCACAACAGCCATGCTCGAAGCCTTCGGCGACGCCTGGAACAAGCACGACATCGACGCCCTGATGAGCTTCATGGCCGATGACTGCTCCTTCCACGCCGTCGGCGGTCCCGACCTCCTCGGTCGCAGCTTCGTCGGCCGCGAGGCCGTGCGCGAAGGTTTCATGCTGGCCTGGCAGACCTTCCCCGATGCTGCCTGGCTCGATGGCGACCACTTCGTCGACGGCGACCGTGGCGTGAGCGAAACCACCTTCGTTGGCACCAAGGCCGATGGCACCCGTATCGAAGCCCGCATGGTCGATATCTTTACCTTCCGTAACGGCAAGATCGCGGTCAAGAACGCATTCCGCAAGGATCGTCCGCCGGTATCGGTAGGCTGAGCGCGGATTCACGACACACTGAATCGAGGAATCCGAGCATGGACGCTGCTACCGCCAACGTGAGTGCCGCCACCGATGGCCGCGCCACGCCACCTTCCAAACCCTACGATCCGGCCTACGATCCGCTGGTATCCGCCACGCCCGGCCAGGGGCGTGAATATGCACCGACCTACTGGATCGGCACCGCAGGCGAACCACCCGCGGACGACGGCCCGATTACCCACGACATCGACGTTGACGTCGCCATCATCGGCTCCGGCTTCACCGGCCTGACCACTGCCATCTTCCTGGCGCAGGAATACGGTATCAAGGCCACGGTGCTGGAAGCCAACCGCACGGCCTGGGGCTGCAGCGTGCGTAACGGCGGGCAGGCGCAGTGCGCCTCCGGCCGGCTCAAGCGCTCGCAGTGGATCACCCGCTATGGCCTTGAAGCCGCCCTCGGCCTTCACCGCGAATGTGTCGACGGCATGGAGAACTTCAAGGAACTGATCAAGGACATCGACTGCGATCCCCAACCTGGCGGCCACCTGTATATTGCGCACCGCGAGCGCATCATGCCCGTGCTGGAAAAGGAAGCGAAGTTGCTGCGCGACGTGTTCAAGTACGACGCCCGTATCCTGAATGCCGACACCGTCAAGCGCGAATGGGTGGGTGACGAGGAAGCCTGCGGTGCGATGCACGAACCCGAAGGCATCGGCATCCACGCTGGCAAGCTGGCCTTCGGCTACCTGAAAAAGGCACGTGCGCTGGGCGCAACCGTCCATCCCGCAAGCCCCGTCCAGGGTTGGGAAACGCGCAACGGCGTGCATTACCTCAAAACCCCCGGCGGCATCGTACGTGCCCGTGCAGTCGGCGTGTGCACGGGTGGCTACACTTCAAACAGCCTGCACCCGGAGCTTAAAAACCGCCTGCTGCCGATCCTGTCGAACTCCATCGTCACCCGGCCGCTGACCGCGCAGGAAATCGAAGCCTGTGGTCTGCGCACGCACCAGGTCATTACCGACACGCGCGTGCTGCGCCACTACTACCGCCTGATGCCGGACAACCGGCTGCAGATCGGCAGCCGCAGTGCGATTACCGGCAACGACGCCCCCCAGAAGCAGTACGAGCAACGCCTGATCGAAGACATGTGGCGCAAGTTTCCCGCGCTCAAGGGTGTTCAGATCGACTACTCGTGGTGGGGCTGGGTGGATGTGAGCCACGACATGATGCCGCGCATTCATCAGCCCGATCCGAAGGAAACGATCTATTACTCCCTCGGATACGGCGGCAACGGCGTGATGTATTCGGCTCAGGCCGGTCGCCGTCTGGCGCAGTGGATCGCCGGCAAGGGTAACGAACTCACGCTGCCGATCTTCACCTCGCGGCTGCCCTTCCCCAACGTCCGCGAAATGGTGGTCTCGGAAGCCTTCGCCCCCTTCCGCCGTTTCGGCCAGCGCTTCCTTTACCGCTGGTACGCCTACAACGACGAACGCCCCTGATACACCTCATGGTCTTCCGGCACATGCCGGAAGTCCCCACCCACCCAACACATGGAGCGCAGTTCACTAGAACAAGGAAACCCCATCCGGCACGCCAAGCGTGACCAAGGGTATCCACCCCTAGCAGCAACACAGCCCCTGTCCGATCATCGGACTAGACAGAGAGATGGAGCCAATCATGAGCCTGAAGAAAACCGTACTGATCTCGTTCCTTACCGCCGGCCTGATCGCCGGATCGCAAGGTGCGTTCGCCGCCAACTTCAAGATGGCGCTGGGTGATGCTGCTGGTGGCACGCAGTGGGAGCTCGGCCAGACCTTCAAGACCCTCTTCGAGAAGAAAACCGCTGGTAAGCACAGGCTGGACCTGTTCCCCAACGGTCAGCTTGGTGACGAGCAGAACACCGTGAACAACGCTGCGCTCGGTACGCTGGACTTCTCGGTGCTGGCAATCAACAACGTCACACCGTTCTCCCCCTCGGTGGGCGTTCTGACCCTGCCCTACGTCATCCAGAGCGCAGAAGACGCCAAGAAGCTGACCCAGGGCGAGATTGGCAAGGAACTTACGGAAAACACCATCCGCGATGCTGGTGTTCGCATCGTCGGCTGGGCTTATTCGGGCTTTCGCGTACTCACCAACTCGAAGAAACCGGTAACCACCGTTGCCGACCTCAAGGGCATGGTGATCCGCGTACCGAAGAACGAGATCATGATCGCCACCTATCAGTCCTGGGGCATCAACCCGACGCCGATGGCCTGGTCCGAGACCTTCACCGCGTTGCAGCAGCGCGTGGTTGATGGCCAGGACAACCCCTATATCACCGTATCGGCGATGAAGTTCAACGAAGTGCAGAAGTACGTCACCAACATCCGCTACATCTTCTCGCTCGAGCCGCTGATCGTCAGCGAGTCCGTTTTCCAGGATCAGAAACCTGACGTACAGAAGGCCATCCTCGAAGCCGGTCGTGAAGCCACCGAGCACAGCTACAAGTACCTGCTCGAGACCGAAGATAAGATCAAGAAGGATCTCGCCGCCAAGGGCATGCAGATCAGCGACGCTGCCAACGGTGAAAAAGAGTTCATCGAAAAGGCCACCACCACGGTGTGGCCGAAGTTCTACAGCAGCATCGGCGGCAAGGACAAGCTCGACAAAGTCCTGAAGTCGCTCGGCCGCTAAGTCCCGGACTGCCGGAGCATCCATGCTCCGGCAGCTTTCTCCCCAAGGTGCGCGCCTTCTGCACCTGTCCCTGATCGAAATGCCGAACGACGCTGCAGCACGACCCGCTCACGGCCCGATCACTGCATTTGCACTTCTGATTCCGCGGAGCATGCCATGTCCATCAAAAACGTCGCTCTGAAGCTCGTTGGAAATATCGAGGAGTACCTGGCGGAAGCACTGCTTGCCTGCTTCGTGGTGCTGCTGTTCGTTCAGATCCTGTTGCGCCAGTTCTTCCAGTACTCGTTGCCTTGGGGCGAAGAACTCGCGACCTACATGTTCGTCTGGTTTGCCTACCTCGGCGCGACCGTCGCGGCAAAGATGTCGGCCCACAACCGCGTCACCTTCCAGTTCAGGTTCTTCCCGCCCATCGTTCGCAAGGTCTGCATGGCCCTGTCGGACGTGCTGTGGGTGTGCTTCAACATGTACTTCGTGTACCTGAGCTACGACTTCGTGTTCAACCGCATGAACCTGTTCTGGAAGTCGCAGACCCTCGGGCTGCCGATGAAGTACTTCTACATGATCCTGCCGGCAGCCTTCACGCTGATGTCGATCCGCATCCTGTGGAACCTCTACCTCACCCTGTTCAAGGGGGTGGAACTGATGGACCCGGAAGCGGAAGAGATCGAGAAGCTCAAGAAAACCGCAGCCACACAACAATAAACGCGGCCACCCGCAGAGAGACTAGACATGGACGCCTATATCGTAGAAATCCTGTTCGGCGGATTCTTCCTCATGCTGCTGCTGGGGGCGCCGATCACCATTGCACTGGGTGGTGCTGCACTTGCCACCTTCATTGCAGTGGAGAAAAACCCGATCGCCTTCGTGCAGATTGCCTTCACCTCGGTGGGCAGCTTTCCGCTGATGGCCCTGCCCGCCTTCGTGCTCGCCGGCGCACTGATGGAAGCCGCAGGCATCTCGCGCAGACTGGTGGATATCGCCGAAACCCTTGCCGGCCCGATCACCGGCGGCCTTGGCGCGGCCACCGTGCTGGCCTGCCTGTTCTTCGGCGCCATCTCGGGCTCCGGTCCGGCCACCACCGCAGCCGTCGGCATGCTGATGATCCCGGCCATGACCAAACGCAACTACGACCGCAGCTACGCCTCGGCCGTCACCGCCGCCTCGGGTGGCCTCGGCATCATCATCCCGCCCTCCATCCCGATGGTGATCTTCGGCATCTCGGCCATGGGCCTGATGCCGCCACCGGAGGCCGTTGCCAAGTATGGCGAGTTTGCGTCGGTGTCGATCCCGAAGCTGTTCGTCGCCGGTGTGGTTCCAGGCATCGTGATGGCGGGCAGTCTGGTGGTGATCAACTACTTCATCTCGAAGAAGCACGGCTACGTCGGTCTCACCGAAAAATGGTCCTTCACCGAGATTCGCACCTCGTTGCGCAGGGGCGTGTGGTCAGTGCTGGCACCGGTGATCATTCTCGGCGGCATCTACGCCGGTCTGTTCACCCCGACCGAATCGGCCATCGTGGCAATTTTCTACACGCTCTTCGTCGGCGTTTTCCTGCACCGTGAGCTGAAGTTCGCGTCCTTGCTCAACTCGCTGCGCACCACGACCTGGATCACCGGTCGCGTGCTGCTGATCCTCTTCACCGCGACCGTCTTCGGCCGCCTGCTGGTGGAACAGCGCATCCCGGCAACGATCGCTGACTCCATGCTCGGGCTGACCGACAACATCTACCTCATCTGGTCGATGATCATCGTGTTCCTGCTCTTCGTCGGCATGTTCATGGAGACCCTCGCAGCGATCATGATCCTGGTGCCAGTGCTGCTGCCAGTGATGTACACGCTTGGCATGGACCCCACTCACGTCGGCATCGTCATCATCTGCACGCTGTCGGTCGGTTTCATGACGCCGCCGCTGGGTGAGAACCTGTTCGTTGCCTCGGGCATCGGCGGATCGAGCATCGAGGCCATCGTCGCCCGCATCCATCCCTTCGTCATCATTTCGACGATCTCGATCTTCCTCATCGCCTTCTTCCCGCAGATCTCGCTGTGGCTGCCTTCGATGGTCGGCTATTGAACGTGAGCCCCCTGGCCGGCGCATCGGCGCCGGCCGCCCGCAAGAAGGCGTTTTTCGCGAAGAAAGCCACCAATGGAGACACACCATGTTGCTGACCCGACGTCCCCTATACGTTCTAGCCCTGTCCTCACTGGTCGGGTTCGGGCTGCCCGCTGCAGCCGTCGCCGCAACGCCTGCAGCAAATGGCAACGCTGAAACCACCCCCGGCATCTACGGCAATCCACAGGCCGAACGCGCTACCGCACTGCTCGAGCGCGCGGTAGAGCACGTCCGCAAGACCGGCGTGATGGGGGTGGATGCCTTCAGTCGCGAGGCTGAATTCATCGACCGTGACCTCTACGTGTACGCCCTCGACATGAGCGGTCGCTTTCTCGCCAGCGGCGGCGCCTCTGCTGTGCTGATCGGCCAGAACGTGCTGACCGAGACCGATCTCGACGGTCGCCCCTTCTTCAAGGAGATGGTCGAGATGGCAAAGGCCAGCGACCACGGCCGCATCGAATACCACTGGTTCAACCCGGCCGACAGCAAGAGCGAACCCAAGCTGACGACCTACCAGCGGGTCGGCAACGTCATCGTCGCCGTCGGCTACTACGCACCTCGCGCGACCCCGGCCCAGGCCAGAAGTCTGCTCAAGCGTGCGATGAAGGCGATGATCGATGACGAAGCCGCCGCACTGACCGCCTTCCAGCACTTCAAAGGCCCCTTCGTGCGCGA
Organism: Parazoarcus communis; assembly: GCF_003111665.1. Classification (NCBI taxonomy): domain Bacteria; kingdom Pseudomonadati; phylum Pseudomonadota; class Betaproteobacteria; order Rhodocyclales; family Zoogloeaceae; genus Parazoarcus; species Parazoarcus communis. The sequence goes on along the minus strand of NZ_CP022188.1, from coordinate 3,476,461 downwards.
CGACCTGTACGTGGTCGTGGTGGACATCGCTTCCCGCAAGGTCCTGGCGCATGGCGCAAACCCGGCCCTGGTCGGGACCGACGCCAACGCCCAGAAGTCACCGGACGGTGTCGAAATCGGTCGCGAGATGCTGGCGCTGGCGCGCAAGGACGGCAAGGGCGAGTACGAGTACAACTGGCGCAACCCCCTGACCGGCCGCCTGGAAAAGAAGCACAGCTACTTCAGCACCCAGAACGGGCGCCTGATCGGCGTGGGGTATTTTTCACGCTGAGATGATGCACGGAAAGACAACCGGATGAAGGGCACGATGCGCACAGCCGGCTCCCGGTTTCCACGGCCCTGATGTGCGCCCATGTTCACCACTAACAATACCTGGTACTGAAGATGGGCACGCACCCGCAGCCGTGGGTGCCTGTCTGCAAGCTAGTCAGCCTTGGCCCAGCTTTTCCGCCATGCATCAAAATCATCGCGTGCGATGCAGGTCTCCAGCCGGTTGATGTTTCCCGGCAGCTGTCGTCCTTCCCACTGCTCCGTTGCCCAGCGCTTTATGTTGGCGTGCAGGTCACCATGCTGAATTGCCGCCGCCAGCAACACTTCGGCGTCATGCTCGGCCATTGAGGCAGAGCTCATCTCGCGCGCCGCCTCCAGCAGCGTCAAGACGTTCGATCCGGGTTCACGCTTGATCATAAGAGTCTCCTCGGTCTTGTTTTGTATTCAACCCGGTGAGTCACTGCCGGCATCGCAGACACGGCCAGAATCAAGCCACAAAAAGCAGGCAACTCCCCACCGCCTTCCCTCACTAGTGTGCCTCAGCCTTCGCCAGGGAGATACAGGCCTTTCGGAGCGTAACGCAAGCTGCAATCGAAACCGCCGTGCGTGGCGTCGACCGACATGCACTGTACCCAAAATCCATCAGCACCTCATCGGACGGCAGACCTTCATCAAAACGGACATAGAATACGGGCTTGAGTAATCGCCCAGCGGAGCACACGCATGACTTACAAGGTTTTCATCGACGGTCGTCACGGCACCACCGGTCTCAAGATCGACGAGCGCCTGTCCGGCCGCGACGAAATCGAGATCCTGACCATCCCCGAAGACAAGCGCAAGGACCCCGCCGTCAAGGCCGAGTACGTCAATTCAGCCGACGTCGTCTTCCTGTGCCTGCCCGATGCGGCATCGAAGGAATCGGTTTCGCTGCTCGCCCCGGGCAACACCCGCACCCGCTTCCTTGACGCCAGCACCGCCCACCGGACCAACCCTGACTGGGTCTACGGCCTGCCCGAACTCAATCCCGGTCAGCGCGAGCGCGTGCGCAATGCACAGAAGGTCGCCGTCCCCGGCTGTCATGCCAGCGGCTTCATCATGCTGATGCACCCGCTCGTCGCCGCCGGCATCGTGCCCGCCGACTACCCGGCCAGCACCTACTCCATCACCGGCTACAGCGGCGGCGGCAAGGAGATGATCGCCAGCTACGAAGAAGCCGGCGAACTGGGCGACAACATGAAGAGCCCGCGCTTCTACGCGCTGGGCCTCGCCCACAAGCACCTGCCCGAAATGCAGACGCTCACCGGCCTCGCCAACAAACCGCTGTTCACCCCCATCGTCGGCAACTTTGCCCAGGGCATGGTGGTGGCGGTACCGCTGCTGCCGCGCCTGCTCAAGCAGAAGGTGTCCGCAGCCGACGTCCAGCGCTTTTTCGCGGAGTACTACGCCGGCGAGACCTTCATCAAGGTCATGCCTTCGGACCCCGCGCCGATGCTGGACAACGGCTTCCTGCCCGCGACCACCTGCAACGACACCAACCGTGCCGAGATCTTCGCCTTCGGTCACGAAGACCAGATCCTCGTCGCTGCGCGTTTCGACAACCTCGGCAAGGGCGCCTCGGGCGCTGCCATCCAGTGCATGAACATCATGCTTGGACTGGACGAGACGGCCGGGCTGGCGGTTTAAGCGGGATCCAGATGGCGCGCGTCAGGATCGACAGTCCCTGATCCGGCTGCCAGGTTCAATGCAATTGGCAGGCGTAACGGGCGACAGTGCCGGCGCGCGTCCACTTCACTCACGCGCTGTGGCGTAAAGGCCCGCGCCCGTGCGATCAGCGCAAGGCTCGATATCGCGCTCGCAGATTTATCGCACATTGACGCTTGCCGGACGACAGGTTCTCGGCCGACCTTGCTTCACAGTGCGTCGAACGAAAAAAACCGGGATACTCGATCCCGGTTTTTTATCATTTCGCGTATGTTTTGCGCGACGTGCCTACTTGACCTTGCGGCGCAGACCCAGCAGACCCAAGCCCAGCGCAGTCAGCAACAGCGTGGCGGGTTCCGGAACCCCATTCGGGTCGGGATCCACGATTTGGCCGACGTCACCAACGACCATGTCGTCAAACGCGAAGACGTCACCACCCCCTGCATTGCCAAAGACAATCGAGCTGTAGCTGTTGCCTGCGTCAACGAAGCCCCAGAACAGGGTGGCTTGGTCGGTGTTGCCAATATTCAGAGAGTGCGGCACGGTGAAAGCAGTCGGATTGCCGTTGATGTCGGTCAGGGTGATCGTCATTTGCGCGGTGACGAAGTCACCAATGTCTATACCATTGAAGCCGAATGCGCTGATCGCGGTGGCGAAGGTGATTTCAAAGTTGCCAGTCGTAGCCGTGATGTAGTTGGTACCTGAGGTGGCAAAGCGGCCGGTGCTAGGTGAGCTTGCCAGCGAAATCGTGCCGGCCAGCGTGGCATCCAGCGTGACAGCCGTGCCCGGAAACTGGAGGTTGAAGGGCTGGGAGCCGGTCAGCGCTTCAAAGTCCTCGGTGCCAACGCCACTGAGGTTGCTGAGGAAGGTGTTGCGAGCCGCGGTCGAATTTGCTCCGAGGACACCTGCGGTGGTCGGGTCTTCGCCGAAAAAGGTCATCGGAGCGGCCGATGCGGAGAACGACACCGTGGCGAGTGCTGCTGCAGTAGCTAAGGCCTTGATGGTTTTCATTGTTTTCTCCAGGTCAGTGCTGAATGAACATAGATAGCCGATCCGGCTACCAGTGGGACCCCCACCCTGATCAAGAACAACGCACCAAACATACCACAAATCTTAAGCCTTTGTTTTTATTGTCTTTAAGTCTAGCGCCGTAGAACTTTCGCATTGTAAAGTGTAAAGTTTCTCGACAATACCTTGGCGCCTTCGGCATCTTCCCGGCCGACGATCCGGCCAGGAGATGCAGACCCTGACCGGCCTCGCCAACAAGCCGCTGTTCCCCCCCATCGTCGGCAACTTTGCCCAGGGCATGGTGGTGGCTGTACCGTTGCTGCCGCGCCTGCTCAAGCAGAAGGTATCCGCAGCCGACGTCCAGCGCCATTTTCGCGGAGTACTACGCCGGCGAGACCTTCATCAAGGTCATGCCGTCGGACCCCGCGCCGATGCTGGACAACGGCTTCCTGCCCGCGACCACCTGCAACGACACCAACCGCGCCGAGATCTTCGCCTTCGGTCACGACGACCAGATCCTCGTCGCTGCGCGTTTCGACAACCTCGGCAAGGGCGCCTCAGGCGCTGCCATCCAGTGCATGAACATCATGCTGGGGCTGGACGAGACGGCCGGACTGGCGCTTTAACAGGCGGCGTCAGGAGATAGAGAACATCTGACGCCCTGGGGCTGGCCGGGTTCAAGCCTGCCCGCCAGCCCGAACAATGGACGCAGATCGGACGCGTCCGGTTTGCGCGAGCGCTACGCGGATTTTTGCTTTTCCGACAAGCGCTGATTGTTCGCGAGCCAGGGATACAAATCGTCAAGCGGCATGGGTTTCGCGAAATAGAAGCCCTGAATAAAGTCGCAGCCAATCTGACGCAGTTGTTCCAGTTCTTCTGGCTGCTCGACCCCCTCCGCAATAATCTCCATGCCGAGTTCTTTCCCGATGTTGGCGATATTACGTGCCATGACGTCATTTCCGGCGCACAGGCCGACGATGAAGCTGCGGTCGATCTTGAGCGAATGGAATGGCAGGTTGCGCAATCGATCGAGCGAGGAATAGCCGGTGCCGAAGTCGTCGAGATGGAAATGATATCCAAGGCCGATCAACTCACGCATGACGGGAACAATCGCCGATCCAGCCTCGACGAGCATGCTTTCCGTCAGCTCGAGACGCACCGCAGAAGCCGGCACTGAGTACCGATCAAACGTTTCGCGAATGTCCTTGACCAGACCCGTTCTGTGGAACTGCGCGACGGAGAGATTGACGCTGCACTGCAGTTCCGGATAGAGGCGGCAAAGCCCCTGCATTGCCTCGCCAACCTGATCAAAGACGAATTGACCGAGGCGGACGATCAAGCCCGTGTCTTCCGCGATCGCAACAAACTCCCCGGGTGGAACGAAGTTGCCATCGAGAGACCAGCGCGCAAGCGCCTCCATGCCGACCGCGCGGCCCGAATTCGCTTCGACGATCGGTTGAAACCATACGTCGAGATCGCGCCGGTCCAGCGCGACTTTGAGAGCGAGTTCCAGCTGCATTTTTCGCGCCGCTGCGTCGAGCATGCTGATGTCGAAGGTTGCAAACTGTGCCTTGCCACGCCGCTTTGCCTCGTACATCGCCAGGTCGGCATTCCGCAGAACCTCCGCCGGGGCGAGGGTCACTCCAACGGACGAAACACCGCCGGAGGCGCTCACCCTGAGCGCATGCTCTTCAAAGAGGATCGGCTCCTCCAGCGACAGTGCCAGGCGTTTGGCAAACCGCATCGCCTCGGGCACGCTGACGTCTTCGAGCAGAATCGTGAACTCGTCGCCGCCGATGCGTGCCGGCGTATCGTATCTCCTCACCAATGAGACGATGCGGGCAGCGACCTCGCGCAACACGTGGTCGCCGGCGGCGTGCCCAAGACCGTCATTGATCAGCTTGAAGCCATCGAGGTCGATCAGAAGCAGACTGCTTCCTCCGCCACCAACGCCGTGTTGCCCACGGTTCTGCACAGCTTCCAGGCGGGCCAGGATCAGGCGGCGATTGCCGATTCCGGTCAAGGGATCGTGGTCGGCAAGGTGGCGCAGATTGCCGTTCTGCGATTCGACCTCGGTCATCAACCCATTGAGTGAGCGCGCAAGACTGTCGAACTCGTCATTGCCCTGAATCGGCCAACGGATGCCATTACCCCCTTCTTTCTGATGACGGTCAGCAAGCCCGGAGAAGCGTTTCAGGCGTCGCAGCACGTGGAGATTCAGGATCATGTAGATACCTGCGAGGGCCACCATGACCAGAACAAGTGCGTTCATTCCGACCGTCATGTATGTGAGCTTGCGCTCCTCACCCAGCCGCGTGGGACCGCCGACAGTGATGATGGCTGGCGAGTCCTGAAGGGTCTGCGTGACTGTCCAGCCTTCCTCTGAACCGCTGGTATCGTGCTTGACCGAGATCGTCGTACTGGCACTTGCTGGCGCTTCATTGAGGGAAAACGGGCTGGAAGTCGTTTTGCGCAGTCCCGCCAGATATGTGTCGTCGAGACTACGCAGGAAGAACATGTACCCGCTTGCCGCGCGCCTTCGCGCCGTGTCGGTGATCGGCGCCGCCGATAGCAGCACTGCCCGCCCGTCGATCCACAGCAGGGACGTGGAGGTATCGTCGACGCCGTTCCGGATGACCTCTGCAAACCAGGGCTGCAGCTCTTCCAGTACCGGCTTCGGCGTGTCGACAAGGGCTCCCTGGCTGTTGAAGGTTTTACTGGATATTGGCACGCCGGCGATGCTCGAGATCACGAACGTCGTCATGCGGATATTCTTCATCGAATCAACCGTGAAGTTGGCGTCGATGAAGTCCGGGAGCTTGCCGGCGACGAAACGTTCGGCGTCATCCCAACGCGCATAGTCGCCAATCATGGAAGCCATCGAACGGCGTTCCTGCTCGAAGGCAACGCTAACGCGTGCCAACTCCTGTCGATAGTATTCTGCGTCGAAAGTGTCGAAGCGCTTGTCGAGCAGGTACACCGACAGTGCGAAAAACAGCACGCCGAGGATCAGCAACAGCAGCGTCAGACGGTACAAAATCCATCGGCCGATACTACCCACAGGTCTCGCACAGTCTTGCACCATCGGCTTTCCCTCAACCGAATACACAATCACGACGGCAGCTCAGCCTGATGGCGCTTTTTTCCACCCGAAAAGCATTCGCTCCCTGCTGTCCGATCGGCCTTGCTTGTAATGTTTTGCGAGCAATGACAGAACGAACGCATTCCCGGAAATCATATACTGAATGGCTGAAGGCGCTGAGAAATAGTTATCGCGGAGCAATACTCTGAAGACAGCTGGGCGTCGTGCGCCCCCTGCTCGCGAACGACGGAAACCGGGTGGCGCTCGGACATGCCAGGCATCAAGCCAGGAGGATCAGGACAAGCATCAGGCTGGCTGCCGATAGCAGTGTCTGCAGGGTGATGATGCCGGCCATCAGGTGGCTGTCGCCACCCAGTTGGCGAGTCAGGACATATGCGGTTGGCGCCGTCGGCAAGGCGAAGAAGAGCACAAGAATTGAGCGCTCGATGGCAGGCAGTCCGAGCACGAGCGCGCAGGCAAATGCGACCGCAGGGACCAGCAGGAGCCGGACCAGGCTATTCGAAACCAGTGCGCCCAACTCGCCATGGAGCTCGCGCGGCTTCAAAGCGGCGCCGACGCAGAGCAGGCCAAGCGGCAGGCTGGATCCGGCCAGAAGCGCCAGCAGCCGGTCCGTACCCCACTTGATCTCGACGCCGGACTGATTGACCAGCGCCCCCGCCAGGCAGGCAAGGATGAGCGGATTCGTCACGATCGGCCACAGCAGCGCTTTGAGGCTGGTATGCCTGCCCGCCGACAAGGCCAGTACCGACATCACGTTTACGATGGGCACGAGAAGCGCCAGCATTACCGCCGCCAGCAGCAGGCCTTCCTTGCCGAAGAAACCACCTATCGCGGCCAGCCCCAGATAGGTATTGAAACGCAAGGTGCCCTGAAGCATCACACCGAATCGTGCCGCAGGCCAGCCATGGACCCGGCGCGCGACCAGCAATCCGGCACTGCACACAGCCAATGCAAGCAGGACTGCGGTGAGCAGGCGTGGCAAAGCGGGGTCATTCAAAGGCGCGGTGGCCAGGCTCTTGAACAACAGCGCGGGAAACAGAATGAAATAGTTGAAGCGCTCCGCGCCGGGCCAGAACCCCTGCCCCGGAAACCCGCGCTTCTGCATGTAATACCCCGCGACGATCAGCACGAAGAGCGGCCACAAGGACTCCAGCACTTCGATCATCGCGCACGCTCCGGAGTACCCGCCCGCATCCGCGTGGTCCTGCACACCGCAGCAGTTTCGAGCGCATCCTGAAGGCGAAGCTCATCGCATGCCGCCACGGCAGCGCCAGACGTCAGGCGGCGGGGCGTATCCGCATACCCCGTCACCACGCTTGTCATCAACAGGTCTTCCAACATCGATCATCCCTGCACGCTTACACGCAAATTCCATACACTGCCGGCAGCATACCGGAGCACCGCAACCTGGTGACCGGATCGGCGAATCACGACCCGTTGGCTGAAGAATGACACGCCTGCGCTACCTGCCTTTGCCCGACATTGCCCAGCCCCGATGCACGCCGGCCGCGACACAGGGCATTGGATTACAGGGGGACTGGACGGATCAGGTGCCCGCCCGGCAGACTGCCTGCGAGCGCCATTTTCCCACTTCGTAAAGTACACCTTGACGCCCTCCGAGGCTCTTTGTAGCGTGCATGCACCGACCCCAGGACAATCAGCATGAAAAATAAATACAGTGCGCGCCCTCTCATCCTGATTGCGGCCCTGCTCATGGCCACCACTGCAGCGCAGGCCAGACATCCATGGGTCACCGACAACCCGCGTCTCGACAAGAATGCATGGTTTTCAAACCTTGAATCGGGCACCGAGGTGCAATCACCCTTTGTCGCCAAGTTCGGGCTCACCGGCATCGGCATCGCGTCGGTCAAGAAACCGGTGGCAAGCGCCGGACACCACCACCTGCTGATCGACCGCGGGCTTCCGCTCAATTTCACCGAGCCCCTGCCCTTCAACGACCAGTACATCCACTTTGGCAAGGGCCAGATGGAAGCCATCCTCGACCTTCCACCAGGCAGGCACAGCCTGCGCCTGGTGTTCGCCGATCACAGGCACATACCCAACTTCGTCTATAGCGACGAACTCATCGTGAATGTCACAGGCAGCAGTGGAAAGACCATCGATTCGCTCAAGCGCACGGAAATCAGCGTTCTTTCGCCCCGAAGCGGCAGCAGGATCAGCCCGCCCTTTGCCGTCGCCATGCATGCGGCCGGCTACAACGTCTCGCACACTGACATCAACGAACCCGACACCGGGCACTTCCGGCTCCACCTGGCCCCTGCGAAAGGCGACGAAGTCGTCATCGATCTTACCGGTGGCGAGACCGAAGTCTGGCTCAACCCGCCAGCCGGCAGCTACAGCGCATCGCTGGAGATGTTGAGCAACAGCGCTCCAGGCACGGTGATGGCGAGATCCACACCAGTCCGCTTCGAAGTGAAGCCGCGCTGATCCCAGGCCAGGCGACAGCTGACGTAGTCCGATCGACCGGAGCGGACGATCGGGAGTTGTGGCGGAAGGTTGCGACTGCCGAGCCGCATCGAGATCCGACGCAAACAAAGACCTCGATTAGAATTCCCCTCTTTCCCGACCGGACAGCCTGCCCCCAAGTGAGACTCCTGCTGATTGAAGACGACCCGATGATCGGCGCCGGCGTGCAGCAGGCGCTGCGGCAGGACGGCTATGCGGTGGACTGGGTGCGCGATGGCGTCGCCGCCGAACTTGCGGTGCAGGACAATCCCTACGAACTCTTGCTCCTCGACCTCGGCCTGCCGCGGCGCGGTGGCATCGAACTGCTGCAGAACCTGCGCGCGGCCGGCAATACGCTGCCGGTGCTGGTGATGACGGCACGCGATGCGGTTGCCGACCGTATCCGCGGCCTCGACGCCGGTGCCGACGACTATCTGGTGAAACCCTTCGATCTCGATGAACTCGGTGCCCGCGTGCGGGCATTGCTGCGCCGCCAGCGCGGACAGGCCGCGCCACTGATCGTCCACGGCGGGCTGACGCTCGACCCGGCCACGCACGAGGTCAAACTGGATGGTGAAGTCGTACGTCTGTCGGCACGGGAATACGCGTTGCTGCGAGCACTGCTCGAGCAGCCTGGCAAACCGCTGTCGCGTGCGCAACTCGAAGAGCGGGTCTACGGCTGGGAAGAAGAAGTGGAAAGCAATGCGATCGAGGTCCATATTCACGGCCTGCGGCGCAAACTCGGTGCCGACTGGGTTCGCAACCTGCGTGGCGTCGGTTACTACCTGCAGGAGCAGGCATGAACTCTTTACGCCGCACCCTGCTGGTCTCGCTGCTAAGCGCAATCGCCGTGGTATTCGCGGTGGCCGGCTATGCCACCTACCGCACCGCGCGAGGCGAAGTCGACGAGGTGATGGATTACCATTTGCGCCAGTTCGCGCTGTCGCTGCGCGACCAGCATTTCGGCCAGCAACCCCCTCCGCCACCACCGATGGAATCCCCCGAAGAGTCTTTCGACTTCGTCATCCAGATCTGGGACGCCCAGGGTGTGCGGCTCTACCTCTCGCGACCGCACAGCGTACTCCCGGCGCTCGCGCGTTTTGGCTACAACACGGTCGACACCACCGAGGGCAAGTGGCGCGTGTTTTCCATTCCCTTGCAGAATCAGGTCATCCAGATTGCGCAGCCGATGTCGGTACGCAGCCGGATGGCGGCCGACGCGGCACTGCGCACACTGATTCCGCTCCTCGTCCTGATACCGCTGCTCGGCGCCCTGATCTGGTACCTGGTCGGACGGGGTCTGCGTCCGCTGGAGCAGCTCGCGCGTGAGGTTGGTACCCGTCGCGCCGATGCCCTCTCCGCCCTGCCCGCGGCCGAGGTGCCCGACGAAGCACGGCCGCTGGTGCTTGCACTCAACGACCTCCTGCACCGGCTCGACCAGGCCATGAGCGCACAACGTGCGTTTGTAGCCGATGCCGCACACGAACTGCGCACGCCACTCGCTGCGCTGCAGATCCAGCTTCAGCTCACCGAACGCGCAAGTGACGACACCGCGCGTCAGGCGGCGCTGGGAGAACTGCGTGCCGGTCTGCAGCGTGCCACACACCTGGTGCAGCAACTGCTCACGCTCGCCCGCCAGGAACCCGGCGCCGGTGCCACCGCAAAGTTCGGCCCCGTCGTACTTGCCGACATCGCCCGTCACGGCCTCACCGACCACGCGTCGCTCGCCGATGCACGGCAGATCGACCTCGGTGCGGACACGCTGGATGAAGATGCCGTGGTCCAGGCCGACCCGGCCGCACTCCGAACCCTGATCGGCAACCTGATAGACAACGCGATCCGTTACACCCCGCCCGGCGGCCGGGTCGACGTCACGGTATTCACCGATCGGTCGTCCTCCCCTGCTTCGCACTGGCTGTGCGTGAGCGACAGCGGCCCCGGCATTCCGCCCGACGAGCGCGAGCGTGTGCTCGACCGCTTCTATCGTCGTGCCGGTGTCGAGCAAAGCGGTAGCGGGCTTGGGCTGGCCATCGTTCGCAGCATCGCCGAGCGCCACGGCGCCAGCCTCGTGCTCGACACCTCGGCGCACGGCGGGCTCAAGGTTGGCCTGTGTTTTGCGGCGGCGGGAGAACCTCGGCCGTCTTAAGTCTGGTTTAAGTCGACGCACCTTAAATTGCAGCTGTCGCGGGTTGAGTTCGCCCGCATCGGTTGAAGGAGCCCGACATGAAAACCAAAGTCATCAAGCTTTCCGGCATTGCACTCGCCGTCGCTGCCCTTTCACTGGGCGGATACAATTTCGCCAACCATTCCATTGGCACCGCACACGCATCACCTGCGTCGGCGACCATGACGTCTCCCGCTGCGGCGTCCGCTGCACCATCTGCCGCGCTGACGCTGCCTGACTTCCAGTCCATCGCCGAGCGTTATGGCCCGGCGGTCGTCAACATCAGTGTCGAAGGTACGGTAAAGACCTCGGCGCGCGGACAATCGCCCCTCGGCGGGATGAATCCGAACGACCCGTTCTACGATTTCTTCCGTCGCTTCGGCCCGCAGATCCAGGTGCCCGAGGGTGAGCAGATCACACACGGCATGGGCTCGGGCTTCATCGTCAGTTCCGACGGCGTCATCCTCACCAATGCACATGTGGTGGCGGACGCCACCCAGGTCACGGTCAAGCTCACCGACAAGCGCGAATTCACCGCCAAGGTGATCGGCATCGACAAGCCGACCGACATCGCAGTGCTGCGCATCGACGCCAAGGATCTGCCCACCGTGCCGCTGGGCGACCCGAGCCAGACCCGGGTCGGTGAATGGGTGCTCGCAATCGGCGCGCCTTTCGGCTTCGAGAACAGTGTCACCGCAGGCATCGTTTCGGCCAAATCGCGCTCGCTGCCCGACGAGGGATACGTGCCCTTCATCCAGACCGACGTCGCCATCAACCCGGGCAACTCGGGCGGCCCCCTGCTCAACCTCAAGGGCGAGGTCATCGGGATCAACTCGCAGATCTACAGCCGCTCGGGTGGCTACCAGGGCCTGTCGTTCGCGATCCCGATCAACGTCGCCGCCCAAGTCAGGGATCAGCTCATGACACATGGCAAGGTCACCCGAGGCCGGCTCGGTGTCGCGGTTCAGGATCTCAACCAGGCACTGGCGAACTCCTTCGGTCTTAAAGCCGCACATGGCGCACTGGTGAGCCGGGTCGACACCGACGGCCCAGCAGCCAAGGCCGGGATCGAGGCCGGTGACATCATTCTCGGGATTAACGACGAGCGCGTAGGCAGCTCGGCCGAACTTCCGCCCAAGGTCGCCGCCATCCCACCGGGTGAGACCGTAAAACTGGAGATCTGGCGTCAGGGCAAGAGCCGCGACCTGACGGTGACTGTGGGCGAACTGAAGTCGGCGCAGGTTGCCGCGAACGACAGCCAGGACATGGATCAGGGGCGCCTTGGCGTTGCGGTACGGCCGCTCAGCCCCGAAGAGCAGCAGCAGATCGAATCCACCGCAGGCCTGCTCGTGCTCGATTCCACCGGCCCCGCCGCCCATGCCGGCATCCAGCGCGGCGACGTCATCCTCGCTGTAAACGGCAAGGCCGTAAGCAGTATCGAAGGCCTGCGCAAGGACCTCGCCGCCGTCGGCAAACATGCAGCAATCCTGATCCAGCGCGAGGATGCGCGGATCTTCATCCCCATCGAGCTCGGCTGAACCACGATCACCCCAACCGGCCGCACGGATCGCCTGCGGCCCACTTTACCGGAGACATGCATGAAAAACAGGCAACGAATTTCTCGACGCGTGCTGCGGCACTTTCTGCAGTTGGCCGCTGCGACCTTCGCCATCGGCGCCAACGTTGCACCGGCCAGCGCCGGCAACGACGAGGCCAGTCGCGCTGCCGACCAGCAGGAAGAGAACAAATACACGCATGGTGTCGCGGCAGAAGGGCATTCGGATGCCTATCCGCTGAGCTTTGCCCTCCCCGCTCCGTCCCTGGCGCCGATTGCGGGGCAGGCCAGAGCGGACGTGCGGGTGCTTGACGGCGACGGACGCAAACTCGTCCAGCTCGCGCTCGACGGCGCAAGCATGATTGGCCCCTTTGACCACGGTGCCTATACTGTGTTGATCAAGGCCAACGGTATGACCGAAGTCCATCGCCTTCGCATCGGCACCGACACCCTGCCCTATCTCTATTTCACCGAGAACGTCTGAGGCTGGGCCGGGGCGACCGCCGTCACACGCCCCGGCCAACCCGGAACACCCCTCAGCATGCATAAGGGGAGCACTACGTCACAAAGCGTATCCGCTTCCGTCACTCCGTGATCAAACGTGTGACCTACGTCAACCCGATGTATAACGAACGACCTAGATAATACGGACGAAGCCGCAGCCTGATAATGATCTGGAAACGATCGCTTGCACGCTGAAAAGCGGCGTGACCGGACAGAAGCTGTGGCAGGGGGACGTGATGTTTTCGAGGCTGAGTCGTTTGAGCATTCGCAACCGTATATGGTTGATTGTGACCATATTGGTCGGTAGCGTCGTGCTCGGCGCCTTGCTCGACGGCCTGGCGCTGCGCGATGCCCTCTGGCGTGAAAGGGAGCTTCAGACCCAGAGCCTCGTCGTGTCCGGTCACGACGTAATGCAGCATTTCCATGCACTGCAGCTGGATGGCACGCTGTCGGCCGCCGACGCACAACGCTCGGCGATCAGCGCCGTTCGCGCCATGCGTCGTTCGGACAGCGAATACCTCTGGATCGCCGACATGAGCGGCAAGGACCCAAAGGTGGTGATGCACCCCTTGCTGCCCACGCTCGAGGGTCGCCTGCTCGACGCATCCCGCTTCACCTTCGTCCCGGACTTGCGTTCGCTCCCAGACCCTTCCCAGGCGCCGACGTACGGGACACAGGACATGCAGGCGACCCTCCGCGCACTGGCCGAACAAGGCGGAGAAGGCTACCTGAGTTACGTCTGGCCCCGGTCAGCATCATCATCCGACCTGCCCTCGAACCTTTATCCAAAGCTCTCCTACGTCCGGAATATGGCACCGTGGAACTGGGTCATCGGTTCAGGCATCTTCATTGAAGACGTCGACGCAGCGATCTGGAAGCAAACCTCCACCACCGTCCTGCGTACCGGCATTGCCGGCATCGTCCTGCTGCTGCTCGCTTCGCTCGTGGCACGCAGTATCACGCTCCCGCTCAAGCGTTCGTCACGGGCGATGCGCGGTATCGGCGCACCATGGGGGAAGGCCGAGCGGCTGCCAGTCGAAGGTCCTGGCGAACTTGCCGAACTCGCCACCGGCTTCAACCGGATGCTGGATGAGCTCGAGCTGCATGAAGCGGCACAGGCGCAACGCGAGCAGCATCTCGAGGACGCTGTTGCCCGACGCACGGCCGAACTCGAGGACGCAAACCGGCAACTGGAATCCGAACTCGCTGAAAGACAACTGGCCGAGCAGGCACTGCGTGACAGCCAAGCCCGCTTCAGCAACATCTGCACCACGGCGCAGGATGCAATCTTCCTGATCGACGAACAGCGCCGCGTTTCATACTGGAATCCCGCCGCCGTGCGAATCTACGGATTCAGTGCAGACGAAGTGCTCGGTCGTGACGTAGTTGAGTTTGTCATCCCCGAACGCCTCAGGGACTGGGCCAGCGCAGAATTCTCCGAGTTCATCGAAAGCGACGAGTACAAGCGCAATGGCAGGCAACACGAGGTAACCGGCCGCAGCCGGGATGGCCGCGAATTTCCCGCTTCGCTGTCGGTCTCGGCCATCAGGCTCAATGGAAGCTGGTCAGCAGTGTGCTTCGTCCGTGACATCAGCGAGCAGAAGCAATCTTCGCAGGCAGTGCGCGAAAGCCGGGCTCGCATGCGTGCGCTCCTCGACGCAAGCAGCGAATCCGTGCTGCTCCTCAACCCGGAGGGCAGGATTCTCGAGATCAACACCTGTGCCGCGCAGCGCTTCAACCTGACACCCGAAGTCATGAGTGGTCAGAACTTCTTCGACTATCTGCCGACTGCGCTGGTCGTGCCACGTCGAGCCGCGATGCAGCAAGTCGTCATCAGCGGAGAACCCACGCATCTGAACGATCGCCGCGACGGGCGCTTCTTCGACAACAACCTCTATCCGGTCAAGGACGACAGCGGCAGGGTGGAGAGCGTCGCAATCTACGCCCGGGACACGACAGAGCACGAACGCAATTCTGCAATCGAGGCGACCTTCAACCGCATGGACAATCTGCTCCTGCAGCAAAGGACCGAGCTCGCCGCAATTGCACGTGTCTTCTGCCAGCGCATCGTGCCGGTCTTCGACTTTGTCGGCGCCTGGATCGGACGGGCGGAGAAGGATGGCCGACTGACCGTGCTGGCCACCTCTGACACCGAGGCAGGCGGCGCGCTCGAAAGCCTGAGCAAGGCTGCCCTGCGCTGGGACGACGCACCCCATTGCCACCCTGCTTCGATGGTGATGCGCAGCGGCGAACCCGGAATCGTGGATTTCGCCGAATCGGGATGCCACGGCTGTGAGGGCAGCATCCATGATCTGGGCGCCGGGGAATCCATCCTTTTGCCACTGATCCTGCGCGGCAAGCCATGGGGGGTCCTCACGCTCTACAGCCGTCGGAGTGGGCAATTCAGACACGCCAATACGCTGCAGGTACTCAAGGGACTGGCAGACCGCGTCGGTGTATCACTCGAATCCGCAACACAGCAGGAGTGGCTGACCCTGCTGAACACCGCGCTCGCCAATGTCGCCAATGCGGCCTATATCACCGACGGCAGCGGCACCATTCTGTGGGGTAACCGCGCACTCTCGACCCTTTCCGGTTTCACCGAAGCCGAGATCCTGGGTGCAAACCCGATGATATTCAGCACGAAGGAGGATAACCCGGACTTCCATTTACGTTTCCGTGACTCGATCAGCGCCGGCAAGACCTGGCATGGCGAACTCATCAACACCCACAGCAAGGGCACGCGCTACACGGTGGACCAGACCATCACGCCCTTGCTCGATACCACCGGAAAGGTCACGCACTACGTCGCCATTCTCGAAGACATCACCGAGCGCAAGAACAACGAGGAGCGGATGCGGCATACCGCCCATCACGATCCGCTGACCGATCTCCCCAACCGCGGCCTCTTCCTCGACCGCCTCGGCCAGGCACTGGCGCTGGCGCGCAGGGAAGCCCGCAGCGGCGCCCTGATGTTCCTCGACCTGGACCACTTCAAGGCGGTCAACGACAGGCTCGGCCACGCCGCGGGCGATGCCCTGCTGATTGCCGTGGCCGAACGCCTGCAGGCGCAGGTCAGGGAGAGCGACACCGTCGCGCGCCTTGGCGGTGACGAGTTCACCATCATCCTTCCCAGCCTGCGCGAGCCGGGCGATGCCGACATGCTGGCCGACAAGATCCTGCACGCACTGTCTCAGCCACTGACGATAGAGGGCGAAGCGATACACATCGGTGCAAGTATCGGCATTGCCCGCTTCCCCGAGTCCGGCTGCACCATCGAGGCCCTGCTGCGCGCAGCCGACGATGCGATGTACGCCGCCAAACGATCCGGCCGCAACCGCCACATGGCAGCGGTCGGCGCGGACACGCCAGCCTGACCCCGTTCCCGCACCAACCCTGACGTCACGGCCTCCGTGTCGCTTGCGGGGCACGCGCGCCGCCGTACTCGAACCCCATCGAATCCGGCGTGTCAAGCAAAAATATCACATTGAGTTTCCACTCCACCTTGTCTAAGTTCAAGCTATCAGCATCGGCGACGCCACCGGTAGCACGCACTTTAAGATGGCGCCGCAGCGCCAGATCCCGCCTGTCTTCATGAACCGGGAACAGGCGGACGCTGACTGTCACCTGCAGGACGGGCAGCCACATCGCATGGCGTTTTCGTCCGTACCCGCACTGACCGCATGCGCATCTTTCCGCCCGCCTTTGAGGGTATTCCACGAAGCTGGACCGGTCAGGGCTTGCGGCGGCTGCATTGATGCGCCCATAAGCCGATAGAGACCGCCTCCGCTTTGCCCGATCACGACGGGGAGCACCACCATCCCCGGAAAAGGAGCCCGTCATGCCCGTCCAGTTCGCCGCCCCAGGGGTGTACATCCAGGAAATTCCGAGCGGGGTGCGCACCATTTCCAGCGTTGCCACCTCCGTCGCAGCCTTCCTTGGTGCCGCACCGCGCGGTCCGGTCAACAAGGCGGTTCGCATCCACAGCTTCGCGGATTTCGAGCGCAGCTTCGGCGGTCTGTCCGCTGACTCCGAGATGAGCTACGGCGTGCGCCAGTTTTTTGGCAACGGCGGTTCGGACGCGTGGATCGTGCGCGTGGTCAAGGACGCCTCACCCGCGAGCCGGACCCTGCTCAACAGCACTGCCGCAAACGTGCTCACCGTCACCGCACTCGATGCCGGCGTATCCGGCAACGACATCCAGCTGCGGGTGGATTACGCCACCGCATTGCCCGACAGTACCTTCAACCTCAGCATCATTCGCAGCAGCGACGGCCGCGCCGAACAGTACGCCAACGTGTCGATGAATTCGGCCGATGCGCGCTATCTGCCGGATCTCGTGAATGGCGTATCGCAGCTGGTCAAGGTCAGCCGCGACGTCATCCAGGCGACACTCGACGGCCTCCCCGCCGGCACCTCCACCAGTGGGGCGATCAGCGACGTACAGACCGTGCTCGACGCCACCCACACGGATTTCCGGGTTGTGGTCAATGGCCTGCCTTCGGTTGGCGTCAGCATCACCCTGCCAGCGGACATCGCCGGTGGCACAGCCATCCAGCGCCTGACCAGCCTTGCCGCAGCGATCCAGGCCAAGGTGCGGGCGCAGGCAGCAGGCAAGACCGCATTGGTCAATTTCACCTGCACCCGCACCGGTTCCACCCTCGTTCTGGGATCGGGCAGCGGCGGCGAGTTCTCCTCGGTGCGGGTGCTGGCCGGCGCGCGCAACAATGCGGCGGGTGTGCTCAAGCTCGGCGCAGCCTCGGGCGGCATCGAGATCGACGCGGTTGCGTCGATCCGTCCCGCCCGATTACCCGACCCTGCAGGCCTGACCAGCGGTGCTTTCGGTGCCACCGACCTCGACGCCCTGCCCGATGCGACGCATAGCAGCCTTCGCATCAGTCTCGACGGCTACGGCCCCGATCTAGTGGACATTGGCGTAGCCCCTGCGGCCGGTGCCAACCTCGGGGCAAAAATGGCCGATGTAGCTGCCCGTCTGCAGGCGGCAGTGCGCGCACTCAAGCCCGGCAACCCAGCCTATCGCGATTTCGTGGCGACGGTTCAGGGCAGCACCCTGGTGCTGAGCTCCGGCTCGCGTGGCGCGGGTTCGGCCATCGCCGTAAGCGCGGCAGCGAGCAATGACATCACCACCGGCCTCCACCTGCTCGCAGGTGCCGTACTGTCGCCGCTGCCCACCGACGCGTTTCTCGACGGCGGCAGTGAAACCCCTTACGCCGCAGCCGACATTTACCCCGCGTTCATCGGCAGCCGGGCGCAACGCGAAGGGCTCTACGCACTCGAAGACGTCGACCTGTTCAATCTGCTGGTCCTGCCCGGCATCACCGACAGCGGCGTGCTGGCCGACGCAGCAAGCTATTGCCAGGAGCGGCGGGCCTTCTTCATCGTCGATGCCCCCCCTACGGCCACCGACGTGGCCACAATGGTCCAGTCGGCGTCCGGTACCGACCTGCCGAAATCCGACCATGCCGCGGTCTACTTTCCCTGGACCTACGTCGCCGATCCGCTCAAGAACGGCAAACCACGCCTCACCCCGCCAAGCGGCACGGTCGCCGGCCTGTATGCCCGTACCGACGGCAGCCGCGGCGTCTGGAAGGCCCCTGCCGGCACCGATGCCAACCTGTCCGGTGTGCAGTCGCTGTCCGTCACGCTCACCGACGGCGAGAACGGCAGCCTCAACCCGCTCGGGGTCAATTGCCTGCGCACCTTCCCTGTGTATGGGGCGGTGTGCTGGGGCGCGCGCACCCTGCGCGGCGCGGATCAGATGAGTTCCGAATACAAGTACGTGCCGGTGCGTCGCCTCGCGCTGTACATCGAGGAGTCGCTCTATCGCGGCACGCAGTGGGTGGTGTTCGAGCCCAATGACGAGCCGCTGTGGGCACAGATCCGCCTCAATGTCGGTGCCTTCATGAACGGGCTGTTCCGTCAGGGCGCGTTCCAGGGATCGTCGCCGCGTGACGCCTATCTGGTGAAGTGCGACAGCGAAACGACCACGCAGGACGACATCAACCGTGGCGTAGTGAACATCCTGGTCGGCTTCGCGCCGCTCAAGCCCGCCGAATTTGTCGTTATCAGCATCCAGCAGCTCGCCGGACAGATTCAGGTGTAGGCGTTCTTACCGCATCGTCCTGCACATCCGTCACCGCATTCGAGGAGGCCGCACCATGGCGCAGTTCATCGTCAATTCGCAACGGTTCGATCCCTACAAGAACTTCAAATTCCGTGTGAAGTGGGACGGCCGTTACGTCGCCGGCATCAGCAAGGTATCCGCGCTCAAGCGCAGCACCGAGGTGGTCGAGCACCGCGAGGGCGGCGACCCGTCCAGCGCGCGCAAGTCACCGGGCCGCAGCAAGTTCGAAGCCATCACGCTCGAGCGCGGTGTCACCCACGACAAGGACTTCGAACAGTGGGCGAACAAGGTCTGGAACCTCGGATCAGGCCTCGGCAGCGAAGTCTCGCTGAAGGATTTTCGCAAGGACCTGATCATCGAGGTGTACAACGAAGCCGGTCAGCTCGCGCTGGCCTACAAGGTGTTCCGCTGCTGGGTGTCCGAGTATCAGGCCCTGCCCGACCTCGACGCCAACGCCAATGCGGTGGCGATCCAGCAGATCAAGCTCGAGAACGAGGGCTGGGAGCGGGATTACGAAGTCAATGAGCCTGCCGAGCCCAGCTTTGTCGAGCCGGCCTGACGGAGCCCGCCCATGCGGCCGCTCAGTGCCTCGCAACTCCTTTCCCTGTGGGATGCCGGTCAGCGCCGCCATCCGATAGACCGTGCGCTGCTGGCACTCGCCCTGGCGCTGCCGGAAGAAGCGCCGGAGGGACTTGCCGACCACCCTGTAGGCTGGCGCGAAGCCCGGCTGCTGGCACTGCGCAACCTCACCTTCGGCACGCAGCTCGACGGCTACGACGCCTGTCCGCGCTGTGGCGCGATGATGGAGTTCTCGGTCGATGGCAACGCCTTGCTGGCTGAGCTCCCGCTACCTGCGCAAGACGCCGTGATCGAGCTCGACGGCGGCAAATGGCGTCTACCGTCGAGCCGCGACCAGGCACTGGCGCTTGAGGCGGACAACCCCGAGGCCGTTGCCCGGGCCCTGCTCGAGCGTTGCCACGTTGACGGAAATGAGCCGGTTTCCCCTGCGCAGATCGCGTCCCTCGAAACCCTGATGGAAGCGCTGGATCCAGCGGCGAACATTCGCCTCGGCATGCACTGCAGCGATTGCGGCCAGCACTGGGACGCCCTGCTCGACGTCGGCAACTGGTTCTGGGACGAACTCGGCGCCTGCGCACGCGAGTTGCTGCACACGGTTCATCGTCTGGCTCGCGCCTACGGCTGGCCCGAGGCCGACATTCTTGCCCTGAGCCCGGCACGCCGTGCCGCCTACCTCGATCTGGTTGGCTGAGGCTCACGATGAGCGGATACCTCCTCCAACTCGCCAGACGCGGCCTCGGCCTCAGCCCCGGCGTACGCAGCCGCGCGACGCTTCCCTATGCGGCATCCACCGCTGCGCCCAACGCGGCAAAGGACGGCACAGGCCTGGAGATCGCCCCGGACGTGCTGCAAGCAGCGAGCAGTAGCAGCCCCGGCACACCCGACATCAGCCCACAATCCGCGCCGCAAACCCGCAACGCGGCCACGGCAAGCACACCGTCCGTGCCGCCGACGCTGCTTTCGGCACAGCAGGTGCAAAGCGGCGTCCTGCAACGGACAGCGCAGGCAAAGCCCGACACGCCCGGCCCGGGGCGCCACACCGGCACACACGCGCCTGACGTCCTGCAGCACCGGTCAGGCGATACACGCGAAACGCACGCTGCACACGACACCACACACGGCACCAGCATCGCCGCCAACCTCGCACCAACCCGATCCCCGGCAACCCGGGTGCCGCATCCCGACACAAGGCAAACCCCGCCGCCCACGCAAGCAGCGACGCGTGTCCGGCTCGACACCCTCATCGACCGCCTTGTCGCCCCACCCCCACAGTCAGACGTCCCTGCCCGGGATGCCGCCACGACGGCCAGCGACGAGCGCGCCCAACCCCTGCCGATCGCTGAGCGCGCAACGCTCATGCCGTCTCGCGCCTCCACAGGCGCCGAACGCATGGCGGTGAATCCGCAACCGCTGCACGCGGGCCAAACGTCCGATACACCCGACACTCCGCCCGAGGTGCACATCACGATCGGCCGCCTGGAGATCAATCCCCCACCCCGACCGGCACCACCGCCACCGCCACAGCGGCGCGGGCCTGCGCCACTGTCGCTTGGTGACTACCTCGCTCGCCGCCAGGGAGGCAGGTCATGAGCAACGCACTCGCGATTGCCGGCGTGACTGCCGTGCTGAAAGACCTGCTGGATTCGGGCCTGATCGACCACGCCATCAACGACGCCCTGGGTGCGGGGGTCGTCGTCACTGCCGGCGCCCCGGACACGGTGTCACTGGACGACAAGATAGCGCCACAGCTCAATCTCTTTTTGTATCAAGTCACCCCCAACCCAGCGTGGCGCAACGCTGCCCTGCCCAGCCGCGACAGCGCCGGCGGGCGCATCAGCAACCCGCCGCTGGCACTCGATCTGCACTACCTGATGACGGCCTATGGCCGGGCAGACCTGCAGGCTGAGGTGTTGCTGGGCTATGCCCTGCAGCTGTTGCACGAAAACCCGGTCATTTCCCGGGCAGCGATCCGACGCGCATTGCAGCCTGAAATCGTCGACGGTGCCATTCTCCCGACCGTCTATCAGACCCTGCGCAGCGCCGACCTCGCCGAGCAGGTCGAGCTGCTCAGAATCACGCCGTCGGCAATGGGCGGCGAGGAGATGTCCCGCCTGTGGTCAGCGCTACAGGCCCGCTACCGTCCCACTGCGGCATTTCAGGTCTCGGTTGTGCTGATCGAATCGCACAAGCCGGTACGAAGCGCGCCGCCGGTGCTCAGCCGTGGCGGCACCGAAACGGTCTCGGGGCGCGAGCGCGGCGTCAGTGTGTTCACCGGGCTGGTGCCACCGCTGCCGACGCTCGAGGCTGTCATTCCGGCCGATGGGCATCCTGTCGCCACCTCGGGCAGCGTGGTTCGCATCGACGGCCATCACCTCGACGGCGCAGACCGCCACATCACCCTGAGCATTGCCGCGCTTCAGCTCAGCCGGAGCGTTAATGTCGATGGCGGCAACAGCAACCACGTCCGCTTCACCGTCCCGGCCGACCTCCCGGCCGGGCTGTATCGCCTCAGCATGTCGCTGTTGCGCCCGGACGACGAACACGCGCGCACCACCAATCAGCTTCCGCTTGCACTGGCGCCGACACCGGTGCTGCCGCCGTTCAGTGCCGTGCGCAACGGATCGACCGTCACGCTAGTGCTGGACCTTGCCCCCGCAGTTCGCCCTGGGCAGTCGGTCGCCCTGATCCTGGGCGATCAGGAAATCAGCGCCGATCCGGTCTTTGCACCCAGCAACCGCATGACATTCAAGCTCGCCAACGCCCCCGAAGCCGGCTCCACGCACCTCGTGCGCCTGCGGGTGGACGGGTTCGAAACCCCGATCATCGACCGCGCAGCGAAGCCGATGGTCTATCTCGACCGCAGGATCACACTGCCATGAACGCCCCGCTGGCACCGGACTGGATCAGCGCCAACCAGCAGTTGCTGGTGCTTGAGTTCGCCCGTCTCAAGGCATTACTGCGCCCCGAGGAACACGACGGCCATGCCGGGATCGACGCCTCAACCGTTCGTACCTTGGGCGCCGCGCGCCAGTATCTGGGTGACGACAGTGCAATCGACTGGCTGGCGCGCACCTTCGAGCTGTCGAGCTTCGAGCGCGATCTGCTGTTGCTGTGCGCAGGTGTCGAGATGGATGCAGGGCTGGCACGCGCCTGCGCCCACGGCCACGGCGATGAAAACCGCCCTTGGGCCAGCTTCGGGCTCGCCCTCGCTGCGCTGCAATCGCCGCACTGGAGCGCACTGTCACCGCATTCACCACTGCGACACTGGCTCATGATCACTGTCGACAATGACGCCGGGCTGAGCACAGGCCGGCTTCGCATCGACGAGCGGATCCTGCACTTGCTCGCTGGCCTGAACGATCCGGACATGCGCCTTTCCCATCTCCTGCGCCCCGCCGCCGGCCTCACCCTTCAGGCCGGTGCACATGCTGCCTGCACAGAGGCTGTGGTCGCCACCCTGTCGACACCCTGTACGCCACCTGAGGTGCCGCCACTCACCGTGCTCGAAGGCGACGACATCAGCGCGGGGGAGGACATCGCAAACCGAGCCGCGGCAAGCCTCGGGCTTCGATGTCAGGTCCTGCAGGCAAAACACATTCCGCCTCACGCCGACGAGCGCGCGCGACTCCTGCGCTTGTGGCAACGCGAATCACGCCTGCTCGGATCTGCCCTGCTCGTCGTCATCGACGACCCCGACACCACTGCGGGGGATGGCACGCTCGAACTGTTGAACCGGGTCGGAGGCATCACCTTCGTGGCGGCCCCCTTCCTGCCGCCGCTCGACATCCCGACACGCAGCTTCCGCATGGACAAACCGGACTGCAGCGACCGTCAGCAACTGTGGGCAAGCGCGCTAGGCCCCGCCGCAATGCACGCGGTCGGCGATGACGTGGCACAGGCCGCCAGTCATTTCCGTATCGGCAGCCGTGCGCTGCAGGACATCGCCCGCGGCATGCAGCAGACAGGTCGCAAGGACGCCTCCGCCGGCATCGCACTGTGGCGCACCTGCAGGGAACAGAGCCGGCGCGGACTCGATGCCCTTGCTCAGCGCATTTCCGGCACGGCCGATTGGGGGGATCTGGTCCTGCCCGAGGCGCAACTGAGCATCCTGCACCAGATCGCATCCCATCTGCGCCAGCGCCAGACCGTCATCGAGCACTGGGGCTTTGGCGCGCAAGGCAGTCGCGGCCTGGGCCTCGCCAGCCTCTTTGCGGGCGAGAGCGGAACCGGAAAGACACTGGCTGCCGAAGTGCTGGCCAACACGCTGCAACTCGACCTCTACCGTATCGACCTGTCGGCCGTCGTCAGCAAGTACATCGGCGAAACCGAAAAGAATCTGCGCAAGGTCTTCGATGCCGCCGAAGACTGTGGGGCCATCCTGCTCTTCGACGAAGCGGATGCCCTGTTCGGCAAGCGTACCGAAGTCAAGGACAGCCACGACCGCTATGCAAACATCGAGGTCAGCTACCTGCTGCAGCGGATGGAGTCTTACCACGGCCTCGCGATCCTCACGACCAACCTCAAATCGAGCCTGGACAGCGCCTTCACGCGCCGCCTGCGCTTCATCGTGCAGTTTCCGTTTCCGGACTACGACCAGCGCCTGGCGCTTTGGAAGCGCGCTATTCCGGGCGCGGCGCCGACGGCGGACCTCGACTTCAGCAGGCTCGCACGGCTCTCCGTCACGGGCGGCAGCATCCGCAACATTGCGCTGACGGCGGCCTTTCTCGCAGCCGACAGCGGTGAAGCGATCGGCATGAAACACCTTCTTCATGCCGCGCACGGAGATGCAGCGAAACGCGAGCGCCCACTCACCGATGCAGAGACAAGGGGATGGACATGAGCAAGCTTCATCTTCACATCGAGCACCTGAGCGTTCCCGCCGGCTTCAGCCCTGCGCAGCAGCGCGCCTACCTCGCCGCGCTCGAACAGCAACTTGCCGCCAGCATTGCGCGCGGCACGTTGCCCACCTTGCCCGGTTCAACCGCGTCCAGCCTCAAGGTCACGACCACGGATGACATGCAAGCCACGAACCTCGCCCGCAAGACCGTTGCGGCGCTTGCCCCCACGCCGGCCGAGGGCAGCCCCCGTCGCCGAGGAAGCCGGTCATGAGTCGCATGCTCACCCCCGCCAAACACGACGCAACCACCGCGCCGGACAGAAGCGCGCGGGAATCCGCGGCCGACCACAGCGCGATCAGGGCATTCGACACCATCGCCGGCCTGAGCGAGCCGGCCCGGACCCGCAGTCGGGCACCTGACCGCTCGGGCGGCCCCAGCCCGCTCCCCACCACCAGCGCACAACCACTGCCGACGGACTTGCGCGAGCAGTTCGAGTACGGCTTCGGCCATGACTTTTCCCGCGTACGCATTTTCGCAACGGGCGACGCTGCCGAAGCGGTGAGGACGGCAGGCAGCCGCGCAGTCACGTGGGGCTCGGATATCGCACTTGCACCCGGTCACTGGTCACCGGGCACCGCAGCCGGCCGCGCCCTGCTGGCCCATGAGCTCGCCCATGTCGTGCGTCAGGCGGGCGAAACACGCCCCCGCCTTGAGCACAAGACCCTGGACGAGGAGATCGACGAAGAGCTCGCCAAGCACGTAACGGATCCGAAAGGCCTCGACCCGGCCCATCGTGACTATGCGATGAATCTGCAGTCCTACGGGTTCGATATCAATCATGACAAGAACATGAACCTGCTCGAGGAGCCCAAGGACCCCAAGGCCAAGGCAGCGTGGAAGCGCAACTTCCAGAAAGCGGAAAAGCTGGCCGAACGCATTCTCGACAAGAGTGGATCGAAGGTCGAGCAGAAGGAAAGCCGTGCGCAGATGCTGGCCGCGGACCTCGCCAACGCAGGCTTTATCGACCAAGCGATGGCGCTCGCGCTCAAGTTCTCGGACGCCGGGCAGCGCAAGTACGTTTATCAGTCGGTACTGGGCCAACCCGCCAAGGTAAGCGAGGCGCAGATCACCACTATTGCCACATTTCAGGCAGCAAACGCAGCGCAGCTTGCAGACCATGAACTGTTCTCCAGGCTGACAACCGGCACCGGCGCCTATGCGGCCAAGTTTGGCGCAGCAAAGGTCAATGCAGTGCTCAAGGTGGTCGTGAAAAAATATGCAAGCGATGCAGACCTGCCCAGAAGTCTTGCGCAGCTCATGTTCTTCCACCCCGCGAGCCGTGCCCCATTCACCGAGTGGATGATGGCTGACAAGCATGGCGCTTTGCTCCGGAAGGTATCGGAGCAGCCATACTTCGTCGAAGGTGCGGAGATCGAGAAGGACGGCAAGACGATCAATCCGGATGCGGATACGCTGGCGTGGTCCATCGGTAACAAACAGCGCGTCACTGTCGAGGATGTTCTGGCCTTGTCGAAAGCAGCCGGCATTGCGATCTCGCCGCCGACATCGCGCAGCATCGGCAGCCTCAAAGCCTGGCTCGAAGCGAATACCGAGAAGATCGGTCAAGCGGTAGCCAAGCAGAACCCCGGAAAGCCGGAAGCGGCCAAGGCACTATTTACGCAAATCACCACTGCCTTCACCTCGCATGTCGACGAGAACATCACGCCAGACAAGTCGGGCCACCTGACAAAGCTGCAGGCAGGAGGCCCGAAGAACTCCCAGCTCAAGGTCGATTGCGACGTGCTGGCGACTTATGGCGTGCGCCTGCTGGTCGCAAGCGGCTTCACGCCGATCGGCTACATGGCCGTGAGCCCGACCGACACGACCCGTGCAGCCCATGCAATGGCACTGCTGAAGCACGGCAAGACCTACCAGGCAATCTCGAACAGCGCATCCACCGAATTGACCGCGACGACAAAGGCCGATGCGCTGAAGGAAGTGCGCGACTTTGGTCTCGAGGAAGCCTATGACGCGAACCGTCCGCTTACCGGTTACGACATCTACTACATGGACTGCGACGCCAAAGGGACCCTGCCCAAAGAGATTTCCTCCCTGGACAGCGCAGCCAAGAACGGGAGTCTGAGCAAATGAGCAGCCCCCTCTCCCCCCGCCTGCTGCGCGGCGGCCTGATCCTGATCGATCCGTCCAGCGGCGCGGTGCAACGTGTGATCTCGCTGCAGTACAACCCCGAGACCCTGAGCCGCACCCTGCAGCCACAGGCCACGGAGCAGAGCGGGACGTTTTCCGAGGCGCTGCGGCTGAAGGGGCCGCCAACCGAGACCATCAAGCTCGACGCCGAGATCGACGCCACCGATCAGCTCGAAGTCCCCGACCAGCATCCGACGGTGGCTGCGTCCGGCATCCATGGCCAGCTCGCCGCGCTGGAGACCATCGTCTACCCGGACAGCGCTGCGCTGATCCGCAACAACCTGCTGGCCAGCCTCGGCACGCTGGAAATCGCGCCCACCGTTGCGCCGCTCACGCTCTTCGTATGGAGCCGGGAGCGCGTGGTGCCGGTGCGGATCACCGAGTTTTCGATTACCGAAGAAGCCTTCGACGCCAGCCTCAACCCGATCCGGGCAAAGGTCTCGCTTGGGTTGAGGGTGCTGCATGTGGGCGATCTGGGCTTCGGCGACAAGGGAGGACACCTGTACATGGTCTATCAGCAACGCAAGGAGCGCATGGCGGCCGGGGCGGCGACCGGCAGCCTGTCTTCGGTCGGTCTGGCGTCACTGCCATGAGCGTCCAACGCTTTCCCCCCAACAGTCGCTACGCCGCGGTGGGCACCACCGAACTGACTGCGGCCGACGGCGAGAAGCGCGTCTTCCTGCGCCGCCGTTTCATCCCCGATCCCGCCAGTCTTGTTACCGTGGGCGAAGTGCGGGTGGAGGCCGGCGACCGCCTCGACCGCATTGCCGCCGCAAACCTGGGCGATCCGGTGCAGTTCTGGCGCATCGCCGATGGCAATGGCGCGCAGATCCCCGACGAGCTGGAAACCCCCGGCCGCGTGCTGCGCCTGACGCTGCCGGCCGGGCTTAGCGGCGGCGGCAATTTCGGCAACGGAGGCGACGGTGCTTAAGGGCATCCATCTCACGCTGCTGGTGGGGCCGGGCGTGCCGGTGCCCGCGCCGAAGCCGGTCATGGACGCGCTGGAGAGCATCGAAGTGACCACGGCGGCAGACAGCCCGAGCGGCTTCCAGCTGTCTTTCGCCATCGACAGCCGCTCACCGCTGCATACCCTGCTGCTGATTGCAGGCGGTCAGGTGCCGTGGCTCAGGGTCATCCTGGTCGCCACCCTCAACAGTCTGCCAACGGTGCTGATGGACGGCCTGATTACCCGGCAGGAAATCAGCGGTGGCAATGAACCCGGTCAGGGACGCCTCACCATCACAGGCGAGGACCTGACCGTCGCCATGGACAAGCAGGACATGAGCGGCCTGCCCTATCCGGCGATGCCACCGGCCGCACGCGTGGCGCTGATCGTCGCACGCTACGGGCTGTACGGCATGTTGCCGGTGATCATCCCCTCGGTGTTCGAGGATGTGCCGATTCCGGTCGACCGCATCCCCACCCATGAGGGCACCGACCTCGCCTACACCCGCCAGCTCGCCCGCGAAGCCGGGCATGTGTTCTACATCGAGCCCGGCCCGCTGCCTGGCGCCAATATCGCCTACTGGGGGCCGGAGATCCGCCTCGGCCCAGTGCAGCCTGCGCTGAACACCGGCATGGACGTGCACACCAATGTCGATTCGCTGAGCTTCGCGGTGAACCAGTCCGACGCCGAATTGCCGATCGTGTTCATCCAGAACCCGATCACCAAGTTTCCGATTCCGCTGCCGGTGCCCGACGTCAGCCTCGCCAACCCGCCACTAGGCCTGATTCCGCCCATGGTCAAAAGCCTGAAGCTGATGAAGGAGACGGCCAAGCTGTCGCCGATTGCGGCCCTGGGCAAGGGCCTTGCCGCTGCAGCCGGTTCGTCGGCCGATGCGGTAACCGGCAACGGCAGCCTCGATGTACTGCGCTACGGCCACATCCTGAAGGCTCGCCAGCTGGTGGGCGTGCGCGGCGCCGGCATGGCCTTCGATGGTCTGTACTACGTCAAGCGCGTCAGCAGCAGTCTGAAGGCCGGCGAGTTCAAGCAAGCTTTTTCACTGGCCCGCAACGGCCTTGTCTCCACCCTGCCACTGGTGCCCGCATGAGCGAGAAGACACGTCATTTCGGCAAGTTCCGCGGGGTCGTGGTCAACAACATCGACCCCATGCAGATGGGCCGCATCCAGGTTCAGGTGCCGGATGTGCTGGGCCCGGCGCTGTCATCCTGGGCTATGCCCTGCGTGCCCTTCGCCGGCGTGCAGAGCGGCGCCTTCGTGCTGCCCCAGATCGGCGCCGGCGTGTGGGTCGAGTTCGAACAGGGCGACGCCGACTATCCGATCTGGGTCGGCGGCTTCTGGGGCTCGGCGGCCGAAGTCCCGGCGCTGGCACTGGCCGGTCTGCCGGTGTCGCCCAGCATCGTGCTGCAGACGGGCAACCAGAACGGACTGATGATCTCCGATCTGCCCGGCCCCACCGGCGGCATCCTGCTCAAGACCATGACCGGCGCGATGATCTCCATCAACGAGGTGGGGATCACCATCTCCAACGGTCAGGGCGCAACCATCATGCTCACCGGCCCGACGGTGAGCATCAATCAGGGCGCCCTCACGGTGATCTGACAACAACGACGAGGACGATACGAACATGCCCGGATTCCTCCTCCACCTCGGTGCCACCGTCCTCTGTGCCCACGGCGGTCAGGCCACACCGAGCTCACCCAATCCACGGGTGCTGCTGTCCGGCCAGCCCGCGACCACGCTCGGCGCGCCCTATGTCATCGCCGGTTGCGCCATGCCGCCACCGACCGCGGGCAACGGTCCCTGCGTGAGCGGGCAGTGGCTGATGGGTGCAACGCGCGTCTTCATCGGTGGTCAGCCGGCGCTGTTGCAGGGCTCGCCTTCGATCTGCGCCCCCACTGGCACACCGATGACGGCGGCAGTGACGCAGACGCGGGTCACGGGGATGTGACATGAGCCTCCACTTTCCCTTCCAGCCCGACCACCGCGGACGCAGCGCCGAGGCGACCGAAGACGCTCACCTGCGCGACATGATCGAGCAGGTGCTGTTCACCATTCCGGGCGAACGCGTCAATCGGCCCGACTTCGGTTGCGGCCTGCTGCAACTAGTGTTCGCCCCCAACAGCGACACACTGGCAGCAGCCCTGCAGATGACCGTGCACAGCGCACTTCAGCAATGGCTGGGCGAACGCATCGTGGTCGAAGCGGTCACCGTCGACCACGATGACGCGCAACTCGCGGTTGAAGTGCAGTACATCAGCCGCAGCGGCCAGGATCGTCGTGTCGAACGTTTCAGCCGGGGTGCGCCATGAAGCGCCAGTTTCGCAGTGACAACCCGCGCCGACTGCAGCGCCTGCGCGACCAGCAGCCGCCGGGCAAGAACGGCATCGACTACGTCGAGATCGCATCTGCCGATCAGCGCAGCCTGCGGGTGGTGTGCGTGCATCCGGTGACCGACATCACGCGCGCCAACGTGCGCATCGACGGCGGCGTGCGCATCACCGGCATCCGGCTCGCGCAAGACCCGGTGCTCGCCGGGAACGAGATCCGCATCACGGTGGACAAGGCGGGCGATTTCTCCTGGTACACCCTGTCGCTGATCAACCCCGCCGAGCCCGACGCGCCCGCGCCCGGCTTCGACATCTGCCTGTCGAGCATCCGCATCAACTTCAAGGCCGGCTGCCCGTCGGAGTTCGACTGTGCAGACGCCACCACCTGCCCGCCCGCATCGCCACCGGAGCCCCGCCTCGATTACCTGGCCAAGGACTACGACAGCTTCCGCAGCCTGATGCTCGACCGCATGTCGCAGCTCGTGCCCGAGTTCACCGAGCGCAGCCCGGCCGACTTCACCCTGGCCCTGATCGAAACCCTCGCCTACGTCGGAGACCACCTCTCCTACACCCAGGATGCGGTGGCAACCGAGGCCTATCTCGGCACCGCACGGCGCCGGACCTCACTGCGTCGTCATGCGCGCCTGCTCGACTACCCCATCCATGAAGGCTGCAACGCACGGACCTTCGTGACCCTCGATGCAGGGGCCGCAGCCGAGGGCAGCGTACTGCCGGCCGGAACCACCCTGCTGGCCCTGGCCGATGGTGGCGCCCCGGTGCGGCGCAAGGCGCTGCTGGACGAACTCCCGCTGCCCGGCATCGAAGTCTTCGAAAGCCTGCATGACCAGATTCTCCATGCTTCGCACAGCCACATCGCCATCCACGACTTTGCCGACCCCGGCTACTGCCTCGGGCGCGGCGCCACCTCGGCCGCCCTGGTCAACACCCCGGCGCTGGCGCTGGCGCCCGGCGATGTGCTGATCCTTGAAGAGATTCTCAGCCCGGTCACCGGCAAGCCGGCCGACGCCGACGCCAGCCACCGCCACCCGGTGCGCCTGACGTCGGTCAGCACCGGCCATGACGATCTCACCCACACCGACCTGCTGCTGGTGAGCTGGCATGTGGACGACGCGCTGCCCTTCCCGCTGTGCGTCAGCCATGAGTTCGAACACGGGGGCGCCGTGGTCAAGGAAGCGATCGCCGTTGCGCGCGGCAACGTGGTGCTGGCCGACCACGGCCTGACGCGGCCATGGCAGGCGATGGTGCCGGACACTGTGGCGGACGACGGCCCCGCCGGGCTTCGTCGTCACTGGCGGCCACGGCTGAAGGACAGCGGTCTCGCCTACAGCGCGCCTTACGATCACGATCTCGCCACCTCGACTGCGATGTCGGCCAGCGCTGCTCTGCGTCAGGACGCGCGTCGCGCGCGGCCATCAAACATGCGTCTGCAGGCCGACGACGCAAGCCTGTTCGGCGATCAGCCCGACCCGGCCGTCGCCGCATGGACGCCCGTGCGCGACCTGCTTGGCAGCGAACGCTTTGCGCGCGAATTCGTGGTCGAAACCGAGAATGACGGCAGCGCCTGGCTACGCTTTGGCGACAACCGTTTTGGCGCCGCGCCGCCCACCGGTCAGCGCCTGCTCGCACGTTACCGGCTTGGCGGCGGCACCCGGGGCAATGTCGGCGCCGACGCCATCACCGCGCTGGTCAGCGACGATGCCGCGCTGAAGCTGGGCATCGTCGGCCTGCGCAATCCGCTGCCGGCGCAGGGCGGTGCCGAAGCCGAAGCGCTGGACGCGATCCGGCTCAACGCCCCCGAGGCTTTCCGCACCCAGGAGCGCGCAGTCACCACCGAGGACTACGCGCGCGCTGCCGAGCGCCACCCCGAAGTACAACGCGCGGTCGCCCGCCTGCGCTGGACCGGCAGCTGGCACACCGTCTTCCTGATGGTGGATCGCCGTGGCGGGCGCGCGGTCGATGAAGCGTTCAAGACCGAACTGCGTGACTTCCTCGAACGCTTCCGCCTTGCCGGTCATGACTTCGCGTTTGCCGACCCGGTCCATGTCCCGCTCGACATCCAGCTCCAGGTCTGCGCCCACAAGTCCTACTTCGCGACCGACGTCAAGGCCGCCCTGATCGACACCTTCACCTCGGGCCAAAGCAGAAATGGCACCCCCGGCTTCTTTCATCCGGACCGTTTCACCTTCGGCACACCGCTCTACCTGTCGGCCGTGGTCGCCGAGGCGATGGCGGTTGCCGGTGTGGCCTCGGTGCAGGTGAAGCGCTTCCAGCGCTGGGGCCGCAAGCCCAATGGCGAGCGCGACGCCGGCCTGATCGGCATCGGCACGCTCGAGGTCCTGCGGGTCGACAGCGACCCGAGCTTTCCCGAAAACGGCCAGATCAGCTTTGTTGTGGAGGGCGGATCATGAGCACCCCGGACAACTGCGGCTGCTGCACCGGGCTCGACGCGCTCACCCCGGTCGCCACCCCCCAGCCGCCCGGCCAGCCCGCACTGGCACTTCGCATCGGCACCCATGGCCGCTTCCGCCAGAGCCTGCTTGCCGACCTCGCCCGCGAACCGGCACTGGCCGCACTGACCACCCGTGCCAGCGACGACCCCGCGATTGCGCTGCTCGACAGCTGGGCCGCCGTCCTCGACGTGCTCGCGTTCTATCAGGAACGCATCGGCAACGAACACTACCTGCGCACCGCCACCGAGCGCCGCTCAATCCTCGAACTGGCGCGTGCCATCGGCTACGAACTTCGCCCCGGCGTCGCCGCATCGACCTGGCTCGCCTTCACCCTCGAAACGGCTCCTGGCGCCCCGGCCAGCGCCCGCATCGACGTCGGCACCCGTGCGCAGAGCATCCCGGCACAGGACGAAAGCGCACAGATTTTCGAGACACTCGAAGCCGTCGATGCGCAGGCGCGCTGGAATGCACTGCCAGTGCTGGCGAGGGAAGCGGTGCCGCCGCGCATGGGTGGCCGGCAGCTCTATCTCGGCGGCACCGCCACCCGCCTGCAGCAGGGCGATGCGCTGCTGATCGTCGGCGACGAGCGCGGCAAGGACCCAGGCAACGAGAACTGGGATTTCCGCCGCGTCACCCGCATCCGCGAAGTCCTGCCCGCAGACCCTGCCGATGCCAGCGATGCCGGCTACACCGTGGTCACGCTTGATCACGGCCTCGGCAGTCCGCGCCGTGGCGTACATCCGGCAGCAACAAACCCCCGCTGTTTCGCCCTGCGCGCCCGCGCTCACCTCTTTGGTCACAACGCGCCCGACTGGCGGGCGATGCCCTCGGGCCTGCGCGCCACCTATCTCGGCCTGAGCGAAGACAGCAAGCCACCGATCAGCCAACACCCGGAATGGCCCGGCTTCACCCTCGCAGACGTCTCCGATCCGTCAACAGCGGTAGCAAGCGGTACAGGTCTGTATGGCGAGTACTACCGCGGCAAGGGCTTCCGCGAGCGCATCCTGACCCGCACCGATGCGGTGGTGGACTTCGACTGGGGTCCGGGCACGCCAGACCCGGCGATGCCGGCAGACCATTTCTCGGTGCGCTGGAGCGGCTGGATCAAGCCACCCACCACAGGCACCTACACCTTCCATGTCACCGCCGACGATGGTCTGCGACTGTGGATCGACGGGCGCCTGATCGTGGATTACTGGATCAACCAAGGTGCAACCGAACACAGCGGTCAGGCGGAGCTCACCGCAGGGCACAAGCACGACATCCGCCTTGAGTACTATGAAAGCGCCGGCTCAGCCTCGATCAAACTGGCGTGGTCGGCCAGTGGCGTGCCCAAAGCCGTGGTGCCGACCGCAAGCCTGTATCCGCGCGACGTGCATTCGGTTCATCTCGACACCAGCTACCCGAAATGGCTCGCCGGTGGCTGGGTGGTCATGTCGGTCCCGAACTATGAAGAGGCTTACCGCATCGTCACCGCCGAAGACGATGCCCGTGCCGACTTCACCCTTTCGGCCACGGCCACCCGCCTCAACCTGCAGGGTGAAAGTGTGCGCGAGATTTTCAACGACCAATTGCGCGCCACCACCCTGTTCGGGCAGTCGGAGGCGCTGGACTGGGCGACCCGGCCGCTTTCCGGTTTCATTACCGGTCATCTCGTCGACCTCGCCGGCTACCACCCCGACCTGCCCGCAGCACGCTGGATCTCGGTGTCGGGCCTGATCCTTGCCGATGTGCCGGCCAATGCCGCCGCACGACAGCGGCTCCTGCAGCAGCACCCCCTTGCAGCCATCCGCGTGGCGCGCGACCGGCTTAGTGCCGAAATTGAGTTCGAGGACTTCAAGCGCTACACCGTCAGCCTGAGCAGCGCGGCCGAAGTGGCGTGCATCAAGCTCAACGACAGCAGCAGCGGCCGCACTCGTCTG
Organism: Parazoarcus communis; assembly: GCF_003111665.1. Lineage (NCBI taxonomy): Bacteria > Pseudomonadati > Pseudomonadota > Betaproteobacteria > Rhodocyclales > Zoogloeaceae > Parazoarcus > Parazoarcus communis. Next base: position 3,442,236 of record NZ_CP022188.1, on the reverse strand, counting down.
CACCTCGACAGCGACCTCGCACATGCCTATCTGCCGGCCACGGTGCGCATCAATGCCAACCTGGCACCGGCCAGTCAGGGCGACAGCAAGCAGATGCGCATCCAGCCCGAGGCGCTCGGCAGCGGCGATGCGGCCCGCAGCCTGCAGCGCTTCAAGCTGCGCCAACCGCCGCTCACGCATATCGCGGCAGCCACGCCCAACGGCACGGCCAGCACCCTTGAGGTCCGCGTGGATGGCCTGCTGTGGAAGCCTGCACCGCGTTTTACAGCTGCCGGCCCCGAGGATCGCAGCTACACCGTGCGTCTGGACGAGAACGGCGGCGCCAGCGTGCAGTTTGGCGATGGCATCCATGGTGCGCGCCTGCCAAGCGGCAGCGGCAACGTCGAGGCCCGATACCGGGTCGGGCTGGGCAAGGCCGGCAATGTCGCCGCCGAGCAGATCAGCCTGTTGCTAAGCCGCCCGCCCGGCCTGAAAGCCGTCATCAATCCGGTCAAGGCCAGTGGCGGCACCGACGCCGAAGCCGGCGACACCGCACGCAATAACGCACCGCTGACGGTACGCACGCTGGACCGTATCGTGTCCCTGCGCGACTTCGAGGACTTCGCCGCCGCCTTCACCGGCATCGGCAAAGCCCAGGCCGTGTGGCTGTGGGACGGTGAGCAGCGACGGGTTCATCTCACCGTTGCCGGCACCGACGGTGCGGCGCTCGCCCCCGGCGACACGCTGTACCGCAACCTGCTGAACGCCATCGACGCGGCGCGGCCACCGCATCAGGCGCTGAAGGTCAGCCCCTGCCGGACCCTGTATTTCGGCCTCACTGCGAGCCTGTGGATCGACGAGGCGCACGAACCCCCGACCGTACTCGCGGCCGCCGCGGCAGCGCTGAAACGCGATTTCGGCTTTGCTGCCCGCCAGTTCGGGCAACCCGTCAGCGGCAGCGAGATCCTCGCCAGCCTGCAGGGGGTCAGCGGTGTCACGGGCGCCGATCTCGACCACCTGAAGCAGGCCGGCCCCGGCAGCGCTGCGCAGACAGTCACCGGTCCGGACGGGCAGTTGCCAGCGCGCACTGCCCACTGGCAGGGCAACACCCTGCAGCCTGCCGACCTGCTGCTGATCGACCCCGCTGCGGTCAAGCTGCTGGAGCATGGATCATGAAAATCGACGCCGACGCCCTGCTCGACCTGCTGCCCGCCTTTTACCGCACGCGCGACGCCGAACAAGGCGTCCCGCTGCGCGCGCTGCTCGGCGTCATCGCCGGCCAGGGCGCGCTCCTCGATGCCGATCTGCAGCGTCTGTACGACAACGCCTTCATCGAGACCTGCGAAGACTGGGTCGTGCCCTATATCGGCGACCTGCTCGGCGTGCGTGCGCTTTATCCGGTGAGCGGCACGGCCGCTTTCGGGCCACGCGCGCTGGTGGCCAACACCCTGCGCCTGCGGCGCCGCAAAGGCACCGCGCTGGTACTGGAAGAGCTTGCCTACGACAGCACCGGGTGGCGGGCACGCGCAGTGGAGTTCTTCGAGCAGGTCGCGACCTCCCAGCATACGAACCACCCGCGCCCGCATGCCATGCGCACCCCCGACCTGCGTCAACCGCGGCCGCTCGAACGCATCGGCGGCCCCTTCGGAAGCGAGGCCCATACGGCCGACGTACGCGCACTGCCCGTCGGACGCTACAACCTGCCCAACATCGGGCTCTTCCTGTGGCGGCTGCAGGCCTACCCGGTACAGCGCGGCAGCGCGCGCCCCGCCACCACCCGGGCGGGTTTCTACACCTTCGATCCACTCGGACTGCCCCACCCTCTGTTCAACCGCGCCCGCACCGAGGACGACATCAGCCACCTGGCCGAACCGATCAATGTGCCCGAGCCCCTTAACTGGCGCGATCTGCATGCGGAACTCGAAGCCCGCCGTCAGGCCCTGACCGACGGTGAAGAGCCGGACGACCGTTACTTTGCCGACGACGCTGGCGGCCCGGTGCTGAAGGTGTGGCTGGATGGGCAGGCGGTGGCTGTCGAAAACCTGCTGATCTGCGATCTCGCACCGATTCCCGGCGTCGCACCCGAGGACTGGCGCCGGCCGCCCGCCAGCATCACCGTCCCCGCACGCAAGCCCGGTCGCCCCGACCGGACTTTCCCCGCCGCCGGCGGCGTGCTGGTCGGCATCGACCCCCGTCGCGGACGCCTGGCCCTGGCCGCAGGGGTGAGCGCGACGGCCGTGGAGCTTGCTTACAGCTACGGTTTTCCGGGCGATATCGGCGCCGGCCCCTTCGACCCGCGCCCCGATCCGGGAGAAACCGATGCACTGGCCGCGCTCAACGACCCGGCCGACTTCGACGTGCATCTGCGCATTCCGAGCGCTGACACCCCGACCCTGGCCACCGCCTTCACCGCCCCCGCCAACCCGGCCGAAGCCGCCCACCGCGTGATTGCCGGCCGACGCACACTGATCACCCTCGACACCGATGGCACGGAAAGCCTGTCGCCCGCGCTCGACCTGCCGGATACCCACCTCGCCATCCAGGCCGCGCAGGGCCGGCGTCCGGTGCTGGTGGGTGACTTCCTGCTCAAGGGCAACGCCAGTACCCGCCTCAGCCTTGGCGGTTTGCTGCTCGACGGCCAGCTCCAGCTGCAAGGCGCCTTGCGCGCGGTCAGCCTGCGCCACTGCAGCCTGGTGCCTGCACGCGGCGGCATCGCGCACAGCGGCGCGGCCACCGATCTGAGCCTGGGTCTTTACCGCTGCCTATGCGGCCCGGTGCGCAGCCAGAAACCACTGGCGAGCGTAATCCTGCGCGACTGTCTGGTGGATGGCAGCGCCGCTGTGGCGGTGGACGTGGACGACAGCCCGCTCGTCGTCAGCGCGTGCACACTGCTCGGCACCACCCGCGCCGGCAGGCTGGAGGCCGGCAACACCATTTTCGATGGACTGGTCAGCATTGCCCGGCGCCAGGAAGGCTGCGTGCGCTATTGCTACCTGCCGCCAAAATCGGCCACGCCACGCCGCCATCGCTGCCAGCCCGACCTCGTCATCGACGCGCTTTCCGCGGCCGAAGCCAAGCGCGAGGCACGCCGTGTCACGCCCGCATTCACCAGCATCGTGTTCGGCGCCCCGGCCTATGGCCAGCTCACTCAGGGCACGGCTGTGGAGGTTCGCCGTGGCGCAGACGACGGCGCTGAAATGGGTGTGTGGCATCTGCTGCAACAGGCGCAACGCGAAGCCAATCTGCGCCTGACGCTCGAGGAGTATCTGCGCTTCGGCCTGGAGGCTGCGCCGCTGTTCGTGACCTGACACCACCTTACCGAAACATAAACCGACAAGACCCGACCACCGGGAGAGACACCATGAAAGCCGATCTGAGCCGCAGCACCTTCGACCCCGCACGACGCTACCGCACGGTGCGCATGCAGCAGGGGCGCGTGCAGCTCGATGCCGACTGGAACGAGCAGCAGGACATCCTGAACCACCGTCTGGAAACCGAGACCGTCGACAGCCTGGGTGCGGTCGCAGTACCGATCGACAAACCGGGATTCGGGATCACGCCCGCGGGCAAGGACCTCGCGATTTCGGCCGGGAACCTCTATGTCGACGGTCTGCTGTGCGAAAACAGTGCCGCAGCCAGCGTCGCCAAGCAGCCGGACCTGCCTGCCATCGCCTCTGCGGTGTTGCCAGCTGGCGCCACCCTGCTGCCCTTGCCGCCGAAAGACATCAAGGCCTCGGATATCAACGGCGTCGTGGTGTTCGACAACAACGGCGCCGCGGTCGCGCCTGCCGCCGGCACGTATCTCGCCTACCTCGAAGTCTGGCAGCGCCACCTGAGCACCACCGATCTGCCGGCAGGTGACACCAGCATGCGGGAAGTGGCACTGGGCGGGCCCGACACCTGCACCCGTGAACAGACCGTGTGGCAGGTCAGGCTGCTACGCGCAGGCGACGCTGGCGTGAAACTGAACTGCCTGTCGGAGATCCCGGCATGGACAGCCCTCACCACGCCGCCGGACGGACGCCTGGCTGCGCGCGCCGAAGCCACGGTGCCGCCTAAAACCCCTTGCCAGCTGCCACCCGAGGCCGGCTATCGCCTGCTCGAAAACCACCTGTACCGGGTCGAGATCCACGACGATGGCAGCGTGACCGGCAAGGCGCGCTACAAGTGGTCGCGCGACAACGGCAGCCTGGTCAGCCGTGTGGTGCGCTGGCTGGACGACCCCATCGCAGACGAATTCGAAGTCGCCAGCATTGGCCGCGATGACACCCTGGCGATCACCGCCGGTTGCTGGGTGGAGTTCATCGATGACACCCATGAGCTGCTCGGTCAGCCCGGCCCGCTGGTACCGGTCATCCGCACCGAAGGCAATGTAGTCACCGTGGATCTCACCCAGCGCATCGGCCATGCGCTCGACGCCGCCCTGTTCCCCGGCAATCCCCGTGTGCGGCGGTGGGACGGTGTGGCCGAATTGAAGACCAGCTCGGTCGCCAACCCGAACACCGGCTGGGAGGAACTTGCCCAGGACGGCATCGAGCTCAAGTTTGCCACCGGCAGCTACCGTGTCGGCGACTACTGGCTGATTCCCGCGCGCACGGCCACTGCCGCCATCGAATGGCCGCAGGACAGCGGCAAGCCCGCCTTTGTCGCCCCGGCCGGCGTGCTGCGTGCATTCGCCCGCCTTGCCCTGCTGGGTTTCCAGGCGGACAGCTGGAGCCCGATTGCCGACTGCCGTCCGCTGTTTCCGGCACTCACCGAGCTGACCAGCCTCGACTATGTCGGCGGCGACGGCCAGAGCGTCAAACCCAATCCGCTCAACACCCCGGCCGTTGTCGCACTCCCCAGTCCCTTGCAGGTGGGCGTTTCCAACGGGCAGTTTCCGGTCGCAAACGCACAGGTCCGCTTTACCGTCGACGCCGGCACCCTGCCCAATGGCACCAATACCGATGTCGCCACGACGCTTGCCAACGGCGTCGCCTCCATCGCCTGGTCGCTCGCCAGCGACCCAACCAAACCGGTGCAGCATGCAAGGGCCGAACTGCTGGTGGCCGGCCAGCCTGTCACCGGGCGCTACCTGCCGGTGCATTTCAACGCCCAGCTCGCGCTCGCGAGCGAAGTCGCGTACGACCCCTCCGGCTGCGCAGACCTCCTCAGCGCAAAAGCCTTCAGCGTGCAGGAAGCCATCGACGCCCTGTGCAAACGTCCACAGGGCGGCGGCGGTGGCTGCTGTGTCACCGTCGGCGAGGGCGGGCAGTTTCCCTCGCTGGACCGGGCGTTGCGGACCCTGCTGGAGAAAGAACGACTCGATATCTGCCTGTGCCTGCTCCCCGGACAGCATACCCTGGAGGACGACCTCAACGTCACCGGCAGTCGTCGTCACAGGGTGGAGATCCACGGCTGTGGCCCCACCAGCCGCCTCCTGGTGCGCGATCAGGTGTTCCAGTTCGATACCTTCGGCACGCTTGCGCTGCAGGACTTCACCCTGATCAGGACCGGAAACCTCGAGAGCCTGAGCTTTGTGGACTGTGATGATCTGCGCCTGAGCCGGTTCGACTGCGTCGGGAGTGCCACGCCCGGGAACAGCCTGCTGCGCATCGGCGGCAGCCAGCGCCTGGTCATCGAGGACAGCCGCGTGCTGGCAGACAACAACGAGAGCAAAACACTTGGACTCCTGCTCGAACAGGTCGGCGATCTCGGTGCCTTCAAGGGCGCGTTCCGGCCGACGGCCATCGTGGACGGCCATCTGCCTGAGTTCGCCGCGGAATTGTCCAGGCTCAGCGCCGAAGAAAAGAAGCGGATGTCAGGGGCAATCGCCAACATGATCCGCGTGTCGGGCACCGCCAACGCCGGTCTCAGTCAGCGCGAGCTCGTGGCCCTGAACGCCATGCGCCTTGGCATCTCCAATGCGACCGCGTTCGCGCTCGCCGTACAGCTTGAGCAACTTGGCAACGCGATGCTCACCAATACGCCAGTGTTCGCCCTCGCGCTGAAGGACTTTGGTGACGTCAGTCTGGTGAACAACACCGTGCGGGGCCGTATCACCCTGTTCGGTGAAGGTGAAGACAGCCCCTTCCCCGGTCGAGACCTGCTCGGCCGGCTCAGTGGAGCCATCAACCAGACCGAGGTGAGCCTTGAGCCTGCCGGCAACCTGAACCTTGAACGCAACCGCCTCGGCGGCCTGCGTCTGAGCGACATGGTATTGAAGGACGTGGTCGCAAACGCGCGCGGCAGCCTGCCGGTCTGCGCCAACCTGCGGGTCACCGACAACCAGATCGACAGTGAGCTTGACCACTATGCCGGTGTGAATTGCGCCCTCAATGGCAATACCCTGCAGACTCAGGACGAGGTCGGCATGATCGTCGCCACCCAGGCAAAAGTCATCGGCAATTTCATGCGCAACAAGCACAGGCTGTATGCGGTCGCGGTCGCGCCGGAGAGCTTCGGCAATGGAAGCCTGACGATCACGCCCGTGTAACCGCGGCCGCATCGCGCGCCCGCCTCACATACCCCTACTCACTGTTGCAGTTTCGCGAATCCGGTTTCGACGGTAGAGTTCGGCATTCATTTTTGGAGCAAAGGATCGTCTGTGCGATCCGGACCGGACGGCGACGCGATGACGTCGCGCTTTGCCGTTTACCGGAGCGGCTGTAAGAAGCAGACACCGGGGTCCGACAGACACCCCTCTGCAAGTGGTCTGCGCGGGTCTTTCTGACCCGGCACCCTTGATTGGTCCGGCCCTTGTTTCGGCGCCTTATCGCCCCCATTGTGGCTGGACAGAAAAACAGGAATTCGACTTTTGACCGATCTACTTTCGCGCCGTCTGGCCTTGTTTAACAAGCCCGAACACCTCGACCTGCTGCGTCACTGCCGCCACGGGCTCGAGAAGGAGAGCCTGCGCGTGGCGCCGACCGGCGAGCTGGCGCTGACCCCACACCCGCAGGCGCTGGGCTCGGCACTGACCCACCCCCAGATCACGACCGACTATTCAGAGGCCCTGCTGGAGTTCATCACCGCAGCCGAAGAAGACCCCGAGCAGACGCTTGCCGAGCTCGACACCATTCACCGCTACGCGTACAGCCGGCTCGGCGACGAAATACTGTGGTGCCAGTCGATGCCGAGCAAGCTTCCGGACGAAGCCGACATTCCCATCGCCGAGTACGGCAGCAGCCACACCGGCCAGATCAAACACGTGTACCGCAAGGGACTCGCCGTGCGCTACGGAAAGGCGATGCAGTGCATTGCCGGCATCCATTACAACTTCAGCCTGCCCGAAAACTTGTGGCCCCTGCTGCAGAAGGCCGAAGACGATACCCGCCCGCCGCAGGACTATCAGTCGGCGAGCTACATCGCGCTGGTCCGCAACTTCCGCCGCTACAGCTGGTTGCTGATGTATCTGTTCGGCGCGTCGCCGGCCGTATGCAAGGGTTTCCTGAAAGACCGTCTGCACGACCTGGACACCCTCGACGAGAACACCCTGTATCTGCCCTGGGCGACCAGCCTGCGCATGAGCGACCTCGGCTACCAGAACAACGCCCAGGCCAGCATCCAGCCCTGCTACGACGGTCTCGAGAGCTATCTCGACAGTCTTCGCGAAGCGGTTTCGACGCCTTACCCGCCTTACGTCGCCATCGGCACCCAGCAACACGGGGAATGGGTTCAGCTCAACACCAACGTGCTGCAGATCGAAAACGAGTACTACTCGACCATCCGCCCCAAGCGCGTCGCCTGTCCCGGCGAGCGGCCCATCCAGGCGCTCGGCTCGCGTGGTGTGCAGTACGTCGAGGTCCGCTGCCTGGACATCGACCCCTTCCTGCCCCTGGGTATCGACATCACCACCTCGCGCTTTCTCGACACCTTCCTGCTCTACTGCGCGCTGGAAGACAGCCCGGTGATGCCGGGCGAGGAATGCCGCGAATGCACCGACAACTTCGGCCATACCGTCAAGGAGGGCCGTCGTCCGGGCATGACCTTGCATCAGAATGGCACCCCGCGCGAACTGGTCGAATGGGGAGTCGCCTTGCTTGAGTGCATGGCACCCTGTGCCGCGATTCTCGACGCCGCGCATGGTGGCGACCTTCATCGCCAGGCGCTCGAAGCGCAGCGCGCCAAGCTGCACAACCCCGAGCTGACCCCTTCCGCACGCGTATTGCGCAGGCTGAGCAAGGACCACCTCAGCTTCTTCGAATTCGCCATGAGTCAGTCGCGGCTGCATGCAGAGGCGTTCCGTAGCCGCCCGCTCGACGGTGGCGCAGTCGAGGCATTTGAGCAATCGGCGCGTGATTCGCTCGCCCACCAGAAGCGGATTGAAGAAGACCAGACCGGGCCGTTTGCAGACTACGTTGCAAGCTACATGGCGGCAATCGACCCCGACTACCGCACCTGCTCCTGAGAAAAGGCCTACACCCGCCGCAAGTCGAAGCAGTACTCGGCATACGCGGGTGCTGGCGCCTCGCGCGCTTCCGGCAGCGTCTGCGCATCCACGTTTTCTGACACCAGCCGCTCGGCACGACGGCGACGGGCTTCTGCCCGACTGTCAGGCAGACCATCGTATGCCTCGCCCCGTGGGTGCCAGTCGAACAGGCTGAGGCGCAGCGCGTTTCCGGTGCGAGGATGGGTCAGCACCAACTCAACCCCGTCCTGCGCCGGCAATGTCGGATGCAGACCATGCACCGGAACAAAACTGCGATAGCGCACACCGGCCAGACACACAGGTGCGGCCCCATCGTATTCGGCCCGCAGCGGCACGGCGTAGCCATTGACCTGTAGCTTCAGCCCGTCGAGACCTTCGGCCTCGGGTGCGACGACGCGCAATTCGATGCGTGCCGTGCTGGCGTCGACCAGACGTGAATCAGAGGGCTGCTGGGTGGTGACATCACCGATCAGCGGCCAGAATTCGAGTGCCCCCATCACCCGCAGCTGCAGCCCCTCCCATTCCAGATGGCCGAGTTCCCGGCGGGCATCGTCCACCAGCCGCGCGGTGATCGACGCACCCAGCCCAAGGCCATGGGCTTCGAGATCCGCCAGTACGGCACGCAGGTCCTGCTCCAGATACCAGGGCAGCGCAAAGCGGTTGTGCAGCTGCTTGCCCCAATCCACCAGTGGCTTGTCGTAGGGGAAGTGCATCAGGCGCGCGATCAGGGCGCGCAGCAAGGCGGCTTCAGCCGAAAGGGTTGCGGCATCCGGGGCCATGCGCAGGGCACGGAATTCGACCAGACCGGCCATTCCACGCGCGCCCAGATAGGGGTTCCACAACTTCTCGATGTTGATCTCGCTGCGGTGACTGTTGCCCGCCGAGTCAGCAAGGAATGGCGCCAGGCTGGCCCACAGCAGCCCAGGCTCGGGCGAATCGAGCCGCTCCAGCTGCTCGAGCGCCACCTCGAGCTCGACCCGACGCTCCTGCGGGCCCTCGTCCGCACGCGGCGCCTGGCTGCCACTGCCGATCGAATCCGGCGCGAACCAGTACGACAGGGCCGGATGCCGGTTCAGGTAGCGGACGAGCCGAGTCAGCAAACGCGGCGCGACGAAGAACGGGCTGCTCTGCGCAGTAGGGCCACCAAGCGTGAGCTGACCGCCCCCGCCGGAATCGGCCTCACCGCCGTTGTAGTACAGGCGATAAGGGTAGAGGCCGAGGCTCTCTGCCGCGGAAAACAGCGCGGCATTGACGCGATAGAAGGATTGCAGATCGGTAGCCGGCGCAAGGTTGGCCTCAATCACCGCCGGGTCCGGCGTCAGGCTGGTCCAGTGCATCCCTGCATCCAGCGGCGGCGGATGGCCGCGCAGCACCAGCCCGTTGATGCCGGCGGCCTTGGCGGCCTCAGCCACGACTTCGAGCAGCGCCGCATAGCTGGCAACGTCGGCGACCGCCGGGAGTTCGACCACCGGCCAGCCGCCCTCGGCATCCGGCAGGGTCGCAAGCAGGAGCAGGAAATGACCGCTTTCGGCAAGCTCGTCGCGCAGGCCTTCGGCGGGAATTGGGGCGGAATGCAGCGAGGGTCTGAAGCACAGCGCCGCGGAGCTTTCATCAATGCCGATCGGATGCTCGTCGCAACGGGTCACCACGCGCCAGTCGGTGGCGCCCACGCGTGTTTCAGCGGCCCAGCCACGTGCGGCGCAGTGCTCAAGCAGGCACAGGCTGAAATGCTCAATGCCGTGGGGTGCACAGGGCTCTGACACCAGCAAGGGGTCTGGCGGCCCCTGCCACAGCGCCACACCGTCGCGACGTGCAAGCACGCCAAGACTCCAGCGCGCGCCCGGCTCGCCCGGATACTGCCGCCCGATCGTCCGCAGCAGCGCGCACCCCGGAAAACTGATCGAAAAATCGCGCAGCAACTGCGCTGCACGTCCCTCCTTCTCGCCGCCAAGCGCGAGCTGCAGCCACTCTGCAGATTCGGAATAGCGGTCGGTAAAGGTCGGTTCGGCGCCAATCCAGATATCCGCACCGAGCGCGCTGATACGCGCATCGAGATCGGTCAGATCATCCAGAATGGGGTCGGGATCGGCGTGCGGAGGCTTCATGAGTTCGTATCCTGGGGCGCTGGCGTTTCGGCGATGCGTGCCGCGGGCGCCATGGCGCAGGCGCGCATCCCATGCCCCGAATGATACGGACTAAAACCCTGCCTCAAAAGGCGCCATGAAGCCCATTGTCCAAACAGATACAAAAATGCACCGCGAGGTCCGAAGGGACCCCACGATGCGAGAGAAGATCGCTCGATCAGAAGAAGCGGTAGGTGTAATCGATATAGAAGCGGTGATCGATCTCGTCTTCCTTCACGCCATCGAGGCGGCCGGTCTTGTCCGAACGGTAGTCGAGATAGGTGTAACGAACGCCGAGGCCCTTGACGATGGGCACCTGGTAACGCACATCCACTGCGAGTTCGCTTTCGTCTGCCTCACCGCGCGAACGCACATGGCTGTTCTTCGCGCCAGTGCCCTTCTTGTAGCTGACCGAGGTCTTCAGGCCTTTGACGAAATCCTTCCAGTCGTAGCCGACGGACGCCATCCACACCAGCTCGTCACGGTTCGAGAAGTCGGCAAGCACGCCGCCCGTGGGAAAGGGGTTGGTGCCGTGATCGCCGGCGAAGTTGTCTTCAATCCAGGCGCCGTCGAACTTGGACACTGCGGCGCCAAGCGCGAGGTTGCCCATCTTCCAGTCCGCGGCAATGTAGATGCCCTGCCCGTCGTTGTCGCTCTTCTTGTTGGCGGAACCCGGCACATCCTCATCGTCCAGTTCGGCGCTCTCCGAAGCCGTCACAAACAGCTTGCCGTCGTCGCTGGAGGTGTGAATGCCACCGGTCAGCTTGAGTGAAGACTTGTTGGGCAGTGCAAAGGTATAGGCCGCCACCAGACCGGTCTTGCTCAGGAAGTTCTTCGCGTTGAGGTACTCGAGATCGACGCTGAACGGTCCATTCTCGTAACTGGCACCCAGGATGCCGATGTAGTCGATGTCGCCTTCGTCGGACTTGTCGGTCTTGAACTTGTAGAAGTGGGCGTCTGCGCGCGGCGACCACTCGTCATACATCGCACCGTAGATGCTCAGGCCCTTCAATGGCCGGATCTCGCCCGTGCCACCCGAGAAGGTGTTGGGAATCGCGCGACTGCCCGAGCTCGACAGCAGCATGCTCTTGTGCAGCTGACGTCCGAGCTTTGCATTCGCCAAGTCCTGGTACTTGAACTTGATGAAAGCCTGACCAATCTTGCCGAAGCCATCCTGCGCATCGCCGTCACTGTTGACCTTGAGCACATCGCTCGTCATGCGACCGCTGGCATCGAGCTTGATGACGCTGTAGCCGGACAGGCCGAAACCGATGATGTCGCCGAAATAGGGTGACTCGTAGTTCAGCTGCAGACCCAGGGCCGACTGGCTGCGGTCATTGGTATCGGTCTCGTAGTCGCGGTCGAAATAGATGCCACGCACCTTCATTTCGAGTGAATGCCCTTCCAGGTCGGCTGCGGTCGCGATGCCGGAGAGCAACGCGCTCCCGACAAGCACCTGCACCAGCAGCGAAATCTTCTTTTGCTTCATGTTGCCTCCTCGGTGTTTTGGAGCTGCTATCGCAGCGCTGCAGACTGGCGCAAGGTCCGTGTGCCGTCGCAGTGAGGCAAAGTATGAGCAAAGCGTTTATTGCACAGAAATGAATTATCGATTGCCTTTATTGCGGTATAAGCATTTATTGTGGCGCGCTGTCCGACCAGCCGCGATCCCAGTGCGGCGGGTCGCCAACACGTTCGGCAAAGTAGTCGAGAAAGCTCCGCACCTTTGGCAGCAGATAGTGGCGGCTCGGATACACCGCATAGACTGAAGGCGACGGCATCTCGTAATCCTCAAGCAAGGGGACGAGCACGCCGGCGCGAATGTCATCGCCGACCAGGTATGAGGGCAGGTGTGCCACCCCTGCTCCGGCGCATGCCAGCGCATGAAGAAAATCAACGTCGCCCGCCACACGGGTTCGCACTGCGATGCTCTGCTCCCCGCCCGCACCGCGAAACGGCCATATGCTGCGCTTGAAGTAACTGTGACTCAGGCAGTCGTGATGGCGCAGGTCTTCAGGGCGCTCAGGGCGGCCATTGCGCTCGATGTAGGCCGGAGAGGCACACACCACCACGCGACAGGGTGCCAGGGGGCGTGCGACCAACCCGGGGTCAACCGCATGGGTGATGCGGAAGGCTAGGTCGATGCCCTCGTCCACCATGTTGAGCGTGCGGTCGCTGAGAATGAGGTCGAAGCCCGTTTCCGGAAACAGCTGCATGTACTCGGCAATCGCCGGCGCAAGATGCGCGCGCGCAAACGACACCGAGCTGGTCAGCCGCAGCACCCCCCGCGGCTCACCCCGGTGCGCCTCACCCATCGTGTCAGCCTCCTCGACCAGCGCCAGGATGCGACGGCAGCGATCCAGATAGGCTTCGCCGATCTCGGTCAGATGCATGCGTCGTGTCGTGCGTTCGAGCAGACGCAATCCGAGGTCGGACTCCAGCGCAGCAACATGGCGCGTGACCTGAGCCTGCGACAGACCCAGCTGATCGGCAGCCGCCGAAAAGCCGCCACTGTCGACCACGCAGGCAAAAATCCTCATGGACTGCAGCCGATCCATATCCTGACCTCTATTTATGCACTGAACGTATCAATCATATGATATTACCGGCGTTTATCTACATCTTGAGGATAGGCAATATGCGTCCCATCCCATCGGGACCTCAACCACCTCAGGAGCACATCATGATCTTCATCACTGGCGCCACCGGCCAACTCGGCAACGCAGTCATCAATACCCTCATCGAAAATGGCACTCCCGCAGCGCAGATCGTTGCCGGGACGCGCAAACCGGACGCCGCCGCGCCACTCGCAGCGAAAGGCGTGCAGCTGCGCAAAGCCGACTACGCCGACCCCGCAAGCCTCGACGCCGCCTTCAAGGGTATCGACACCCTGTACCTGGTGTCAGGTGACGCGCCGATCGACGTCCGCATCGAACACCACCGCAACGCCATCGCAGCGGCCGTGCGCAATGGTGTGAAGCGGATCGTCTACACCAGCTTCGTCGATACCGCAGAAGATTCGCCATTCGGCTTTGCACGCATTCACGCCGACACCGAGCGCACCCTCGCGGAAAGCGGCCTCGAATTCACCATCCTGCGCCATGGTGTCTATGCAGACATCCTGCCCGCCTTCCTCAATGGCTATGCCGAACGCGGCGTCGCATCGCCCAACCAGCACGGCAAGGCACGCTTCATCCGCCGCGCCGACCTGGCCGCAGCCGCTGCCAAGGTGCTCACGACGGAGGGTCATTCGGGAAAGACCTACACACTGACCGGCCCGACCGCGCTGAACATGGCCGACATCGCTGCCGTGCTGGAAACGCGCACCGGCAAGCCGGTTGCGTATCACGCACTGCCGACGACCGACTATGCGTCGATACTGGTGAAAGCGACAGGCATGCCACAGTGGCTGGCCGACGCGCTGGCAGGCATGTTCGCCGCCATGGACCGCGGCGGCTACGACATCCAGACGGGCGACTTTGCCCGCCTGCTCGGTCGCGATGCGATGCCGGTGGAAGCCGCGCTTGTGGCCCAGTTCGGCCTCTGATTTACCTCGCACTGGCGACGTTCCGCTGCGGCGGGCCCACCGTCGCCAGTGCCCCGCTGCGGGCGAAAAAAAACGGCGGCAATAGCCGCCGCCTGCGAATCACTGTTCCAGTGGTTCAGATCTTGCGCTGCCTTCTTCCAATCAGACTCGCCAACCCCAAGCCAGCAAGCGCAAGCGTGCCCGGCTCAGGTACAGAGTTCGACGGCGGAAAGACTTCGACTGCGGTACCTTGGACCCCGACTGTAAACCCGTTCCAATACTCATTGGATGCGCTCTCCCAAACAAGCGTACTGAAGGCGCCGGTAAATTGGATTACGCCGTGCGGCTCAGATCCGCCAATGTTCGAACTGTTAAGTTCGTAGAGAAAGTCCCCGCCGCCGAGATCCGTAACGACCTTCGTGACACCGCCACAACCCCAGTAGCCGCACGCATTCCCATCTTCGCCGCCTACGCTGAGGATGTTGAAGTCCTGATTCAGGAAGGCGTAGCCATTCCCATTGAGGCTCACAAAGGCAAACACCGGATTGGCGATGCTCTCGGAGAAACTGAGTGTCTGGCTGCCAGCCCGGCTCAATGCGACGATGTCTGTTCCAGTGGGGCTATTGTCTACTGCGCTGCTCGTGTACGGGGAGATCGAGTCGTTTCGGCCGCCGCTGCCGAATGAGCCGTTCGCATAGTAGTCATTTCCCCCACTCGCTTGATAGAAGCCGATCCCGTTTGCATTTGTATAGTTCACCGTTACTGTGGCAGTGGTCGTGGTGATCGTGCCCACCCCCTGGAAGCCCGCTCCAGTGGCCACGTTACCGCCCGTCCAGTCTGTCCAGAAAATCGGCGCCGCTGTTACCAGACCGCTGAACAGCAAGGCGGTCGTTCCTGCGAAAAACTTTACATGTAAGGTCGTCATGATTAATCGTCTTCGTAGTGGGCGGCACAGAGGCAAATTTCTCGGGAGCCGCTGAGTTTGGAATGTATCCAAACAGCTGCATTAAGCATGCCAGTAAGATTATTTTCTTTTTATACCAGACACTTAACGTTTATCCCGATATGGCGCAATCGAGGTAATGTAAAGTTTTTCGACACGTCAGCTGGCTTTCAGGGCCTGTTCCGTCTGCCGGTTGCTCTGCACGATAGGTGAAAAGGCCGATCTCTCCACCGCCCCTTGCACGCTGGTGTAAGACACTTCGCGCCCCCCGCCGATTTGGCCGCTTCGATCACTTTGCAGTGTTGAACGATGCGTTTGTCCGGCGTGTCCATGCCCGAGACCAGCAACACGGTGTCGGTGCCCGCAAAAGGCTGTGCCCCTTTCCGTGTGCGTTCTGCCTGGGCGACGGGCTGAAGGGTTTCGGGGAGCGTCCGGCAAACGAGACGTGAATGCCTAGCCGGAGAAACGCTCGCGCCACCACGATGAGAATTTCATCACCGGCATCATCAGCCACATGGGTATCGTGGGCAGTCGGTCGGTGATGGCGGTCTTGAAGGCGGGCCGCTTGCTGATACGGTGGGCCCAGGCCTCAATGCAGGGGTAGGGAGAGAAGTCGAATCCGATCCTCGACAGCAGGACGTGCTGGGGAACCCAGGCAAAATCGGCCAGGCTCATCTGTTCGCCAGCCAGATATTCGTGCTTACTCAGGCGAGCCTCCATCCGGGCAAAGACGGACTTGAGCAACGCCACGGCCGCGGCAACCTCCTCCTTGGGGATGCCGTCGAGGGTCTTCTGGTGAAACGCGACAAGCTCCTTGTCCGGCTCGATTTCAGCGTACCGGGCCATATCGGATCGCCTCTTCGTGGCGCCACCAATCGATCCATACACATAGGTCTTGATCGCTTTCACGTGAATCCTTGACGCCAGATCCACCCATTCGTGCATGGACTCGCACTCGTCGGGGTTCCCGGGCGTGAAGGACGGTTGCGGGAATTTCTTCTCGAGGTAGAACAGGATGTCGTTCGATTCTGTAACGGGTATTCCGTTGTCAACAAGCGCGGGCACGAGACCCTTCGGATTGATTCTGAAGTACCAGTCCTTCAGGTTCTCCTGCCGCCCAAGATCGACGAGATGCGAGCTCCATTCGAGCCCTTTCTCATCCAGCAACATGCGCACGCGCATCGAACAGTTCGACAGATTGGCGTGGTAGAGGTGAAGGCCCTCGAGCTTGAGGACCTCCGGCGCATCGGTTTTCAGTACAGGCATTTCAATTCTCCCGACTCGGCAAAGCGCGGCGACGCGCCCTGCGAATGGATTACCCTTTCACCCGCTCATTCGCCCATATCGTGATCGGGGTGGTCGCTCGCGCCCGCTTTCCAGTAGCCGCGGGTCACCAGTTGTGCCCGATCAATGCCGCGTTCGTTCAGCAACACGGCCCTGATCTCGCGCACGGCCGCCGCCTCGCAAGCGACCCAGCACATGGCCCCCGCCGGCAGGCTCAGGTTGCGTGCAGCCTGCAGCAGCAAGCTGCCTGGCGCTGCGCGCGAAGCCTGTCGCGGCAACCAGCGTACGTCTGTCGAAGGCCGCTCGCTGGGGCTGCGCCGATCGGCCTCATCGTCGACTTCGGCAAACAGGGTCACGAGGCAATGCGACGGCAGATCATCGAGGATGGTCCCCACCGCCGGCAGGGCAGATTCATCGGCCATCAGCACAAGGTGGCGGAGATCCTGCGGAAAAACCTGCCCGCCGCCGGGCCCTGCGATCACCAGCGCACTGCCAATCTGAGCCTGCTCGACCCACTCGGAGGCGACGCCCTCACCGTGGCGTACAAAGTCCACGACCAGCTCCCGGCGCACCGGATCGAAATGGCGGGGGGTGTAGGTGCGCGCTACAGGACGCGGCTGGCCGGGTACAGGTTGCCAGTCGGACGGGATATCCCCAAAGAACAGCTTGATGTGGCTACCCGGCCTGGCTGGTCCGAAGCCTTCGAGGCTGTCTCCGAAGAAAGTCACGCGCCGCATCCGGGGACCGAGATCCTCAATGGCGCGCACCTTGACCGGACGCAGTGTCGGCTTACGGCGCGGCGGCGTTGCAGATTTTTCAATGGTCGGGGGAGTGGAGTTCATCGAGGACCTCTTCTTTCGGTTGGATTCAGCAGCGCCCAATCGCACCGCGATAACGTGGCTTGGAATGAGCGTTGTTCGTCAGTGAGGGCATTGTTTCAAACCACAGAATGTTTGATAAGCTGGCACAGTTGCATCTCTTTCTCTCATTAGATCGAACAATGATTGACGACCTGCGCAGCATGGCTGTCTTTGCCACAGTGGTCTCCGAGGGTTCGTTCCGGGGGGCTGCGGCCCGGCTCGGTCTGTCGCCGTCGGTGATCAGCCACCACATCTCGCGGCTCGAGAAGCGCCTGGACTGCGCGCTGCTTTACCGTTCGACCCGGCGCCTGTCGCTGACCGACGACGGCCGTGTCTTTCATGCCTGTTGCGCGCGAGCCCTCGAGGCGGCCGAAGAAGGCCTCAACAGCGTGGCGCATCGGCAGATCGAGCTCAGCGGGCGCCTGCGTGTCGGCGCCCCCGCCCTGCTGGCTTCCGGCCCCTTCGTGGAAGATGTCATGGCCTTTGCCGCAGCCTACCCGGCGGTGGAGCTCGAACTGTGTCTGGACGATGAGCGCAGGAACCAGATCGACGCGGGTTTTGATGTGGCGATTCGCATCGGATGGCTCGAAGACTCCGCCCTGCGCGCACGCCAGCTCCTCAGCGTGAAGCGGCGGGTGTGCGCGGCGCCCGCGCTCATCGAGGCAATGGGCCTGCCTCAGCACCCGGCCGACCTCGTGAACTGGCCCTGGGTTCAGGAGACCATGCTCCCGCAGTTCGTCGATTTCTCAGGGCCCAAGGGCGCCACCTACCGTGTTCCGATGTCCGGGCGCCTGTCCACCAATCACGGAGAGACGGCGAAGCGCTTTGCGCTTGCCGGTGCCGGCGCCTTCGCCTCGATCGACTTTCTCGTGGCCGAAGACCTGGCAGCCGGCCGCCTGATCGAGCTGCTGCCCGACTGGCACCTGTCCTCTGCCGGCGTGTACGCGGTCTGGCCTGCGAACGTCTCGCGAAACTCGCTATCGATGCACTTTGTCGATTTCCTGCACGCACAGGTCGATGAGCTTCGAGCCAAAGCCGAGGCGTCCGGCACGCTCGCGCCCGCACCTGCCCGCACTAAGCGAAAGCACGGCGCCTGAGCTGACAACCCGGCATCGCGTATTCAGGGACGAAATGCGTCGGCGCCACCCTTCCAACGCCGTGCGGTCCAGCCTCAGGCAGCAAGCCCGGCTGCGGTCATCGGCACATGCACGACGCCAATGAACAGGGGCCGTGCAGTGCGAACGAGGCCCGCAACGGCAAACACCGGGTTCTCCGGCGTTGAATCCGCCGCCGGTCCCATGCGGATGCTGAGCCCGCCTGCGGGATGCTCGATGGTAATGAGGTTCGGATCGGCTGCATTGCGTCGTGCGTAAGCGGCGGGCACGGTGCCCTCGATACTGCATGCGGCCGCAAGGCACAGCGCGCCCGTCACCGCGAAGGCCGAGTGGCAGGTCCACGGTGTGAAGTAGCGTGAGGTAATACTGCCGTCGCGCTCCGGCGTGGCGACCAGCGCGATCTTGGGCAGCACCGAAGCGCTCACGTCGCCCAACCCCGCGCGCCGGCCGATTTCAAGCCGGATCCTCTCCAGGCGGGCTTTCAGGTCGGTATCGGCGTCGAGCACCTGCTTCGACTCATGGCCGGTCCGGCCAAGCGATTCCGCCGCCACGAACACCAGCGGCGACGCGAAGTCGATGCAGGTCACCGCAATGCCGTCGACCACGTCGATCCGGTTTCCGGTCGGGAACAGCCTGCCGGTCTTGGCGCCCGCCGCATCGAGAAAGTTGAGGACGATCGGCGCTCCGCTGCCGGGCACACCGTCGATGCGGGTGTCGCCTTCGTAGCTCACTTTTCCGCCTGGCGTCTGCACGATGGCCTCGACCACCTTGCCCGTGTTGCGATTGAGAATGCGCAGCGTGGTAACCGGATCACCCGCCTTCACCAGCCCGTTCTCGATGGCGTAGGGGCCGACGCCTGCAAGCATGTTGCCGCAGTTGGGCATGGTGTCCACGGTGGACTGATCGACCGAGACCTGCGCAAAAAGGTACTCGATGTCGATGCCCTCGCGTGAGGACGGGCTCACCACCACCGCCTTGCTGCTCAGGGTATCCCCACCACCGATGCCATCGACCTGCCGGATATGGGGCGAGCCCATTGCAGCCAGCAGCACGCGGTCGCGCTCCGCAGGTTCTGCCGGCAAATCATGGGCCTGGAAATACGGCCCCTTAGAGGTACCTCCGCGCATCAGGGTGCAACGAATCGTCTTCAGCATGTTTGTCTCGCTCGACCGGAAATGTCGTCAATAGCGAATTTTCAAGCGAAACGTTTTTTACCTGAAATGAAACAAAGAAGCAGATTGATGCGATATACGCATTTGTAACAGGCTGCACGTCCCTTGAGGCGGACTCAGCCCTGGATAAATCGCCGCACGTGCGCAAAGGCTTCGCCGAAGTAGGACTCGTAGGTGTCGCGTTCGACAAAGCCAAGGTGTGGTGTTGCGAGGACCTGTGGGTGTCCTGCGTACAGGCTTGCGCCCGACGGCTCGTCTTCGAACACGTCGAGCGCCGCCTGCGCCGGCCGGCCGGTGGCCAGCGCGGCCAGCAGAACGCCTGGCGCGATCAGCTCGGCGCGGCTGGTATTGACCAGCAGACTGCCACGCGGCATCGCCATCAGGTCTTCTAGGGTGACGATATGGCGGGTGTCGTCGTTGAGACGAAGGTGCAGGCTCAGCACATCGGCGCAGGCGAAGAATGCGCGGCGATCCGCCATGAAGGTATGACCGGCCTGCTCGGCCGAGGCCCGCGAACCCTCACGACCATGCACCACCACCTTCATGCCGAAGGCCTTGCCGAAAGCCGCGACCCTGGAGCCGATCTTGCCGTGCGCCCACACACCGAGCGTTCGTCCATGCAGCGAACGCCCGAGCTGTTCATTCTCGATGCGGTCTTCGCTGCGCTGCCAGACACCCGCATCAAGCCGGACGGCGTACGGAACAACGCGGCGCGATGCAGCCAGGACAAGTGCCCAGGTAAGCTCGGCCGGTGCAATCGGGTTGCCGGTGCCATCCCTCACCACCACGCCATGCGCCTTGCACGCTTCGAGATCGATGCAGCCGGACAGCCTGCCGGTCTGCACGATGAGCTTGAGTTCAGGCAAGGCCGCGATCACCGCAGCGGTAATCGAACTGCGTTCGCGTATCAGCACCAGACAGTGCGTGCCGCGCAAGGCGTCGATGAGCGCGGCCTCGTCGTCGATATGCGTCGTCAGCACAGTGAGCTCGGCGCCGACGCCATCGAGCATCCGGACCGCATCGAGTTTCGCGACGATGCCCTGGTAGTCGTCAAGTACGGTGACCCTGATCATGATGCAGCCTTCCTTCCCATCGTTGGTGTGACATGCGTGATGCCGAGTTCGGCGTAAAGCGGGCGCAGATGAACCCTCAGGTGCTCCAGTCCGAAGCGAAAGCGCAGCGCAACCACGAACAGCAATCCGCCGGCTGCGAGCAGCGTGGTCTCCGGACCCGCGCGCTCGGCCACCCAGCCTGCCACCAGCCCGCCCGCGGCAGCCGCCCCGAGATTGGCTGCGGTATAGAGTGCCAGCACCCGTCCGCGCAGGCCCGCAGGCAGAATGGTCTGCAGGATGGTGTTCGTCGATGCGTTGCCGGCAATCATGCCAAAACCCAGCAGAAACAGCAGCAGGCACGCGAGCCAGGCGGCGTCGGTCAGTGCGAACCCGCACAGCGCACAGGCCGCAAGCAGATTTGCACTCGCGATGGTGCCGGTGAGACCGCGAACCGACTGCCTCGTCACCAGATACAGCGATGCCCCGAGCGCCCCCGCCCCGGCGCTGCCCAGCAATGCACCGAGCATGTCCGGCCCGCCATTAAAGACGTCGCGGGCAAAGGCCGGCATCATGGGCAGATAGCTCGCGGCGAGAAAGTTGAGCAAGGCGACCTGCAGCAACAGACCGCCCACCGGCACGCTACCGCGCACGTAGTCAAAACCTTCGCGCAGCGCAGAACCGAAAGGCACGGCGTGCGGACGCTCGGAGGGGCTGTCGATGCTCAGCAGCGCAAGGATCACGCCGACGAAGGACAGGCCATTGACTGCAAAACAGAACGCCTCGGAGCTGAGTCCAAGCAACAGGCCGGCAAGCGGCGGCCCGATGAAGCGGGCAAGGTTGAAGGTGAGCGCATTGAGCGCAATCGCATTCGGAATATCCTCGCGCCTGGCGACCAGTTGCCCGGCAAGCGCGTGGCGCAAGGGTGCATCGAAGCTGTTGAGCACCCCGAGAACCGCCGCGGCGACCAGGATCACCCAGGGCTGAATCAGGTCGAGGTAGGTGAGCGCGGCAAGCGCCACCGCCTGTGCCAGCATCAGGCTCTGAATGACGACCATCAGCCGCTTGCGGTCGGCCCGGTCGATGATGATGCCCACGAAAGGTGCGAGCAGGAGTTGCGGCGCCTGGCTCAGAAACGCCACACCGCCGAGCAGTGCGGTGGAGTCTGTGAGCCGATACACCAGCCAGCCCAGCGCAACCTGCTGGATCCAGGTACCCAGCAGCGACAGCGACTGGCCCAGAAAGTAGCGACGATATGCGGGGCTTTGCAGCGCGCGCCAGGACGACCTGCGGAGCGATTCCGTCCGCGCAGGCGGTGGGTCATCCTGGCGCGTGCGCATTACTCGCTACCCACGCCGACCGGGTTTGGCCGACGTTTCTCGATCGCCCACTTCAGCAGCGCAGCGCTGCGGTAGAAGCCGTGGCCGAACTTGCCATAGGGCATGGTCAGGAAGAAGGCCATCACCACACCAAGATGCACTGCCAGCAGCAAGCCCATCGCCCCCGTTTCGCGTCCGGCAAGGAGCACCAGCCCCGTCAGACTCACCATGAACAAGAGCACGATGAAGGCCCGGTCCATCGGCTTCTGTGCCGCATCGCCATGCTCGGGATGACGCTTCAGGTTGAGCCACAACAAGCCGGCCGGACCGATCAGCAGGCCGATCCCGCCCACCGTGCCGAGCAGCACCGGCAAGCTGGTGTAATCGTAGGGCGCTTCCCAGCCGAAGAAGTAGTGATACACCGTGGCCAGACTGGTCGCTGCGAAGCACAGCATGAAGCCGTAGAAGGTGAAATGGTGGAAGCGCCGGCGCATCAGGGTGAAGGCGTCGTTTTCGTTGTTGCAGCCCAGGCCGTGACCACCATCCAGATACTTCAGCCGCAGCACGTCATGCGTGGTCTCCGCGATCGCGGCGCCGCTTGCGCTGCCGGGCGACACTTCCCGCCAGAAGCGCGCAACCCCGATTCCCAGTGCCAGCACCGCAAACAGAAACACCGGCGCGAACATGCCCGCCAGCAGGTTGTGCGGAAAAATGGCGTAAAAGTTGCCCGCCAGCGGTTCATGGAAGAGTCCGCCCTTGAGCACCATTGCCAGCACGAGGAACAGCGCCAGACCACCCGCCAACGCCATCGCCACGGTCACGCCATTGTTGCGGTAGAGCTTGCCGAAGCCCGCTGGCCAGGCGTAGTCGGAGTAGGTCGTCGCCCTCACCTTCGCCATCGCCTGCGGCACGTTTACCGCAAACTCGTGCGGCGGTGCGTACTGGCAGGCATGCAGGCAGGCACCGCAGTTGTGGCACAGGTTTGCGAGGTAATGCACATCGGCCGGCTCGAAGGCCAGGCGACGCGTCATGGCCGGAAACACCGCACAGAACCCTTCACAGTAACGGCAGGCGTTGCAGATCTGCATGATGCGCCCCACTTCCTGCTCGGCCGCGCTGGCGATCGGGATCACCCGCCCCATGGCCAGCTCGCTTGCCTCTTGCGCCAGTGCTTCAAGCCGCTGCATGTTCAACTCCTTGCTTCTGCGCTGCCGCTGCAGCGTGGGCGCCGGCGATACGGCCGAACGCGGTTCCGATGGTCATGCCGACACCGGCGGTGTAGCCCTTGCCGAGGACGTTGCCGGCCATCATTTCGCCGGCGACGAACAGGTTGGTGCTGGGTACGCCGGAAAATTGCACGGCCGACGCCTCATTCACTTTCAGTCCGAGATAGGTAAAGGTGATGCCGGGCCTGAGCGCGTAGCCACGGAACGGCGGCTTGTCGATGGGCAGCGCCCAGTGCGTCTTGGCCGGCTCCACCCCCTCGGTGTGACAGTCGTCGAGCACGGTGTGGTCGAAGCTGCCAACACGGCAGGCGGCGTTGTACTCGCGCACGGTGCGCACGAAAGTGGCCTCGTCGATGCCGAGCTTGCGCGCCAGTTCCTCGAGCGTACTGGCGGTCTCGCCCGGAAACACCGGCGGCATGAAGCGTCCGTTGGCCTTGGCATCGATCACCGAGAAGCCGATCTGCCCCGGCTGCTGTGCCACCAGACGGCCCCAGATGGCATAGCGCTTGGGCCAGAAATCCTCGCCCTCATCGTAGAAGCGCTCGGCGTTGCGATTGACCACAATGCCCAGCGAGACGCAGTCGATGCGGGTGCAGATGCCCCCGTCGTATTGCGGCGCGCGTGCATCGACCGCCACACAGTGCGACTGCGACGGGTCGCCGATGCTGTCGGCGCCGGCGTTGATCATGAACTTGAGCAGCACACCGCGATTGAAGCGCGTGCCGCGAATCGCAAAGTTGTCCGCCGGCCACTCGCCGTCGGCATTCTGTCCCCATGCCTCGCGCAGCCATTCGCGGTTGGACTCGAAACCACCGGCGGCCATCACGCAGGCACGGGCGGCGATGCGTTCCTTGCCAACCCAGGCCGCGCGGAATTCACCGTTTTCGAGTTCGAGACGCTCGACCGGCGCGTTGTAGCGGATCCGCACGCCCAGGGTCTCGGCACTGCGGTAATAGGCATTCATCAGCGCCTTTCCACCGCCCATGAAGAAGGCATTGGTGCGGGACAGGTGCAGCGTGCCCGACAGCGAAGGCTGAAAATTCACCCCGTGCCTGCGCATCCAGTCGCGACAGCGCGACGACTCGCGAATTGCCAGCCGTGCCAGCTTCTCATCGGTGATGCCGCCGGTGACCTTGAGCAAGTCCTCCCAGAACTCTTCTTCCGGATAGGCATCGGTCAGCACATCCTGAGGGGCATCGTGCATGCAGCGCAGGTTGCGGGTGTGGGCGGAGTTGCCGCCCCGCCATTCGCGTGGCGCCGCCTCCAGCACCAGCACCGAGGCCCCCGCTTCGCGGGCGACCAGTGCGGCACACAGCGCGGCGTTGCCGCCACCGATCACCAGCACATCCACCATGTTTGAATCCGATTCAGTCATTTCAAGCACTCCTGTGTCCCCGGGCGCCACCCTGATTCGGGTCGGGCGCCTGCGATGAACGAACTATCTCGCGGACGCGGACGCCTGCCCAAAGCCACTCCGAGATTCGCCTATCTCGAATCGAGATGGATAAGCTCGACCCCGCGCCAGCCGCCGTTCTCGACCAGCTGGTGCACCAGTTTCACGAGCAGGGCGCGGGTCGCGAGCACCGCAGGCGACATCTCGTCCTCGGACAGACTGCACAGCAGATTGGGCCGTGACAGACCGGCATCGGCAAGCTCCACCCAGCGCAGGCGGGCATCCGCTTCGGGCTGACGCGCAAGCGCCGCCCACGGCTGCACGGTGGCACCGATGCCGTGGCGCACCATGTCCATCAGCACATACAGCGAATCGACCTCGGCCACGACCATCGGCGATACCTTGCAGGCACTGAAGGCGGTGTCGATCACACGCCGCAGACCATGACGGTGCGTCGGCAACACCAGCGGCACGTCCTTAAGCTCGACCAGGCGGCACGGCAGCGACGACCCCTCCGCCGCGCTGCGGATCAGAAGCAGACGCTCGTTGAGCAAGGGCCGCACACTCCAGCGCCGGCCGTGCTCGCCGTCGAACAGCACGGCCATGTCGAGCTCACGGGCGTTGAGCATCTGGCCGAGATGGCCGGACATGGCTTCAACCAGGCGGATGCGGATATCCGGGTACTGCGCCCGCATCGCCTCAATGAGCGCAAAACCGAGCACCCCTGCGCTCGTCGGCGCCAGCCCAACGCTGACCACACCCGACAGGCGCGACGCCTGCGCAGCGTGTGCAGCCTCTTCGGCATGGCGCAAGCTCAGTTGCGCATGGGCGACGAAGGCCAGCCCGGCCTCGGTCGGCTCCACCCCCCAGCTCGTTCGCTGCAGCAGGCGCGTGCTCAGTTCGCTCTCAAGCTTCTGGATCTGCAGACTGATGGCGGACTGCGCAACGCCGAGATCGAGCGCGGCCTGACTGATGCTGCCCAGCTCGACCGTGCGCAGCAGGTAACGCAACTGCCTGAGTTCCATCGCTCAAGACTCCATGTGTGTTCAGTTCTCGCTGAGAATCGCCACCGGCGCCAGCTCGTCGCCGGGCGCGTCACTTGTGGGAGGCCGCACGGTCTCGGGCACAGGCCCGGTACGTGCGCCAAGCACCGGATCGACCAGGGTCGGGCAATCCAGTTGCCAGCGTGCGAGGCGATCCACGAGCGAAAAGCCGCCGCTCATCACGACTGCTGAGCCGCCGCGCGGGCAAGCACCTTGTCCACCATCACCCCGGCCTGGCCGAGGTAGTTCGCCGGATCGCACAGCTTTGCGAGCGCATCGCGGTCGAGGTGAACCTTGATCTCCGGGTGTTCGGCGAGGATGTCGAGCAGCGGACGGTTGGTCCCGATCGCTTCACGGCACAGGTCATAGACCAGGTCGTGTGCATATTCGCGACCGATGTAGGGACCGAGGCCCATCATCACCGCCTCCGACATCACCAGGCCCTTGGTCAGGTCGATGTTGGCGCGCATGTTGCCCTCGTCCACCTCAAGCCCCTCGAGCACGAAGCGGGTCTGCTTGAGCGCACCTGCGAGCAGGCAGAAGGCCTCCGGCAAGGCGATCCATTCGATCTCCCACGGGCCGGTCGAGCGTTCATGGTCGGCGATCATCGCGTCCATCAGCGCAGCTGCGTGCTGGCGCACCACCGACACCGCGGCGTGGATGTAGCAGCTGGAGATCGGGTTGCGCTTCTGCGGCATGGTGCTGCTGGAGCCGCGTCCGGGTGCGAAAGGCTCGTACACCTCGGCGACCTCGTGCTGCATCATCAGCTTCACGTCCATCGCGATCTTGCCCAGCGAGCCGCCGACCAGACCGAGGAAGGCGCCGACTTCTGCGATGGTGTCGCGCACGGTGTGCCAGGCAATGTCCGGCTGCGCCAGCCCCAGTTCGGCCATCAGGCCCGCCTGGGTTTCCATGGCGCCGGTCTCGATCGAGGCCAGCGTGCCGCAGGCACCGCCGAACTCGCCCATCAGCACGCGCGGACGCAGCTGGTTGAGACGTTCGCGGTGACGCTCGATGCCGGCCAGGATGGCAGCGGTCTTGAAACCGAAGGTCACCGGAATCGCCTGCTGCAGGTTGCTGCGACCGATTACCGGCGTATCGCGGTAACGCTTCGACAGCGACACCAGTGCGTCGGAAATGCCCTTGAGCTCACCGTCGATGATCTCCAGCCCTTCGCGGATCTGCATCACCGTTGCCGTGTCGGTGATGTCCTGGGTGGTTGCGCCCCAGTGGCAGTACTCGCCGAGCTTGTCACGGCACAGGGCATTGAGCTGCGACACGACGCCGAGCACCGGGTAGCCGATGCGCTCGGTCTGCTCGCGCAACTTGTCCATGTCGATCTTGTTGATGTCGCAGTTGCTGACGATCTCGTCTGCGGCCTCCTGCGGGATGATGCCGAGGCGGCCCTGCACGACCGCCAGTGCGCGCTCGATGTCGAGGTATTTCTCGGTGCGGTTGCGGTCGGACCAGACCTGACGCATGGCGTCGGTGCTGAAGATGTTGCCGAAGATCTGTGAGTCGATGATGCTGGCGCCCATGATGGATGCTCCTCGAAATCTGTTTCTGAATGTGGAAATGCGTTGGGTCGTCGTGTTGCTCAGCCGTGGGTGCTGCGCGCAAGAATTGCCTGCGCCTTGAGCACCACCGGCCGGTCAATCATTTTTCCGTCAAGCTGAACGGCCCCCTCGCCGCTCTCGGCAGCGGCCAGCACGCGCTCGGCCCAGTTCCGCTCCTCCGCAGAGGGCAGACAGGCGGCATGAATCACCGCCACCTGTCTGGGATGGATGCACAACTTGGCGCCGAAGCCGAAGGCCCGCGCGAAGGCCAGATCGGCCCGGATGCGCGCCTCGTCGTCCAGCGTCGGTGTGACGCCGGCGACCGGCGAGGCGATATCGGCGCAGCGAGAAGCGATGGCGATCCGCGACGACGGATAGATCAGGCCGAGGTCGTCGCCTGAAAGGTCGAGATCGACGCCGTAGTCGAGCGTGCCAAAGACCAGGCGCTGCACCCCGCCGGCCGCGGCGATGCGGTCGACGTTGGCCACGCCGCGGGCGGACTCGATCAGCGGCAATACCTTCACCGCCGCGCCGGTCGCACCGACCAGCGCATCCACCTGCCCCGGAGACTCGACCTTGGGCAGCATGACGTGGACGATGCCGAGCGCTTTCATCAGCGCCACATCGTCGGCAAAGCAGGCCGAGTTCGTGTCGTTGATGCGGACCACGACGCGCGCGGCCGCTTCCGGGTGTGCCGCGATCCAGTCGGCGATCGCGTTGCGGGCCAGCGCCTTGTCCGCCGGGGCCACGGCGTCCTCGAGATCGAGCACGATGGCGCCAGCCCCTGCGGCACAGGCCTTGTCGAAGCGTTCCGGACGGTTGCCCGGAACGAACAGGTAGGTGATCGGGAGTGTCATCGCATGCCTCCTGCGCGCGCTCAGATCACGCCGGCGCTTTTGAGCGCGGCGATGCGATCTTCCGGGTAGCCCAGGCCGGCCAGAATGGATGCGCTGTGTTCGCCCAGCGCCGGCACCGGGTCCATGCGTGGCTCGCACTCCTCCCACGATCCTGGCGGCAACAGCGCCGGCACGACGCCTGCCGATGTACCAACCTCACGCCAGCGCTTGCGCGCCTTTAGCTGGGGGTGATCCCACACCGCATGCATGTCGTTCACATGGGCATTGGCGATCTGGGCTGCCTCCAGGCGCTCGATCACCTGCTCGCTGCTCAGGCTGGCGAAGGCATCGACGATGATCTGGCGCAGTTCGGCGCGCGCTGCGCTGCGTTTTGAGTTGCTGGAGAAACGCGCTTCCGCGGCGAGCTCGGGACGCAGCAGAACCTTGTCGCAGAAGGCCGCCCATTCCCGCTCGTTCTGCAGACCCAGCATCACGACCTTGCCATCGCCGGCCGGGAACGGGCCGTAGGGGTAGATCGTGGCATGGCTCGCGCCGGTGCGTGGCGGGGGCGACGCGCCGTCGAATGCGTAATAGAGCGGATAGCTTGTCCACTCGACCAGGCTCTCGAGCATCGAGATGTCGAGGTGCTGGCCGCGGCCGGTTTTCTGGCGCTGCAGCAGTGCGGCAAGAATATTGCTGAAGGCGTACATTCCGGCCGAGATGTCGGCAATCGAGGGGCCGGCCTTGGAGGGCTCGTCCTCGGTTCCGGTCACCGACAGGAAGCCGGACTCGCTCTGGATCAGCAGGTCATACGCCTTCTTGTCGCGATACGGGCCGTCGCCGCCGTACCCCGAGATGTCACAGACGATGATCTCCGGCTTGAGTGCGGACAGATCCGCATAGGACAAACCGAGCCGAGCCGCCGCGCCGGGCGCGAGATTCTGCACCACCACATCCGCCTCTTCGACGATCAGGCGCTTGAGGATGGTCTGGGCTTCGGGATCCTTGACGTCGAGCGTAAGGCTCTCCTTGGAGCGGTTGGTCCAAACGAAGTGCGATGCCAGCCCGCGCACGCGCTCGTCGTAGCCACGGGCAAAGTCGCCCACGCCGGGACGTTCAACCTTGATCACCCGCGCGCCCAGATCCGCCAGCTGGCGGGTGGCAAAGGGCGCGGCAATCGCATGCTCCAGGGTGACGACGGTAATGCCTTCAAGCGGTCTCATTTTGCATTCCTCACTTGATCACCGCGGTGGCGTCCATCGTCAGCCAGCCCTCGTGATCCTTGGCCCACAGACGGAAGGTCTTGCCGTCAGGCAGCGGTTCACCGCAGACGAAGAAATGGTTGATGTCGAACACCGGGCGCACGGCGCGGAACTCGTAGCTGGCAAGCTCGGCATCGGGCAACTGGTGACGCAGCAGGTCGAGCAGCATGGTGGCGACCATCGGACCGTGCACGATCAGGCCGGGATAGCCCTCGACCTCGGTCACGTACTTGCGGTCGTAATGAATGCGGTGGCCGTTGAAGGTGAGTGCCGAGTAGCGGAACAGCAGCACATCGTCCGGCACCCACTTCTTTTCCCAGGTGGCACTCGCCGGGGCAGCCTTGGGCGGCGGCGCGACGTCGTCGGGCCTGGCCGCTTCGCGATAGACGATGTCGTGAAACTCGGTCAGCGCGACATCGGTTTCGCCTTCGCGGCGGATCTCGTGGCGCACCTTGACGAACACCAGCGGGCCGGTGCGACCGCTCTTCTCGCTCACATCGTGGATGGTCGAGGTGCGCGTCATCACGTCGCCAATCCGCAGCGGCTTGTGGAAGGTGAATTGGCTGCCAGCCCACATGCGGCGCGGCAGCGGCACGGGCGGCAGGAAACCACCGCGTTTGGCGTGACCGTCCGGGCCGATCTCGGACTGGCGGTGCAGTGGCAGAAAGTACAGCCAGTGCCACAGCCCGGGCAGTGGCGTGCCAACAGCAGGACGCTCTGCCGGGCGGTCGAAGGTTGCCGACAAGGCGGCGTAAGGGGTGGCGGTGGCGATGTCGGAGACTTCTTCCGAGCGTCCGATCCAGTCCTTTAGGTTCATGGTGTTACGTCCTCCGTCGGATTTCGGGCGGAGCACCTGCCTGTCGCCCGCCAATGGGGCTGACGGACAGGTGCGGGATCACAAAAATGTGGCTGAGACTTGGTGAGCAGGCGGGCTTACTTGAGCGGCCACGGCATTTCCACGTAGTGCTGCAGTACGCCCGCCGGGAAGTCGAGCGTCAGGTAGTGACCAAGCGTGCTCATGAACGCGATGCAGAGCCCCGTGTAGAGCAGGCTGCGCGCGACACCGAGCTGTGTGCGCACCATCAGGAAGCTTGTGATGAAGATCGCGATCGAGATGATGAAACCGAGCACCGAGGTCATCCCGAAGAGGAACACGAACCAGCCCACGGACGGCCAGACAGTGGTGCCGTCGTCCGCGCCCTTTGCTTTGGCAGCCACCTCCTGGTCGAAATGTGCGCTGTGTCCCGGCTTGCCAACGACGAGCATCATCACCATGTAGCCGCTGAAGGCGACCATCAGTGCCGAGGTGTAGAAGGGAAACACCGATCCCAGGAAGCTCAACGGTGCGCTGCTCATCACGCCGTAGAGGAAGGTCGCCAGCAACAGCACGGCAAACACGATCTGCGGACGACGCTCCGCCTTGTCGGCGCCTCCGAGCACCGGCCGATCGGTTTCCTCGCCGCGGGCCTCCTTGGTGACCGCACCTTCTTCGGATACCCGGCTGCGCAGGGCCATCAGCGTGGAGGCGATGGTCAGGCCGCCGATGATCAGCACGCCCGGACGCTGGACGAACTCCCAGCCGTAGAACTGAAGCGCCTGATACAGATAGTTCTCAGCCTGGCTCGAAAGCACGAAGCCGATCAGGAACGCAGGCCGGGGCCAGCCGAAGCGGCGCAGGAAGATGCCGACGATGCCCACCGCGAACAGCACCAGCAGATCGGTCAGATCGCGCCGCGCCTGGAAGGCCGCGAAGCAGATGATCATGATCATGAAGGGCGCGATCAGGTTGAAGGGCACGAAGGTCAGTCGCGCAATGGGCACGGCCAGGAAGAAGCAGATGGCAGCACCAACAATGCTCGAGAGGGCCAGCGTCCAGGCGATGGTGTAGGTCAGCTCCAGGTCGGTGGTGACCATCGACGGACCGGGCTGCAGGCCGAGCAGGACCATGCCGCCGAGGAACACCGCCATGCTGCCTGAACCCGGAATGCCGAACAGCAGTGTCGGCATCAGCGCGCCGCCCTGCAGTGCGTTGTTGGCCGATTCCGGTGCGATCACACCCTTGATCTCGCCCTTGCCGAAGTTGGACGTGTCCTTGCTGGTCTGCGCAGCGTGACCGTAAGCGATCCAGTCCACCACCCCGCCGCCGAGGCCCGGAATGGCGCCAATGAAGGTGCCCAGTGCCGAACAACGTAACACCAGGAACCAGTTCTTGAAGGTATCGACCACGCCTTGCAGCCAGCCGGCACCGAGACCGGATTCAGCCGCGATCGGGCGGGAACGGCGGATCAGATCGGCGATCTCGGGAATCGCGAACAGCCCCAGGCCAATGATGACCAGCGGCACACCGTCGATCAGATAATCAATGCCGAGGTCGAAACGGCTCTCGCCAGTCGCGGGGGCTGCGCCAATGGCGCCGACCATCAGGCCGAGACCGCACGCGATGACACCACGCATGATGCTCTCGCCGGCAAGCACACCCACCACCGACAGCCCCAGCAGGGCAAACATGAACAATTCGGCGGTGGTAAAGGACAGGATCAACGGCTTGGCGACAACGACAAAGCCGGTCAGCATCAGCGCGCCGAACACCCCTCCCAGCAATGACGCCGAAAAGGCGGCGCTCAGTGCGCGGGCCGCCTGCCCTTTCTTGGCCAGCGGAAATCCATCCAGGACCGTGGCCTGACTGGCGCTTGAACCGGGGATGCCCATGAGCACCGAAGTGAAGGTGTCGCCGGTCGGAATTACGGCGACCATACCGACCAGCATGGCAAGCGCGGAAACCTGATCCATTCCGTAGATGAAGGGCATCAGTAGCGACATGCCTGCAATGCCGCCGAGGCCGGGCAGAATGCCCACACCAAGGCCGACAACAATACCGAGCAGCATGTAGGCGGCGTGCTCAAACGAGAGCAGGCCGACGAAGGCACTCTGCATGGCTTCTAGCATTGGAAACTCCAGAATTGAGTGGCCGGGGCATCAGAGCGGCCAGCTGCGGCCACCCTGACGCCCGTCAGCGTTAGAAGCGTGTGTTGTACTCTTTCTCGAGCAGCGCGCGGACCCAGTCCCGGGCCTTCGGATCAATCGTCGTGCCTTCCTTGAAGAGCGACTCGCCGGCCTTGTCGGTCACTTGCTCGTAACCGCCAAGCGCCTCGTCTTTTGCGGCGATGTACTCGGGGTCGAGCTTCATCTTGCGCACCGCCTCACGGTAGGCCTCGACGATGGGGTCAGGCGTGCCCTTGGGCAGTACCAGCAGCTTCTGGGCAGGGAAGCCCGCGATCAGGAAGGACTTGAACGCCTCCCACTCGGTGCCGGATGGCTTCTTGCCGGTAACGATCTCGATGGCTTCACCGATGTGCGGCAGATCCGGGAAGTTCGGGTCACGGATGAGCTTGCCGTCGTCGTCCGTGGCGCCCCAGCTGAACAGCGGGACAGCTTTCCCTTCCTGAACGATGGGGAGCGAACTCTTCAGGTAGGCCGACGTGGTCTGGTAGTCGATATTGGCTTCACCACGCTCGAATGCGAGGCGACCTTCTCCACGGCTCTTCATGCCGAACACATGGTGCACCTCAAGGCCAAGCAGGCGGAAGCCGAGCAGCGGAACGAGATCGAGCGACGTCGAGCCCTGGCTTCCAAAGATCAGGCGCTGGCCCTTGAGCTTGCCCAGTTCGGCGAGTGACTTCACGCCAAAACTGCTGCTGATATAGGCAACACCGCCGGTCGGCGCAGCCAGCACGACTGTCCAGTCCTTGTAGTCGTACTTCACGCGGGGATCGCCCAGCAGGTAGGGAAACTGCGTCGAACCCGAAGTGCCGAGAATGCTCAGACCATCCGGCCGGGCGCGGGAAGCGAACTGATTGGCACCGGTGATCGAGCCTCCGCCGGGCTGGTTCTTGACGACCACGGTCGGCTTGCCGGGCAGGTGCTTGGACAGAAAGGGAGCGTTGAAGCGGGCCCAGGTATCGGACCCGCCACCGACGCCAAACGGCATGACGAACTCGATGGTCTTGTCGGTAAAGTCGACTGCACCGGCCATGGCCGGCACGGGCGAGATGAAGGCGGCAGTCGCAAGGGCGACGGACATGCCGAGGAAATTGCGGCGATGAATCGTTGTTTTAGTCATGTGTGCTCCTCCTGATGTGGTGTTCAGCTCGTTGCTGTGTTGTGAAATCCCGCGGGCGTGGGGCGCCCGATCTCTGAGGACCTTCGGGTCATGGATGCAAGGAATGGTGAATGCTTCATGGTTTGTCTCTTCACTCTCGGTCGTTATTTTGTCTATCGGAACAGCGGCACTGCCCTCACGCTGGCAGCGCGGCAGCGCGCGCCGGCACCAGGACTTCGCCACTGAGCAACGGCCTTGCGGTCGTCACGACAGTGGCACTGCGAAAAACGGGAATCGGGGCGGCACTCTGCTCTGCCAGTTGCACCTTGAACGTGAGGGTGCCGCTCGGGTGCTCGATCACGATCTGGCCGGGGTGATCGATATCGAGTTCGACGAGATCTTCGGCCACCGAGCCGCCGACATGACAGGCGGCGGACAGTGCCAGCGCCCCCGAAATACCGAACGTGGCGTGACACCATTTCGGTGAGAAATAGCGCGCTGCAATACTGCCGCCATGACGGGGTGAGGCCACGATGGCGATCTTGGGGAGGGCCACGCTTTCGCGGTCCTCGATCCCCATCAGCGTGGCTGCTTCGAGGCGAATCGCTTTCAGCCGGCTGGAAAACGCCATGTCGGCATCGAGCTCCGTTTTGGACTCGTGCCCTGTCTTGCCCAGTGCCTCGGCCTTGACCAGGACCAGCGGAATGGCACAGTCGATACAGGTGACCTCGACATCGCCGATCACATCGCGGACCTTGCCGGTCGGCAGCAGGACGCCGGTGCGGGTGCCGGCGGGGTCGAGGAAGCGCAGCCCGATCGGCGCGAAGCTGCCGGGCACGCCATCGAGCCGGCAGCTGCCTTCGTAGGTGAGCTTGCCGCCGGGCGTGTGCACGGTCACTTCGGCGATCTTGCCGCTATTGAGGTTGAGCACGCGCACCGTGGTGGTCGGCGAAGTCGTTGCGATCAGGCCCGCTTCAATGGCGAAGGGGGCCACGCCGGACAGCATGTTGCCGCTGTTGGGCCGCACATCGACGAAGTTGCGGGCAACCGACACTTGCGCAAACAGATGCTCAAGATCGGCGTCCGGCCGGCTCGACGGCCCGACGATCACCACCTTGCTGCTCTGGCTGTCGCCGCCACCCATGCCGTCAACCTGGCGCAGATCGGGCGACCCCATCGCGGCCAGCAGCAGCCGGTCACGCTCGGCGACGGATGCAGGCAAATCCTGAGCGAGGAAGAACAGGCCCTTCGAGGACCCACCTCTCATCAGAACGCAAGGTATGCTTTTCATCCGTTTGTCTCCTGCACCGTTGGCTGTGCCTGTTTTGATGAATGTTAGGGCGCCACGCAGAAGTACGGAAATGCAATAAATTTTAAGATTATTGCTATCCTTGCATAAGTAGAGTTTTTACTTAGTGTGGAGACACGCAGGATGAAGATCGACTTCGACGGCATTCAGGCCTTTGTCGCCATCGCAGAACTGGGCGGGTTCAGCAAAGCGGCCGAGCATCTGCATGTCACCCAGACCGCCCTCACCCGCCGCCTGCAGAAACTCGAGGCCTATCTCGACCTGCGACTGCTCGACCGCACCACCCGCTACGTGGAGCTCACGGCGGTCGGACGGGAGTTCCTGCCACAGGCGAAGTCGATCGTGGGAGAGGTCACACGGGCGGTCGGCACGCTCAAGGACATGTCGAGCCGAGGCAAAGGCAATTTCACCATCGCCTGCATCCCGACGATGGCCTCACAGGCCTTGCCGGTCGCGATTCGTCGCTATGCCGTCGAGTACCCCGGAAACCGCATCCGCATCATCGACGCGAGCGGCTTCGAGGTGCGCGATGCGGTGCTTCATGGGCAGGCAGAACTCGGCATTGGTCTCCCGACCGACCGCCACCCCGAGCTCGAGGAGCTTCAGCTGCTGGAAGACCCCTACATGTTCTTTTGCCGCGAAGAGCATCCCTTGAGCAAGCGCGAGCATGTGGTCTGGTCCGACCTGCACGAGGCGGACCTGATCGCGATCAGCACGATGAGCGCGAACCGGCTCGCGCTCGATGTGCAGCTGGCAAAGCACGGGATCAACATCTCCGGCCGCTATGAAGTCCGCCATCTTTCAACCGCAATCGGTCTGGTCGCAGCCGGCGTGGGCGCGGCGATCCTGCCTTCGTCCACGCTGGAGGTCGGCGCAAGACCGGGGCTGATCCGCATTCCGCTGAAAGGGCCGACGATCAAGCGCAAGATCGTCGTCATCCGCAAACGCAACACGACACTGTCGCCGGCGGCGGACGCCTTCATGCGCATGTTGTTGCGGGATGGCTATCAGGGCAATGCGATCCCGATGCAGGGCACGCCCGCCGCCTGAAGAAGGCCGGCGGCGCTCAGCTCAGCGCAGGGATGAATCCAGCGGACTTCATGATCCAGATGATCATGCTGATGGAGACGAAGGACGCCACCGTCGCCACCACCAGCGCCGCCGAACACATGCTCTCGAGGCCATACTTCTGGCCCATGATGGCGTAGATGGAGAACATCGGCACGCAGGCAATCAGTACCGCGGCGGCCTGCAGCACGGGATCGATGCCCGGAATCAGCAACACCCCGACCAGTACCGCCGCAGGATGTAGGACCAGCTTGGCGACGGCGATCAGCGATACGTCGGCGATCATCCCCTTCACCGCCATGCCGGCAAGGCTGCCGCCGATAACGAACAGTGCCAGTGGCCCCGATGCGAACGAGAGCATCTCGACCACTCGGGATAGCGGCGCCGGCAACTTCAGGCCGAAGAGGGCGAAGGCAAAACCGATCGCAATCGCAAGCAGCATCGGGTTCCTGAGCAAACGCGCGAACGTACCCCGCAGCATGGACAGCACACTCGCGCTTTTGTGATCCGAACGGTCCGCCATGACCAGCAGCAGCGGCAGCATCAGCAGGTTCTCCACCAGCATGGACAGTGCCATCGCCACCGAGCCAATCGGCCCCAGCACCTGCACCGCCACCGGCAGGCCGATGAAGGCGCTGTTCGACAGCGATGCGCCCATGCCGACGATGACGCTGCTCTGGAAATCACGTTTGCGCCACTTCAGCGCAATCACGATTGCAACGCTCATCGCGAACAGCGAGCCCAGCGCATACGCCAGCAGGTAGCCCGAGTTCATCACCTCGCCAAAGGAGCGCTGCGACAGGGCCTTGAACAGCATCGCCGGCAAGGCGAAATTGATCACGAAGGTGCCGAGGACGCGCATGTCCGCGCGCGAAAAGAACGCGGCCCGAACCGCACAGTAGCCCAGCCCGATCAGGATGAAGATCGGGCTGGTAATGGAGAGAATCTCGATCAAGCGTGACTCCGGCTGCCCCTGTGACACGACCTGCCATCGGGGTATCTGATCTGTGAAGCGCTGCAGCCGTCATCGGCCCATGCATATTCTCCACGCGGCTGGCGATGCACGATAGATAGCGACGTCGATGACTGTTATTGAAGTTCGTTATGGCACATCACGGTATACGGCCCCGCGCCGGCCAGGACACGACCGACTGCGGGCGCCACGGCAGCCGATTCAGTCTGCCAGCCGGTAATCGAGCCAGGGCGAGCGCGCCAGATGCCCGCGCTCGAAGGCTGCAATCGCATCCGCTTCAAGCAGGGTCTCGCCGATGTCGTCGAGGCCATTGAGCAGACGGTGGCGGCGGAAGGGATCGACCTCGAAGGAAATCGACTCGCCGGACGGGGTCGTCACTGCCTGCTGCTCAAGGTCAACCGTCAGGCGGTAGCCCTCCTCCGCTCCGACTTCCGCAAACAGGCGGCCGACCACTGCTTCCGGCAGCACGATGGGAAGCAGCCCGCTCTTGAAGCAGTTGTTGAAGAAGATATCAGCGAAGCTGGGCGCGATGATCGCCCGGATCCCGTATTGCTCGAGCGCCCACGGCGCATGCTCGCGCGACGAGCCGCAGCCGAAGTTCTTTCGTGCAAGCAGGATGCTCGCACCTTGATAACGTTCGCGGTTGAGCTCGAACGCGGGATTCAGCTCGCGGCTGGCCGGGTCGATGCCGATGTAGCCGCGATCGAGGTAGCGCCACTCGTCGAAGCAGAACGCACCAAATCCGGTGCGGTGAATCGACTTCAGAAACTGCTTGGGAATGATGGCGTCAGTATCGACGTTCTCGCGGTCGAGCGGTGCGACCAATCCGTTCAGAACAGCAAATTTTTCCATGATGTCTCCTCAGCCAAGGGTCCGTGCGTCGATGAAATGGCCGCTCACCGCAGCTGCTGCGGCCATCTGCGGGCTCACCAGATGGGTTCGCCCACCCGCACCCTGGCGTCCTTCGAAGTTGCGGTTCGAGGTCGATGCGCAGCGCTCACCCGCCACCAGGCGATCGTTGTTCATCCCCAGGCACATCGAACAGCCCGGCTCGCGCCACTCGAAACCGGCGGCCACAAAGATTCTGTCCAGCCCTTCCTGTTCCGCCTGCGCCTTCACCAGCCCGGAGCCCGGCACCACCATCGCCAGCGAGACATTGGCCGCAACCCGGCGACCTTCGACCACACGGGCCGCGGCGCGCAGATCCTCGATGCGGGAGTTCGTGCACGAGCCGATGAAGACCTTGTCGATCGCGATGTCGGCGATCGGAGTGTTGGCCTCGAGCCCCATGTAGTTCAACGCACGCTCCATGGCTTCGCGCCTGCCCGGATCGCGCTCGGCGGCCGGGTCGGGAATCCGCCCGCTGACGGGCAACACCATCTCCGGCGACGTACCCCAGCTCACCTGGGGTTCGATTGTCGAGGCATCGATCTCGACAACGCGGTCGAACACCGCGTCCGGATCAGAATGCAAACCGCGCCACGACACCACCGCCGCATCCCAGTCCGCGCCAGCCGGGGCATAGGGACGGCCTTTCAGATAGTCGATGGTCGTATCGTCCACCGCGATCATGCCGGCGCGGGCACCCGCCTCGATTGCCATGTTGCACACGGTCATGCGCCCTTCCATCGACAAGCCCCGGATTGCACTCCCGGCAAATTCAATGGTGTGACCGCTCCCGCCCGCCGTGCCGATGACGCCGATGACGTGGAGCACGATGTCCTTGGCGGTCACGCCCGAGGCCGGCGTGCCCTCCACCCGGACCAGCATGTTGCGGGATTTCTTCATCAGCATGCACTGCGTCGCCATCACGTGTTCAACGTCGGACGTGCCGATGCCAAAAGCCAGCGCGCCAAACGCGCCATGCGTGCTGGTGTGCGAATCGCCGCAAACGATGGTCGTGCCCGGCAGGGTTGCGCCCTGCTCCGGCCCGACCACATGCACGATGCCCTGGCGCCTGTCTTCCAGACTGAAGAAGGGAATCCCGTGGTCGGCACAGTTGCCGACCAGCGTCGACACCTGAAGCGCCGAGATCTCGTCCGCGATGCCCTTCGAGCGCTCGGTGGTCGGCACATTGTGGTCCGGCGTGGCAATCACGCTGCTCGTCCGCCACACCTTGCGCCCAGCCAGCTTCAAACCTTCGAAGGCCTGCGGGCTGGTCACCTCGTGCATGATGTGACGATCAATGTAGATCAGGCAGCTGCCGTCGTCGCCTTGCTTGACGACATGCGCATCCCACACTTTTTCGTAGAGGGTCTTTCCCATTCTCGTTGCTCCAGGTCATGCGATCCATTGCGGTGACGCAATACTTGCAGAGATGGGAAAGCCTGAATAACGGTCAATTGCCATGCCAGCCATCTCATTTGGAGATGGCTATTGCGATTCCGCTGTTCCACGTCATTGAAGTCGAGAACGCTGGGGCCGCAGATCACCTTGCCATAGACGTAAAGCAGTGCTGCCAAGGCCTGACGATGCGTCGACGCAGACACCCGCGCTCGCCGACGAGCCACGAAAGATAAGCCTCGACGGCAGCACCACCCAGTTGTGCCGGGTGCACCGTGCCGTGGAAGCCCATAAACGCTCGTACCCAATGGACATACACCTGCTCTGTCCGTAAGCTATCGCGCTGATACCCCGGACGCTCCCGCAACCGGCTTAGATCTTTGACCGAGCGGAAGGGCGGCAAGGATCCGGCGCTGGTTTTCATGGCGCGCCGGAACTGCTAAATCATAAGCCATAACTTTCGAATCATCAGCAACCAAATGGGGCTCGCCCATACCACGGAGACAATGTTGCAAGTCCCATTTTTTTTCAGCACTTCTGTTTCCCCTAAAACAAATCTAGCCACCTGGCATTATTCACCAAGCAGTTACTTCCAATAGATGGGTAGTCCGATGAAATCAGTCCTTTTTCTCTCAGCAGTATCAGCAGCGATCCTTACTGGTTGCGCTACAAAGGGTGTATCTACAGCAGATCACACTAACCCTCAGACACCAAAGTTCGTAGCCGAAAAGTTTGTGAATAATTCACAAACCAATGTTTGGGACAAACTGGTAAAAAATATGGCGTCAAGTTTCTTTGCGATAAATAACATAGACAAAGAATCTCGAATAATTAATCTAAGTTTTTCATCTGACAAGCCACAGGATTACATTGATTGCGGCAGAACCAGAAGAACATACTTTGACGGCAAAACGACTGAAACTTATGAGTACGGAACAGCGGACAATATAGTTACGTATAAAGTCGCCTCAAACACTCAGCCGCACCCATCCGTTAGCCAGTCTTTCCTTCTCATCCGAACGGCGAAACTTGAAGGAAGGGCGAATGTATATGTTGCACCAGAAGATACGGGCACTCGCTTAACGGTAAACACTAAGTCCGTTGTCCATATAAAGATCAATGGTGCCTTAGTTAATCTTCATGCAATGGGGCATGAGGTTGGACGACAAACACTTCCAACCCAAAACATCGAATTGAGCGCAGTCACAAAAGGCGCAACGGAGAATATGGTTACCAATGGGCAAAAAGTGGAGACCATTATTTGCCATTCTACTGGTGCTCTTGAAAAGGCAATATTGGATTTAGCTAACTGATTGTGAACGCACATTGTCTCGCCATTGCCTAACACTGCGCTCTAAAGAGCGCTGTGCGACAAAGCCGCCCAGCGCCGGTCATCTCCACGTCGAGTTTCTCATATGACGCGACTGAACATCGAACGAGCCACCAAGGCAATAGCGGGATCTCCATGCCTCTTCGGAAATACTGCTGAACTGAAGAAGCCTGTGACATCCTCAATGGGGCTGTGATCATCGCACAAGACAGCAGCAACACTTTTTGTGGAAAAGTCGCCAGTGGCTTCGAGAGCCGATCCATCTTCAATGAATTTGGAACGTACGGAGATGAGTTCATCTCGAAGTCGATCTGGAACGACTTTTCGACATTCGGTAATGAGTTCAAGTCTAATTATCCGTTCAGCGAGTTTTAATCCAGCCCGCCCATGCTCATCAATAATCTGAAAACCCTTAATTATCTCTCAAGAAACAAGACCCTCAAGTCATCAATTTCTCCAAACCTCTTGAGAGCGCTCTGCAAAGATGCTTTCTGAGGGCAGAGAAATCTAACATGACTTTCGAGATGGACGCGCCAGAAACGGCATGCAACACAATTTTACGTTATCTTTAAATAGATTCCCCGAATAACTATCTGGAGCTATTGAATGACAAGTAAGCTAGATGCGCTAAAGAGAATTGAAATTGGCGAACGCGTAGCTGAAGAGGAATCAGACCACCTTGAGCGCTACTTCGTCAAAACCGATCAGTGGCACCAGATGATCGATGGAAATATCGATGTGGTGTATGGTCCAAAAGGGTCGGGTAAAAGCGCTCTCTACACGCTGCTAAATAAGAAGGACGGTGAGCTTTTTGACAAGGGCGTACTTCTAGCGTCAGCCGAGAACGTACGTGGAGCTACGGTGTTCCGAGCAATTGTCGCCGCCCCTCCACCATCGGAACTCTCCTTCGTGTATCTTTGGAAGATTTATAGCCTTAGCATAATTGCAAAAGCTCTTCGTGAGTATGATGTAAGCAACGAACACTCCAAATCTCTAATTAAAGCTTTAGAGAAAGTTGGGTTGCTTCCGGCAGCTGACTCCCTATCTGTTTTGTTTAGATCCGTCACAACTTACTTTAGAGCTTGGTTGGAACGAGATACGAAAGCTATCGAATATGCACTAACAATTGACCCTGCAACAGGAACACCGACATTCACAAGAAAAACAGAATTTTCGGAAAAATCTGAAGAACAAAACTTAGGAGATATTCCTGTAGAGGAACTTTTTGAGGTAGCCAATCACGCACTGAAGCAAGAAGACTTAAGTGTTTGGTTATTGTTCGACCGATTAGATGTTGCTTTCGCAGATTCATTAGAGCTTGAAAGAAATGCGCTTCGCGCTCTTTTCCGCGCTTACAACGACATCAAGGCCTACGATAGGATACGGCTCAAAATTTTTGTGAGGGATGATATTTGGCAGCGAATAACTTCCGGAGGGTTTACTGAAGCCAGCCACATTACGAAGGCCGTCCACATAAGATGGAGCGAAGAGAGTTTGCTGAATCTAATTATGCTTAGATTATTGAGCAACGAAGCCTTGACGGAATATGCTGGAATAGATCCAGGAGACATTAAATCTGATTACACCAAGCAGAATGAGCTATTTTACCGGCTAGCACCACGCCAGGTTGACACTGGAAAAAACCCAGACACTTTCAATTGGATACTTTCTCGAACTACCGACTCTTCTGGACATAGTGTTCCGCGTGAGGTCATACATCTCCTCGAAGTGGCAAAGGAGCTCCAAATAAAGAAGCTTGAAAGAGGCGAAGATGAACCAGTTGATGATCAGCTATTTGACCGGTCATCGTTCAAAGAAGCACTGCCTACAGTATCCAAGGTTAGATTCGAGCAAACCCTGCTAGCTGAATACCCCAACATGCGTGATTATCTGATGAAACTGAACGGTGAAAAATCAGAACAAACCTTATCCACTCTCTCAGGAATCTGGGGAACGGACAATGAAGAAACTCGTACGCTTGCACGTCGTCTTACAGAAATCGGTTTCTTTGAAGCAAGGGGCACCAAAGATGCTCCGTCATTCTGGGTACCCTTCATTTACCGTAGTGCTTTAAACCTCATCCAAGGCAAGGCGGATGAATCTTGATATAACAGGTGCTCCAGTGGGACGCTCACTAGCAAGCCGGCTCCGCGCCCCTGAGCTAGCACATTGAGCTTTAGCTTTCGTGGGATCAAAGGAGTCAAAGGGGTCAGAGTCGTTTGATTTTTGAAGTGCCCGGTAGCTTCTGCTTTGGGTCATCTGCGGAAATCCGCAGCAGCCTCGCCTTGCCAAGCACGCAAGTGCGCAAGGCAACTGGATTACCTGCCCTTGCGTTCGACTTTGGCACAACCGCTCGCTGAGCAAGGCCTTCGTACAACTCGCGCAGACGCTGAAACGGCGTTTCCGACGTCAATTGCGCGGTACAGCTGCCGGTCAGCCCTCGGCCGACACGGCAACCTCGGCGTCGGCCCGCACTAGGTGATCGAGCAGCAGCCGCGCGGCGGCGGGCAGACTGGCGACATCGCGCACGACGATGTGGAGGTTTCGCTTTGCCCATACGTCGGTGAGGCCGACGAGCCTGAGGCCGAGCGCGGACGCGAAGAAGTTGCCGACCCGGCGCGGCACAACGCCGACCCCAAGACCCACATCCACCATCCGGCACAGCGCATCAAAGGATGTGACATGAATCCGCAGTCTTCGGGTCAGGCCAGCCTCGGCGGCTGCGTGCTCGAGCAAGGTGTAGAGCGAACTGTTCTGGCTCAGGCCGACATGGTCATAAGCCAGGCTGGCGGCGAATCCGGTTTCGCGCATCGCCGCCAGCGGGTGATCCGGACGAACGACGAGCACGAGTTCGTCCTGACGGTAGGGGAAGTATTCGAGCCCTTCGACCTCGTCACTCGCGGAGACAACCCCGAGATCCGTGCGCCCCTCCTCCACTGCGCGCAGGATGTCGGCGCTCAGGTGTTCCTGCAGATCGATCTTGATGCCTTCATTGTTTGCCATGAAAACGCGCAGATCTTCGGGCAGAAACTCGACCACCGCAGAGATGTTTGCATGCATGCGGACATGGCCACGCACACCCTGCGCATACTCCGAAAGCTCTGCATGCAGCCGGTCGACGCTGCGTAACACCGTGCGCGCGTGAAACAGCAGCGCCTCCCCGGCGGCAGTGGGCTTCACGCCGCGCGCGCCGCGTTCGAGCAGGGGAACACCAAAATCCGCCTCCAGCTCTGCCAGCCGCTTGCTGATTGCGGACGCCACGATATGCTCGCGCTCTGCCGCCTTGGCAATGGCGCCGGTCTCGCATACGGCCACGAAGTAGGCCATCGAGTTGAAGTCGATTCGTTTCATGGGACTATTATCGGTGCCCGACTTTGGCTTGGGGAATCGTTTTACTCACGATGCGTCAGGCGAAGACCCGGCGCCACAATTCTCAGACGCATTG
Organism: Parazoarcus communis; assembly: GCF_003111665.1. Classification (NCBI taxonomy): domain Bacteria; kingdom Pseudomonadati; phylum Pseudomonadota; class Betaproteobacteria; order Rhodocyclales; family Zoogloeaceae; genus Parazoarcus; species Parazoarcus communis. The sequence goes on along the minus strand of NZ_CP022188.1, from coordinate 3,398,636 downwards.
ACGCATCAGCAATATTCACGCAGCGCACCACCCATGAACCTGTACGAACAGCTCGCATTCGACATCGAAAGGCGCATCGCCGACGGCGTGCTTCGGGTCGGCGACCGCCTGCCGTCGGTGCGAAGTGCCTGCAAGTCGCAACGCCTGAGCCCGTCGACCATTCTCAAGGCCTACTATCTGCTGGAGAGTCGCGGCCTGATCGAGGCCCGCCCGCAGTCGGGCTATTACGTGCGGCCAAGATTGCTCACAGGGCTGCCGGAACCGGAGATCACGCGGCCAGCAGGCGCTGCGACCAAGCTCGAGGTCAGCGACTTCATCTTCGAGATTCTCGAATCGGTGAAGGATCCATCCGTGGTGCCGCTGGGTTCGAGCTTCGCGAGTCCCGACCTGTACCCGCTGGACAAGCTGGGGCGTTTCCTTGCGGCGGCTGCACGTCACATGAATCCGCGTGCGACGGTGACCGATCTGCCGCCGGGCAATGAGGAGTTGCGACGTCAGATCGCACTGCGCTACCTGTCCCGTGGCGCATCATTGCAGCCGAGCGAGATCGTCATCACCAACGGCGCAATGGAGGCGTTGAATCTCTGCCTTGAAGCGACGACCTCGCCCGGCGACCTCGTCGCCATCGAATCCCCGACCTTCCATGCCAGTCTGCAGATGATCGAACGCCGTGGCCTGCGCGCGATCGAGATTCCCACCCATCCGCGCACGGGCGTAAGCCTTGGCGCGCTCGAAGAAGCCCTGCGCCATCATCCGGTGAAAGCCTGCCTGCTGATGCTCAACTTCCAGAACCCCATGGGAAGCCTGGTCCCTGACGACTCGCGCAAGGCCTTGATCGCGCTGCTGCGTCGCCACGCGGTGCCACTGATCGAAGACGACACCTATGCCGAACTCTATTTCGGGCGTGAGGCGCCGCTGGCAACCAAGGCGCTCGATAGCGACGGCCTGGTGTTGCATGTGTCGGGGTTTTCGAAATGCCTTGCGCCCGGTTACCGCGTGGGCTGGGTCGCTGCCGGCCGCTTTGCGCAGAAGATCCAGCGCCTGAAGTTCTCCGCCAGCCTTGCGACGACAATCCCGGTGCAGATCGCGATTGCCGTTTTTCTGAAACAGGGCGCGTTCGACACCCACCTGCGCCGACTGCGCTCAGCCCTTGAGATGCAGGAAGTGCAGATGGCGACCGCGCTCGACCGCCACTTTCCGCCCGGCACGCGCATCACCCGGCCGCGCGGGGGCTACTTCATGTGGGTCGCGTTGCCGGACGACGTCGATGCCCTCGCCCTGCATCGCGACGCGCTCGACGCCGGCATCAGCATCGCTCCCGGCCCGCTGTTCTCGGCCAAACAGGCCTACCGAAACTGCATCCGGCTCAACTTCGGCCATCCCTGGTCGGAAAGTGTGGAGGCAGCGGTGATGAAGCTGGGGCAACTGATCAAGCGCTGACCCGGGTTCCGGCACATCCGGCCCCGCTCGCTTCCACCCGATGCAGCCTCTCCAAACTGTTATGGTCAATTTAGCGACAATCTGAGACTGTAACGCTCGCCAGCCCGATGGTTTACTCGCGCCACTGCCCGGAACACCTCATTTTGAAGGTGATTCGGGTCGCAACGGAGAAAGCCCTCATGCACGCGCGCGTCAACAAAGCCCAAGGCGCCCGGATCGAGTTCTACAACAAGACCGGGAAGATCCACCCTCGCACCACCGCCGGCCGATACAACACCTTGCGCTGGTCCATGGTGTGGATCACGCAGATCATTTTCTACGGTCTGTGCTGGCTGGAATGGGGCGGCCAACAGGCGGTCCTGTTTGACATCGAAGAACGCAAGTTCCACCTGTTCGGCCTCGTCCTCTGGCCGCAGGACGCGATGCTGCTCGCGGTGATGCTGATCGTCGCCGCAACCGGCCTTTTCTTCGCCACGGCACTGGCCGGGCGGGTGTTCTGCGGTTTTGCCTGCCCGCAAACCGTCTACACCGCCATCTTTCGCTGGGTCGAGACCAGGGTGGAGGGCGACCACCTGGCACGGATGCGACTGGACCAGTCCCCGCCCGGCCTGCTCAAATTTGCGATCAAGGCCACCAAGCACGTGATCTGGCTTTCGATTGCGTTGTGGACGGCGATCACCTTTGTCGGCTACTTCACCCCGATTCGCGACCTGCTCGCGCGCCTGCCGGCCGAACTCGGCCCATGGGAGGGGTTCTGGGTGTTCTTCTATGCCGCATTCACCTACCTGCTGGCCGGGTTCGCACGTGAGATGGTGTGCATGCACATGTGTCCCTACTCGCGCTTCCAGGGGGTGATGGGCGACCCCGACACCCGCAATGTCAGCTATGACGTGCTGCGCGGCGAACCACGCGGAACACTTTCCAGGCGCCAGCCCGAGCGCGCACCTCAGGGCGACTGTGTCGACTGCGGCGTATGTGTTCAGGTGTGCCCGACTGGAATCGACATCCGCGAGGGCCTGCAATATGCCTGCATCAACTGCGGGCTGTGCATCGACGCCTGCGATGAGGTCATGACACGGATCGGCGCACCCAAGGGCCTGATCCGCTTCGCAACAGAACGCGAGTTGTCCGCACCGAAGGCCACCCCGCGCCCCACCCTGCTCCGTCCCCGGGTCCAGGTCTACCTGGCCGCGCTTGTGCTCTTCGCAGCGACCGGCGTGTGGATGCTGATCGAACGCACCCCGCTTGCGGTGGATATCCTGCGCGACCGGCACGCCCTGATGCGACTGGATGATGCGGGGCGAATCGAGAACGACTACATCCTGAAGATCGCCAACATGCTTGAGCAGCCCCGCCGCCTTCGCGTACAGGTTGACGGCCCGGCGGACATCCGTCTGGAAAGCAGCGACACTTTCGACGCAGCAGCGGGCAGCATCACAAGCCTGTCGGTGAGCGTGTCCGGCGCGGCAGATTCGTCCCTGCGCGGCAGCCAGCAGATCCGTTTCACGATTCAGGACCTCGAAGCCCCCGAAACGCGGGTGGTGGAGAAAACATCTTTCCTGCTGCCCGTCACCCTGGCCGGCGCGCTACGTCAGGACTAGTGTGACACCCGATGCGCATTGGCCGCCCCCGGTTGTCAGGGAATCCGTCTGCAGACGGGTGCTGGCCAGGGTGGCTCCGCTTGGTATTATCCGCGCAGCACTGAACTACTGACCGATCCGGACTCCTCCCAAGCATGAACACACCCCAACGCAGGCTCGTCGAGCGCGTCGCCGAACACATCAAGTCAAAATTCGCGGACGAAAGCTCCGGCCACGACTGGCACCACATCAACCGGGTCAGAAAACTCGCGCGGCAGATCGCTGCGCAAGAAGGTGCGGACGTGGACATGGCGGAGCTGGCCGCGCTGGTCCACGACATCGCGGACTGGAAATTTCACGACGGCGATGACACCAAGGGCCCCATCGAGGCCGCGCGCCTGCTGCGGCAGGAGGGCGCGACGCAGGACGTGATCGATCGGGTCACGGACATTGTTGCGACGATCTCATTCAAGGGTGCGGGCGTCCATACCGCAATGAAGACCCTCGAAGGCAAGTGCGTGCAGGATGCCGACCGCCTCGACGCCATCGGGGCAATCGGCATCGCGCGCTGCTTTGCCTACGGCGGCCACGCCGGGCGCCTGATGTATGACCCGGACGAGGCGCCCGTCATGCATGCCACCGCTGAAGCCTACAAGGCGGCAAAAGGGACGAGCCTCAACCACTTCTACGAGAAGCTCTTCCTCCTCAAGGATCGCATGAACACCAGCAGCGGCCGCGCGCTCGCCGAGGAGCGCACGCAATACATGCAGGACTTCGTCGCCAGATTTCTTCAGGAGTGGGGCTCACCCGCAGACTGACGTGCGGAGCGCCGAGAAAACGTGCGCGCCGTGTCAGCCGCTGCCAATCATTGCGCCTGGCCGAACTTGGTGACGAATTTCATGTAGTCGGCTGAATAGCCCTTTTCGGGCAGACCGGACTCCGCGTCCCGCACCTTGACCTCGATGCCTTCCATCGGTGTTGCATCGATACCCAGGGTAGCCACCCGAATAAACAGCTCAAGGCCTATCGGATCGAAAGACATTGCCCTGCCCCGTCATCAAGCGCGTATTCTGCCTGATGAGCGGCCTCGAAATCGAGGAACACATCGACGGCAGAAACTGTCTTTCGCATATCCAGGAGAACCCTGAACGAAGACCCTGCTGGACGCGCTTGTCTCCGGCCCGCTTCCACATAAAGTGTTAGTCTGGACGTTCTTCAGGAGCCCTGCGCCACCGTGACCCGAATCCAAATCAGTCATACAACGGTCTATCACTATCGCAACGCGGTCAGTCTGAATCCGCATCGGCTGATGCTGCGTCCAAGGGAAAGTCGTGAACTGCAGCTCATGTCGCACGACTTGAAGGTATCTCCCGACGCGACGATCGCGTGGGCGCACGATGTCTCGGGCAATGCTGTCGCGACGGCGTCGTTCGCCGGCCAGACCGACACATTGCGGATCGAAAGCACGGTCGAACTGGCCCTCACCGGCAACCCCTGGCCGATCTTCAATATTGCGGCGTCAGCCCTCAATTTTCCCTTCTTCTATTCGAACGATGATCGCGCTGATCTGGGCGCTCTCGCGATCCAGCAGTACCTTGATCCGATGGGGCGCCTGCAGAAGTGGGCCCGGTCATTCGTGCGGGGCGTCGCACCCGATACGCTGGAATTGCTGAAGGCAATCAGCCACGGCGTGGCCGAAGCCTTGCAGTACGAGGTGCGCGAAAGCGAAGGCACCCAGACGCCAACCGAATCGCTCGACCGCGGGAGGGGTTCGTGCCGCGACTTCGCAGTATTGTTCGTCGAGGCGGTGCGCAGCCTGGACATGGGCGCCCGGATCGTGTCCGGCTATCTGTACGATCCGCAAAACACTGCGACGGGTTCCGCGGGGTCCGGCTCCACCCACGCATGGGCAGAAGTCTATGTACCTGGGGCCGGCTGGATCAACTTCGATCCGACCAATCGCAGTATTGGCGGCTTCAACCTGGTTCCAGTCGCCGTTGCCCGTGACATCAAGCAGTTGATGCCGGTGTCGGGCACCTATGTTGGCGCGGCTGACGCGTTTGCGGGGATGGAGGTCGAGGTCCGGGTGAGCTGACCGGTCCGTACGCCGCCAGGTGGCGAACTGACATTTTCCGGCCTCAGATCATCCCGCCTCAAATCAATGACCGCGCTGGCTGATGTTCCGTTGGTGGTTCTGACCTGCTCCGGACCTTCGCGAATGACTTCCTCATCTCTTTGGAAGCCATCCTCTCAATTTTGACGGGTCAGAAAAGCCCGGAGCAGATCAGCCCGGCTCAGCGCCAATCCCACATCCGGCATTGAGCTCTCTTCCGAAACAGTCTCCGTTCAATGACATTTGAACCAGACCGGGATCTGGAATCCTCGTAGAATGGTGTTGCTGCGACGCAGCATTCACGGCGCGAACACTTCCACGCGAGCACGCCGCGCACTCTTCAGGGCTGGATTTGACATGAACCTCATGCTAACCATCGACGGCAACGAAGCCGTTGCCAATGTGGCGTATCGCGTTTCGGAAGTGATCGCCATCTATCCGATTACCCCTTCGTCAGGCATGGGTGAGCTGTCTGACGAGTGGGCGTCACAGGGCAAGACCAACGTCTGGGGCTGCGTTCCCCGTGTCGTCGAACTGCAGTCGGAGGGGGGGGCGGCCGGCACGGTGCATGGCGCCTTGCAGGGCGGCGCACTCGCGACGACCTTCACCGCCTCGCAGGGCCTGCTGCTGATGATCCCCAACATGTACAAGATCGCCGGCGAACTCACACCGACGGTCTTTCATGTCGCGGCACGGGCGGTGGCAACACATGCGCTGTCGATTTTCGGCGACCACTCGGACGTGATGGCGACGCGCGGCACCGGCTTCGCGCTGCTGGCCTCGAACTCGGTTCAGGAAGCGCAGGACATGGCGGTGATTGCCTCGGCAGCCAGCCTCACCGGACGCATCCCGGTGCTGCACTTCTTTGACGGTTTCCGCACCTCGCACGAAGTTGCAAAGATCATTCCGGTCGAGGATGCGCTGCTGCGCGACATGTTGCCGCAGGACCGCATCACCGCCCAGCGCGAGCGTGCGCTGTCGCCGGAACACCCGGTCCTGCGCGGCAGTTCGCAGAACCCCGATGTGTTCTTCCAGGCCTGCGAAGCCCGTAACCCGTGGTTCGATGCCTTCCCTGCCGTCGTGCAGGCCTGCATGGATCAGTTCGCCGCGGCGACCGGACGCGAATACAAGCTGTTCGACTACGTCGGTGCGCCTGATGCCGAGCGCGTGATCGTGCTCATGGGCTCCGGCGCTGAAACCGCACAGGAAACCGTCGAGCACCTGAATCGGCTGGGCGAAAAGGTCGGCTTGCTTAAGGTGCGCCTGTTCCGTCCCCTTGCACCCGAAGCGCTGGTTGCCGCCCTGCCCGCCACAACCCGCGCGATCGCGGTGCTCGACCGCTGCAAGGAGCCGGGCGCCGAGGGCGAACCCTTGTACAAGGACGTGATGGTGGCACTGGCCGAGAACGCCTCCGGCGAGGCGCCACGGTTTGCCCGTTTGCCCAAGGTCACCGGCGGCCGCTATGGGCTGGCCTCCAAGGAATTCAATCCGGCGATGGTATGTTCGGTGTTGGCCGCCCTTGACGAGCCGAGCCCGAAACGACGCTTCACCGTCGGCATTCAGGACGATGTCACCCATCTGTCGCTGCCTTACGACCCTGGCTTTCGCACCGACGCAGTGCGCGAAACCTTCGGCGCGGTGTTCTACGGCCTCGGGTCAGACGGCACGGTTTCGGCCAACAAGAACTCGATCAAGATTATCGGTGACGAGACCGAGCTCAACGCACAGGGCTACTTCGTCTACGACTCCAAGAAATCGGGTGCGATGACGGTGTCGCACCTGCGATTCGGCACCCAACCGATCCGTTCGACCTACCTCACTGGCGCGGGCGATGCGAAGTTCGTGGCCTGCCATCAGCCGCTCTTTCTCGAAACGCACGACCTGCTGTCGCACGCCGCGCCGGGCGCCGTGTTTCTGCTCAACACGCCGATAGCCCCGGACAGGGTTTGGGAAACGCTGCCCGCCACGATGCAGCGACAGCTGATCGACAAGCGCATCCACCTGCATGTGATCGACGCCTATCAGGTGGCGCAGGACGCCGGCATGGGGCGGCGCATCAACACCGTGATGCAGACCTGCTTCTTTGCAATTTCGGGAATTCTGCCTCAGGACGAAGCCATTGCCGCGATCAAGCACGCGGTGGAAAAGACATACGGTCGCAAGGGGCGTCGCATTGCCGAACTGAACTACCGCGCCATCGACATGACCCTGGCCTGCCTGCACGAAGTGGCGCTGCCGCAGACCCATGACAGCGCTGCGAGCAGTACCCAGGCGCGCAGCGAACCGCAGGCATCCGAGTTTGTACGCAGGCTGACCCTGCCGTTGATCGCCGGCAAGGGCGATGCGCTGCCGGTGTCGCTGTTTCCCGCCGACGGCACCTGGCCGACCGGCACTGCCCGCTACGAGAAGCGCAACCTCGCGCTGCAGATTCCGGTCGTCGAGAGCGACCTGTGCACGCAGTGCGGCAAGTGCGTGTTCGTGTGCCCTCACGCTGCGATCCGCGTCAAGGCCTACCCGGCGGAGCTCGCCACCGGGGCGCCCTCGACCTTCAAGCAGATGGCGATCCGCAGTAAGGACTACCCGAGCGGCTGGAAGATGACCTACCAGGTCGCGCCGGAGGACTGCACCGGCTGCACGCTGTGTGTCGATATCTGCCCGATCCGCGACAAGTCGAACGTCTCGCGCAAGGCGATCAACATGGCCGAGCAGGCCCCGCTGCGCGAGCGCGAAGCGGAGAACTGGGACTTCTTCGTCAAACTGCCCGACTATGACCGCAAGCTGGCCAAGCGCACCACGGTACCGGGCTCGATGCTGCTGACACCATTGTTCGAGTTTTCGGGGGCCTGCGTGGGCTGTGGCGAAACACCCTATATCCGCCTCGCCACGCAACTCTTCGGCGACCGCATGATGGTGGCAAACGCCACCGGCTGTTCGTCGATCTACGGCGGCAACCTGCCCACCACGCCCTACACCACCAACGCCGAAGGCAGGGGCCCGGCATGGAGCAACTCGCTGTTCGAGGACAACGCCGAATTCGGCCTCGGCATGCGCCTGGCAACCGACCAGCTGGCCAAGGCCGCACAGGTAAAGTTGCGGGAGATGACGCCGGCTCTCGGTGAGGAACTGGTTCGGTCCGTGCTGGAGGCCGACCAGGAAGACGAAGCCGGCATTCATGAGCAGCGCCAACGCGTCGCCGCGCTCAAGGCGCAACTGTCTGAGCTTGCCACGCCTGCCGCCGAGGCGCTGGCAACGATCGCCGACTATCTTATCCGCCGCAGTGTGTGGATTATCGGCGGCGACGGCTGGGCATACGACATCGGTTTCGGCGGCCTCGACCATGTGCTGGCTTCGGGCGAGAACGTCAATATCCTGGTGCTCGACACCGAGGTCTATTCCAACACCGGTGGCCAGAACTCCAAGGCGACGCCGCGCGGCGCGGTGGCCAAGTTTGCCGCGGGCGGAAAACCGAACCGCAAGAAGGATCTCGCCCGGATCGCCATGGACTACGAGAACGTCTACGTCGCCCAGGTCGCCTACGGGGCCAAGGACGTGCATACGCTCAAGGCCTTCATCGAGGCCGAGAGCTATCCCGGGGTATCGATCATCATCGCCTACAGCCCGTGCATCGCCCACGGCGTGGACATGCAGCACAACCATCGCCAGCAGGACCTCGCGGTCAAGTCCGGACACTGGCCGCTGCTGCGCTATGACCCACGCCAGCGCGAGCGCGGCAAGAACCCCTTGTCGGTCGATAGCGCCGCACCGAGCATTCCGTTCGGCGATTTCGCCCGCACCGAAGCACGATTCACCGTGCTCGAGCGGATCAATCCACAGGCCTCGGCCAGCTTCATCGCGCAGGCCGGCAAGGACGCGCGCCTGCGCCATCAGGAATACGTGGAACTCTCCGAAATGGTGCTGCCCGAGGTGGCCCTCGACGAAACTGCCAAAGACGCTGCCGCAACCAAGGAAACGCCCGATGCCTGATCTATCCACCACCTATCTGGGCCTGGCGCTGAAGAATCCGCTCGTGCCCTCCTCCACGCCGCTCAGCCACGATCTGGATGCGATGCTGCACCTCGAAGACGCCGGCGCTGCAGCCGTCGTCATGCATTCGCTGTTCGAGGAGGACGTAAAGCGTGACGAGCAGATGATGGACCGCTTTCTGCTCAACCCCGACGCCTTCGGCGAATCGGCGGGACACCTGCCCGCCGGTCATGATTATCAGAGCCGGCTGGACACGTATCTGGAACAGATCCAGCGACTGAAGTCCCGCCTCTCCATCCCGGTGGTCGCAAGCCTTAACGGCTCATCGGCCGGTGGCTGGGTGGAACTGGGCAAAGAGATGCAGGCCGCGGGTGCGGATGCGCTCGAGCTGAATGCCTGGTACATGCCCAGCGATCCGGGTGTCACCGCGGCCGAGACTGAACACCGCTACCTCTCGCTGCTGCAATCCCTGAAAGCCGTCGTGAACGTGCCGATCAGCATGAAGCTGTCGCCTTTCTTCTCCTCGCTACCGCATTTTGTGCAGCAGGCAGAACAGGCCGGTGCCGCGGGCGTTTCAATGTTCAACCGCTTCTTCCAGCCGGACATCGACCTCGAGACACTCACGGTGGTCGACCGCGTGCAGCTTTCAAGCTCCGCCGACGCCTTGCTCACAATGCGCTGGATCGCCATTCTGCGTGGCCGCACAGGCGTGTCGCTGGCGGCCACCGGCGGCGTGCATAGCGCGGACGATGCCCTCAAGATGCTGCTCGCCGGTGCGGACGTGGTGCATCTTGCCAGCGCTCTGCTGCAGCGTGGCCCGCAGGCCCTGCGCGAAGTGCTGCAAGGCATCGGCCGCTGGCTCGAAGAGCGGGAATACGACTCGGTCGCGCAACTGAAGGGTTCGATGAGCCAGCACAACTCGCCCGACCCGAGCGCCTTCGCACGCGCGGCCTACCTCAACGCCATCGACTCGTTCACGCCGCCGGACGGCGTGCGTTACTGAAGGCAGGGGCAGCAGCGAGCGGGTTTTCGAAACGGCCGCACAGCCGACGAGCATCCGCCCCCCCGACCGGCGGCCCACCCGCCAGCAGCGAAGGCTGAGAATACGTCGCTCTCGCCCGGGTGGCGCTGCAGGACAATGTGACGGCGGCTGCGCTCAGCAGGCCAGCGTGCCGGCACCACTGCGGCGACGGCGCGTCCTTGCCGCTGACAACCCCAGCACGCCCAAACCCACGAGCAACACAGAAGACGGCTCGGGAACAGTGTGGGGCGCGTTCAGATCCGCAACGACGAAGTCCATGCTGTAGCTATCGAGCCCCATGCCCGAACCGAAACCACGCAGGTCGAAGGTGTATGTGCCCGCGGTGAGCGGCCCGCCAAAGCCGAAAATGGCGTTCGTGAACAGATCGTCGCCACTCGTAACACTCGCACCCGACGTATTCAGTGATCCCAGGGTCGTACCCGCGCTGCCCGGCCCGCTGACGAGGTAGACGTTGGCACCACCGGGATAGGAACTCGCATTGAAGCTGAACAGGATCTTTGACACCTCGGTGCCAGCCGCCACCACGAAGCCGAAAACATCGATCCCGTCTTCGTCGCTTGGGGAGGTGTTGACCAAGCTGCCGAACACCGTACTGGTGCCGACCGCGAGCGAGCCAAGAGCCGTGGGCGACGAGGGAGCAGCGCTGAAGTCGCCACTGACTGCCTCATCGTAGATCAAAGTGGCCAGAGCGGAGGAGCTTGCGAGCAGGCTCGCGGCACCTAGCACTGCCGCAGCGATTTTTGCGCGTGAAATCATCGTAGGGAGTCCTTTGTTTAGTACAGAGCTGCGACACAAGGACAGCGCGAGTTGAACAAATCTTCGTTACTCCAGTCGCTCGGCGCCGATCCATCTGGCGGCATATTCTTCACGCGGATCGGGTGCGTCAATAATGCCCAAGGACTAGAACACCAATGCAGAACCCTGCGATGCCGCACCGACACTGGGATTCAGGGTCAGGGGCAGTTTCATCGCGACATCGTTTTCCGGAATGAACTGTTTGCGGCGGGAATCCCGCTCGATGTGCGCCGGCACCGACAGGCCCGGTTCTGCCCATCGACTCTCGGGAAAGCCGACGGCCAACGCTACCGATGACGCTTAGGGAGAGCAGCAGAGCGCCTTGCCGAGTCGCAGTCGATCGGCCGCTCAGGCAAGTTCATGCAACGCACCGACCGCTTCAGCGTGCCATCGCGAAAGGACCGCGCGCAGTCGCGACGGCTGCACGGGCTTATGCAGTAACAGGAGGCCACTGGCGCTGGCCTCACGCAGCCTTTCCGGGGCGGTGTCGCCGGTCAGAATGGCAGCCGGCACGTCGCGGCCAAGGGCGCGTCTGATCCCGGCAATGGCCTCGGTCCCGGAGCGCCCCTCGCGCAACCGGTAGTCAGCAATGATCGCGTCTGGCGAGAAGGCGGCGTCGGCCAGCTGCGAAAGCGCATCCCCTGCGCTCTCGGCGGTCAGTACGTGGCAGCCCCAGCCGCAGAGAACCTCAGCCAAGGCCTCGCGAATGGCCAGGTCGTCATCGACCACCACAACGGCGAAGCCGCGCAAGCCAGAGGACGCTGTCTCCTCGGTGTCATCGAGGCAGGGCAAATCCCCTGCGGCACTCGGAACGTGAACCGAGAAGGTGGAGCCATGCCCCACCCTGGACTTGAGCTCAAGGGGATGATCGAGGATGCGACACAATCCGTCGACAATTGCGAGCCCCAGCCCCAGCCCTTTCTGGCGGTCACGCTCGGGATTTCCCAGTTGATAGAACTCGCGGAAGATGGCTTTGTGAAACTCAGGCTCGATTCCGGGGCCCGTGTCGCAAAGCGCAATTGCGACCTGATCACCTTTGCGGCGGCAGCCCACGAGCACTGCGCCCTGCTCCGTGTAACGGATGGCATTGGTGATGATGTTGCGCAGGATGCGGCCCAGCATGCTGGGATCACTCGCAACCTTGAGGCGCGTCCTGACGAAGCCCAGCTCGATCCCTTTCTCTTCAGCCAGTGGCTGCAGCTCACGCTGCAGTCCATCGAATAGCGCCTGCAGCGAAATTATCCGGATTCTTGGGCTGAACAATCCCGCCTCCAGCCTGGAGATGTCGAGCAGATCATTGAGCAAGCCCTCCAGCGCCTGCGCCGAATCGCCCAGGGCAACGCGCGCCCGCTCAGCGCGCACGGGGTCCTTCTCGGTGCGCAGCGCCTCGATGAACAGGTTCATGGCCTGCAGCGGCTGGCGCAAATCGTGGCTGGCCGCTGCAAGAAATTTCGACTTGGCCAGGTTCGCGTCCTCTGCACGCGCACGTGCCACTTCCGCAGCCGACATCTCCTCGCGCAACTGTTGCACCAGTTCCTGATTCTCCAGCCGCAAGCGCATGGACTCAAGCAGCGTCCGGCTGAGCTGGCGCGCGAAGGCAAGCACATTGACAAGATAAATCAGACACATCAGCCCGAGGATCCAGAGCTCGCTGCCTTCAAGCAGATAACACACCGCGATGGGTGTCATGGTCAGAATGGCATAGGAAAACTGCGCCGGCGGCCACGATGAGTGGGATGCAATCGTGCCCGCCGACATGCCTGCCAGAATGATCGTCAGAAAGACGAGCGTGACCGCCGACTCAGGTACAAAGAACAGCACGCCCGCCGCTCCCCATGTCACACCGGACAAAACGGCGCCTGCGGTCATCAGCGTATGCCATGCAATCCGCGTGCCGGCAGCGCGGCGCCGATAGGCGATCGTCAGCCCCAGGCGGAACAGCACGACGACGGCAACGGCTGCCCACCAGCCCAGCAGGATGTCCGGATCGATGACGCGCCAGAGGAAGCCGACCAGCACCGTCGCCACAGTCAGGTTCGTCATCTGCGCGAGAGGCGTATATCGGAACAGCAACTCGATCTGCTCGTCGTGAATCCGGGCCTGAAAGCCCTGCGCCACCGATGCGTCAGCCACCATTTGCCACTCCCATGCCGAGCGCAACGCGTGCCGCATCGTTACGGTTCTCGACATCGAGAATCTTGAGAATGGCCGCCACATGCACCCGCACGGTGTTCACGCGCATGCCCAGGGCGTCGGCAATTTCCTTGTTCGACAGGTTCTTCACCAGCAGCGCCAATACCTCGCGTTGCCGCACCGTAAGCGTGCGATTCTCGTCCGGCGGTTCGGCCCGCCCCACCATGCCGATCATCGGCACGTAGATCTCTCCCGCAAGAACCTGCTTCAACGCTGCTGTCATCTCCTCAATGCTCGAGGACTTCGGGATAAACCCCTGCGCACCGCGACGCAGGCCATCGACAATGATGTGCGAATTCTCGTTGGCCGACAGCAGCACTACAGGGGTCGTCGGGCACAGCTCCCGCAGCCGCACCAGGCCATCCAGCCCGTTCAGATCGGGTAAAGCCAGGTCCAGCAGGATGAGATCGATATCCGGGTGAGCACTCACCTCGGCCAAGGCTACCGCGCAATTCTCCGCCTCAACGAAGACATGGTTTCCGGCAAGCCGGGACAACAACTCACGCAAGCCATGGCGGAACAACGCATGATCGTCGACGAGCAGAAATTTCATGATGAATGTCACCAAGTGAAGACGACCGACTCAAGCAAAGTTTGGTCCAGCAATCGATTGCCGGGGATAGCGCCTGCTCTCGAGCAGAACCATCGACAACGCGCACCAAAACGGCCGCTGCGCCGCGTCCTTGCTAGTCCTTGAGCATTATTGACGCACCTGACACAGCCGAGGAGTATGCCACCTGAGCAGTGCCTTGCGCGCGACTCACGACGACCACGTTGACAATGTTATGACCGACGCAGGCACTCCGACCGAGCACTGATGGCATGGAACCGATCCTGACGTATCGCAGTCGCATCGCCCATGGCTTTGCGCAGCAGCCCCTGCAAGCCTCGCCGCGTTTCCATTCGTCTTTCGGTACAGGCTGCGTATCGACCTTAGCTGCGCAAGCGTGTTGATACAGGTCATCGCCCTCCTTGCCATGTCCGCTGCAACACGGGGGACGCGTTCCTTCGCAGCGGACTCCGCAGCAACAGGCATTGCGCACTGGGAGGCTTTTACCGTGACGATAGGCATTACCGGGCTTGTCCTCGCAACACTTGCCCTCGAGCACCGACTCCACAAGGACAGACTGGTGCGTTTGTACGAAACGCTCGCGAACAAGGTGCGGAAGCGAAGCAGCCAGGTGGCTGCGATGAATCATGCACTAGACATGGAAGTGGCCAGGCGCCGCCACCTCGAGGGCGAACTGATCCGCGCCGAGGAGCACCAGCAACGCATGCTTGGCCGCAATCTGCACGACGGTCTGGGACAACACCTGACCAGTATTGCCTTGTTCGGTGCAACGCTCCAGCAAAGACTTGAAGCGCAGAATCACCCTGAAGCCAGCCACGCGTTACGCATTGTCGATCTCATCAACCAGGCAAACGACATGGCCCGCGCAGTGTCGAGGGGCCTGTATCCAGCCATCCTTGAAACTGCCGGACTGAATGCCGCACTTGAGCAACTGGCCGACACGACCTGCCAGCTGAGAAACGTGGCCTGCGAGTTCCGGGCCAACGCGCCTGTTGCGGTTGACGACCCGCTTGTTGCAATCAACCTTTACCGGATCGCACAAGAGGCCGTCAATAACGCGCTCCGTCACGGAAACGCGAGTCACATCCTGCTCAGGCTGGACGAAACGGAAAGCACCTACCGGTTGTTGATTCAGGACAACGGGTCGGGCTTCGATCTGGCAGCTGTCAGTCACGGCGACGGCATGGGATTGCGTAATGCCCACTATCGTGCGGACATCCTCGACGGAATGCTGAAAGTAAGCAGCCACCCGTGCAGGGGCACGATCATTACTGCCGTGGTACCAAAGAAGAGCCGGAACCCATGACTCAATGCCTGCAGTCGGCTCCGGAAAACGCCCGAATTCTGATTGTTGATGACCATCCGATTGTGCGTGAAGGGATGGCGATGTTTCTCAACCAGCAAAGCAATCTGTTCGTCTGTTGCATGGCTGAAAATGCTGCGGACGCGATGACCCGTACCTGCACGCACAGGCATGACCTCGCGATCGTCGACATGTCTCTCAACAGAGACTCCGGTCTCGATCTGATTGCCTCCATTCGCCACCAGTCTGCCGATATCTGAATTCTGGTCATCAGCATGCATGAAGAATCGGAGTTCGCGGAACATGCACTGCGCTGCGGCGCGAATGGCTACCTCATGAAACAGGAAGGTACGCCCAACATCCTTCGGGCCGTCAACCGGATACTCGGTGGCCTGCCCTATCTCAGCGATGCAAAGCAGCATCGCCCATCGTTTACTCGACTCAGGCAGCACCCGCGCTACCTCGGCCCCTCGTATCAGCGAACGGGAATCCGAAGTGCTGCATTTGCTCGGACTGGGCTTCAGCACCCTCGAAATCGCGCAAATTCAGAATCGCAGCATCAATACCATCGAAACCCAGCTCGCAAGCCTCAAGACGAAACTCCGCATCAAGAGCGGCCGCGACCTCATTCGCCATGCGATTCAGATCGAGGAGACGCGGTAGCAGATCGCCGCAACCGAGGAAGGGCACAACGCGCTGACGGCGCGATTCACCAAGCTGCCGCCATACCGAAATGCGCCCTCCTAAATCGATCTCGTCGCACCCGCTTCGCGCACCGGGCACGACCACACTAGTCCTTGAGCATTATTGACGGCCCTCACCCGCACCAAGATCATGCCGTCCAGACAGAGATCTGCGCAGCGCATGAGGGCTGGCTTGCTCAAGACCTGAACTCAGTCAATAACGTAATGACACAACGTGACTTGAACGCGGCGCCTCGTGTTCATCGCGAACCTTGTTTCATCTCAGATGTGAAATCGTTTGTGAGGACAAAATGAAGGCGATTGTTCGCAGTACCCTGGCGGCCGCAACGACCGCCTTTTTCTGTCTTGGTGCAGGGCCTGTTTGCGCCACGACAATCTCCGGCACATATGAAGGTTTCTCCTGGATCGCGCAAAGCCTGCTGATCGGTGTGACAAGCACTGGAAATTCCAGTGACCCCACCGGAGATTCGATCTATCACCCGATCTACCCCACATACAATGGTGCAGTCAGTCTGGTGATGAACTACGGCGCAGAAGGCTCTTACGGGTGCTCGGGCTCGCTGCTCAGCGACCGGCGCTCCATACTCACCGCGGCGCACTGTGTTTCTCATGGCGCAGGCGCTGCGAACCCATTATCGACAATGGTCCTCTTTCAGCCTGATGCTGGATTGGCTGCGGACACCCGCATTCAGACCGGTGCGGTGCCTGCCGCAGGTGTAAGTGTGGTGGCCGTATCTGACTACTTCGTCCACTCTGAGTATTCGGGTCGCGTCATCGATCAGAATGATATCGCCGTCCTGCGATTATCGGATAGCGCGCCGGCGTGGACGACATCCTACGGCCTTTACACCGACCCTGACCTCGCGGGAAAGGATTTTGTGGTCACCGGGTACGGCCGTCTTGGCGACGGAGCAACAGGCTCCAATAACCTTTCTGCACGCTTGCGCACTGGCGAAAATACCTATGATTACAGGCTTGGCGACGATATATTCGGCGATCAATGGGCAAACGTGCTTGGCTATCCTGGAACGCAGATAGAGCACTCGTGGGTGGCAGACTTTGACAGTGGTTTGACTCAGAACGATTCGAACTGCCTCATCGCAATGGCCAGCAACATGGCGGGAGCGGCAGGGTCCATATTTTGCGACACGGGACTCGGCGCGCGTGAAGCTGCCCACGCGCCAGGTGACTCGGGCGGAGCAGGCTTCGTCGATGGTCTGATCGCGTCCGTTAATTCTTACGGATTAACCTTTTGGTCGCCCTGGGGGGACGTAGACAATTCGCTCAATTCTTCCTTTGGGGAGCTCACTGGTTACGTCCCGGTCTATTTGCACTCGGACTGGATTCAAAGCCTGATGTACAGCACCGTCCCGGAACCCGACAGCCGTGCGCTGGTGCTTCTGGGGTTGATGGGTCTTGGCTGTCTCATGCGCAGGCGGCGCCCCATTCAACATGACCAAAGAACGCGAGGCGAGCTTACTTCACGTCGAATTCAATGACCACATGACGCCCAGCGCCAGTCTCCTTATTGGAGTAACCCCACCCCTGCCGATCAACAAGACGCTCGGTAAGCTCCAGGCCCAGTCCGAAGCCAAGCTCGTCATTCCGTTCTTCATCTGCCTCGTTGATGTTCAGAATCTCAAGTTTCTTCCCAGTCAGACTGATGTCCACTCTGCCCGACCAGGTGTACTGAAATGCATTGCGGATCAGATTGGAAATGACGATCCGGCAAAGCGCCTCAGGCAAGGCAAGGACGGTGGGTTCACACCTGATCGCAACGTCTACCGTTTTTCCCGAAAGCAGGTAGGAGAGCTCTTCGACCAGCTTTTCAATCAATCCGTCCAGCTCAACCGGACTCGTTGGCAGGGACTTCTCCGAGTGTCGATTTAGCCACAGCAGGGTTTCCGTCAGATCCGTCATGGTCAGGCCTGCCCGCTCTATCCGCCCAAGCACCTCCAGTTGGCGCGTACTGCTGATCCCCTTATCAATCATTTTCCGAAGCAACTCGCTGTTGGCCCGTGTAACCGCGATGGGAGTTCTTAACTCGTGGCTCGCATAACCGAGAAAGAGTTTTTCCCGTTCTACGCTCTCCTGTACTGATCTCAGGCTCGAGAGGACAAGCTGCGCCAGACTGTCCAACTCACTGTAGTGGAACTTCGGGGCGGGTTTATCCAGCGCTTCGCGACCCAGATCCTTTGCCCATGTTGTCAGCCGCTCTATGGGCGTCGCAACCTTCTTCAGCAACAGTACCGGGACCAGTGAAAACAGGCTGATCGCCACGAGGGCAATCGCAAATATATACAGAAAATCGGGAGGGTCCTTTGGTGCATCCAAGGTATGTGAATCACTCACAAACATGGATGACACATAACGCTGCTCACCTCCCCTGTTGAGCCTGATCGCGAAATAACGCGCCTTGGGAGGAGAGAACAGTGGATTACCGTCAACAAACTTGAGCAGCCTTTCGTCAACCATCTCGCTTTCGTCAAGGTGGCTTCGGACGGCCGCAGGAAGATCCTCCCAGCGCGTTGCAACCGTGAAACCATTTAATTCTTGCGGCTTGCCATCAGACACGGCCGCCTGATGCGCAGTGGTTCTCATGACATCGGAAATTGAAAAGTCGACGCCCAGGAAATAGAAGTGATAGCTGACATATGCCATTGCCGCTATCGTCACGATTCCGGTGACCAGGATCGAACCAAGAAAGTAGCGTCTCAGGCTTGGACGGATCTTCATGTCGGCTCTTCTTCTGACCGCAGTACAAACCCTCGACCAACGAGGGTATGAATCAACTTGCAGTCCGACGCGCCATCAACCGCCTTTCTCAGGTTGAACATATGCACTTTCAGGCTGTTGCTGTCAGGCTGTTCGTCGCCCCAGACGATTTGCATCAACTTTTCACGTGATACCGGATTGGGGCTTTCGCGCATCAGCACTTCCAGAATTCTGAAACCGATTGGTGACAACTTCAGGATCGCACCATGGCGCATCGCCTTTTGCTGTTTCAAATCCAGCTCCAGGTCATGAACAGCCAGTTTGCTGACCTGACCACTTCTCCGTTTGGACAAGACCTGTGCACGCACGATGAGCTCTTCCATGGCAAAGGGCTTCACCAGATAGTCATCCGCACCGACCGAGAAACCGGTCAGTTTGTCGTCAAGCGTGTCCTTCGCCGTAAGCATCAGTATCGGCACATCAATACCTTGAGCACGCAGTTGCTCACACACCTGAAGACCGCTCATCCTGGGGAGATTCAGATCCAGGATCACCGCATCGTAGACGTTCTGCTTGATGAGGTTGAACCCTGCCAGTCCGTTGGCCGCGTGATCACATTCGATCCCCTCCAGTGAGAGGTAGTCGATGATCGCGGTCGCCAGATCGAGATCGTCCTCGACAAGCAGAAGTTGTATGTGCTCTGACCCCATTGATTCCTCGAGTAACGCGTGCAGCGGGCGTGCGCCCACCAAGGCCTCAATCCTACCAAGCCCTGGGGTTAACACAGGGTTACGGCGCGGCTCCTTAATCCTGTCGGCGCTGTTCGATCTTCCCTGCTGCCGTTAACCCGGGCTTAACCCCGCCATTGATATTCTCGGTCGCAACATCAATGCAACGGGTGAAGCAGTCATGAAGCACGCAACAAGCCTTGAGCTGGATCGAAATGCCCGTCCCCTTGAAAGCGTGTCATTTCGTCTGACTGAAAAGCAGAAGCTGATCCTAACCTATTCGGTCATGCTGGTCGCACCCTGGGTAATTGCCAGCGCCCAGGGCGTCGAGTTTCACGATATCTATCGTTATGTACTCAGCGCGCTCAACGTAATCGCCATGATGGCCTTCTTCATTCAGTTTCCCCTGGCTGGAAGACTTCGCAATCTGTCGTGGTTCTCCAACATTGACTGGAGCATCTCTACTCACAAGACGATCGGAAAATGGCTGGGGATCTTTTTCTTTCTCCATCCCCTCCTGATTGTTGCGCCGAAAGCGCTGTTGTCTGCCGACGATCTGATGACCAGCGCAACATCGATGATTACCTCACCCAACACGCTGACCGGTGTCATCGCCTGGGTGGCCATGGCCGTATGGGTATTGATGGCCGTCTTCAAGAACCGACTCAATATCCGTTACGAAACCTGGCGTCTGCTGCATGTGTGCGGATTCATTGCGATTGCCACGCTGGCGGCATTTCACATTACGTCTGTCGGGAGCCACGGTCAGTATGAACAGGAGTTCAATCTGGTGTGGTGGGGCCTGTACGCAGCTTCAATGACGCTGGTGCTCTACAACTACCTGATCAAGCCGCGACTCATCCGCTCACAACCTTTTGCAGTCCGGGAAATAACAAAGGTCAGTGACTGCGACTGGAAACTGACGATTCAGTCTGAATCGCAGTCGAAGGTCAGCTTCGAAGCCGGGCAGTTTGTGTGGATCAACACCTCGCATACGCCATTCAATCTGGAACAGCATCCGTTCTCGATTGCGGGTGGCGAGATGGAGACGGGAACACTCTCTTTCATCATTCGTGAGCTTGGCGACTACACCAGCAGCCTGAACACCCTGCACCCGGGCCAGACGGTGTATGTGGATGGTCCCTACGGAGCCATGAGCGTGGATCAAAGCAACGTATCGTCCGGGATCACGCTGATCGCAGGCGGCGCCGGTATCGCCCCCCTGTTGGGCCTGTTGCGCGAATTCGCGAAAAGAAATGAAACGCGCCCTGTGCGACTGATTTACGGCAACCAGAGTCTCGAGCGCATGGTGGCGATCCCTGAGCTTCAAGCGCTCACCTCAACGATGCGCAACTTCTCGCTGAAGCTGATCTGCAACCAGCTACCCGAGAACATGGAAGAAGCCAGGCTCGATATCCGGCAAGGCGTGATCGACGAATCCGCAATCCGCGCCGCGATCGATCCGGGCAAGCACGCTGACTGGACAGTGTATCTGTGCGGCCCCGAGGGAATGATTGCCGCCAATGTGAAGCAGCTCAGGGCGATCGGCGTGCCATCAAACAACATTCACTTTGAACAGCTGGCGTTCTAGAGGGAGAAACGTATGCCTATCCATCAAATCTCCGGCTGCATCGGATGCGAAGCCTGTGTCAAGAGTTGCCCAACGGACGTTATTCGGATGAACAGGCAGACGAACAAGGCTGAAATTCTCTATCCGGAAGACTGCCAGATCTGCCACCTGTGCAGGCTTTACTGCCCCGTAGGCGCAATCAAGATCACACCCGAAAAATCCATTCCGGTCATGGTTTCCTGGAGGTAATGATGAGCACGCTATCTTTGTCGCGTCGGCAGTTCATGGGTATAGCCGGTGGCCTGGCGGGCGCCGTGGCGCTTGCGAGTCTGGATTTCGATGCCCCTGCTCAGATCAACACCCCCAGGATCGACGCTGGAGATTTCAAGCACGAACAACGTGAAGTCGACGTGCTTGTGATCGGCGGAGGCATGGCGGGTCTGTTTGCTGCCGTCAAAGCCCACGACGCCGGAGCAAAAGTGTTGATGGTCTCGAAAGGACGTGTGGGCAGCTCGGGCCTGACACCGTTTGCCAAAGGCATCTTCAGCTACGACAAGAAGAATGCGAAGGTGAGTATTGACGACTTTGTTGCCCGAGTCTCGGAATCGGCGATACAGACCAACAACCCGGTATTTACCCGTCAGCTTGCCGAGCACTCCTATGACCGGGTGCAGGAATTGAAATCGTGGGGATTCTTCGATTCTCCGATATACCACGAGAGCTTCATGCGGCCGATCAACGAACGCCGGATTGCCGTCGATGAGCGAATCATGATTACCCATCTGCTGAAAGAAGATGGGCGGATCGTCGGTGCATCCGGGTTCATGCTGGATGAAGAGCGAATCATTCACTACCTGGCGAAATCCGTCGTTCTGTGCACCGGCTCAGGCGGGTTCAAACCTAACGGCTTCCCGGTTTCCGACCTTACCCATGACGGCACCATCATGGCCTATAAGGCGGGCGCCAAGGTAACCGGCAAGGAATGGAATGACGGCCATCCGGGTTCTGCAAAGAACTCCGGCTCCAGTTACGACAACTGGCATGGGCAAGTCGAAGAAAAGCCTTCAACAACTGAAGTGACGGTCAACCACCACTTGGGCGTAGACCTCAACTATCAGGCCTATACGCAGGGTGGGCCCGTCGTGATGGGACCACCCGGGCCCGGTCAGGATGAGAGCCCGCCTGCTGAAAATGGCGGCCCCTATGTTCCCGAGGCGTTTCGTCACACCGAGCCACCTCCCCCTCCCCAACAGGGCGGGCTGAGGGGGCTGTTTGCCGGACCGCCGAACGCAGGCCCTCCGGGGATGGGGGGCGAACAGGTGGGCGGATCCAGCGCCGGCATGGCGATCCATAAATCGGAAGGACTTGTGCCCGTCAATGAGCAGGGGCTTTCAACACTTCCGGGCCTCTACGCAGCGGGCGATGCCCTCGGCTCTTACATGTCAGGCGGTATCTACACCCAGATTGGCGGCTCCTTGGCGGGCTCTGCAGTACAAGGCGCGATTGCGGGCGAAGCCGCGGCCAGGGAAAGCCTGAAACTGAAGGGCAATGTCACGGTATCAAGCGCGCAAATCGAGAAAGTGACCACCGAGATTCTGGCACCGCTCAAGCGCGAGCGTGGATACAGCCCTGCCTGGGTAACCCAAGTATTGCAGGGCGTCATGATCCCCAACTTCGTCCTCTACATCAAAAAGGAAAGAATGATGCTGGGCGCGCTGGCTTACGTCGAAGAGCTGCGCGAACACCATGTGCCGATGCTGCTGGCGGACGATCTCCATGCACTCCGCCTCGCGCACGAAACGGAAAACATGATCATTACTGCAGAGATGAAGCTTAAAGCCTCGCTCATGCGCAAAGAGAGCCGCTGCAGTCACTACCGCCTCGACTGCCCGGATATCGACTACGAGAACTGGCAGGCATGGATCAACATCTGGCAGGACGACAAGGGGCAGATGCAACTGGAGAAGCAGCCATTTGACATGTGGCCAGACTTCGTCAGTGCGTAGTCATTCGAAGCTAATGGTGGCCAGCCTCAGCATTTTCGAATTGGCGGAAACTTGAGAGGACGGCCTCCAGGAACAGGTTGAACCTGGTTTTTATTGCCAACAGGCAAATTTGGAGCGCTAACATGAACAAGAAACTCACGACTGCTGCCGGCTGCCCGGTGGTGGATAACCAGAACGTAATGACCGCAGGACCGCGCGGCCCGCAGTTGCTCCAGGATGTCTGGTTCCTGGAAAAGCTGGCGCACTTCGACCGCGAGGTCATTCCTGAGCGCCGCATGCATGCAAAGGGATCAGGGGCTTTCGGCACCTTTACCGTCACCAACGATATTACCCGGTACACCCGCGCCAGAATCTTCAGCCAGATCGGCAAGCAGACACCCCTGTTCTCCCGCATGTCCACGGTGGCTGGCGAGCGCGGCGCAGCCGATGCCGAACGGGATATTCGCGGCTTTGCGATCAAGTTCTACACCGAAGAAGGTAATTGGGACCTGGTCGGCAACAACACCCCGGTTTTCTTCCTCCGCGACCCGCTGAAATTCCCGGATCTCAATCACGCAGTCAAGCGCGACCCGCGCACCAACCTGCGCAGCGCATCCAACAACTGGGACTTCTGGACCTCCTTGCCCGAGGCCCTGCATCAGGTCACCGTAGTGATGTCCGATCGCGGCATTCCGGCCAGCTACCGTCACATGCACGGATTCGGTTCGCACACCTTCAGCCTCATCAACGCGCAGAACGAGCGATTCTGGGTCAAGTTCCACTGGCGTACCCAGCAGGGGATCAGGAATCTGACCGATGGCGAGGCCGAAGCCGCTGTCGGCAAATGCCGCGAAACGCACCAGCGCGACCTGTACGAGGCCATCGAGCGCGGCGACTTCCCGAAGTGGACGCTCTGCATCCAGGTCATGCCCGAGGCGGATGCCGAGAAAGTGCCCTACCATCCCTTCGACCTCACCAAGGTCTGGCCGCACAAGGACTATCCGCTGATTGAGGTGGGCGTCATCGAGTTCAACCGCAACCCGGAGAACTACTTCGCCGATGTCGAGCAAGCGGCTTTCAATCCGGCCAACGTAGTCCCTGGCATCGGCTTCTCGCCCGACAGAATGCTGCAAGGCCGCCTGTTTTCCTATGGCGACACCCAGCGATATCGCCTCGGGGTCAACCACGGACACATTCCGGTTAACGCCGCCCGGTGCCCGGCGCACAGCTATCATCGCGACGGTCTGATGCGCACCGATGGCAACTATGGTTCGACGCTGGGCTATGAACCGAACAGCTACAATGAGTGGCAGGAACAACCGGATTTCCGTGAGCCGCCGCTGGCAATCAACGGCGCAGCCGACCACTGGAATTTCCGCGAGGACGATGACGACTATTTCAGCCAGCCGCGCGCCCTCTTCCGCTTGATGACACCGGACGAGCAACAGCGTCTGTTCGAGAACACCGCCCGCGCCATGGGCGATGCGCCAGATGAAATCAAGCGTCGCCACATTACGAACTGCACCAAGTGCGATCCCGCCTATGGCGCCGGTGTTGCCAAAGCACTGGGCATGATGACCTGAACCAGGATTGAAGATGGACCGAAGCCAGACGATCGTACTGAACGGGCTTGCATCAAGGCCTTCATGGTTTGTGCTGCTGCGCACGCATGCGCAGCAGCACAAACTGGTGGCAACTGGCCTGGCGCTTTCCCTGCTCGGTGTGATCGTCCTGCTCGGGCAGAGCATTGCTCAAGTGATTTCCGGCAATGCAGCACCCGGCTTGCGGCTTGCGCTCTACGGCGGAGCGGCGGGTTTCGCGACCACAGCGCTGGGCGCCCTCCCCGCCTTGCTGATGCGGAGCCTGCCGCAGCGTGTCGAAGACAGCATGCTGGGCCTGGCGGCGGGGATGATGCTCGCCGCCAGCGCATTTTCCTTGCTATTGCCCGGACTTGAAGCCGGTGAATCGCTCTTGGGCAATCGGGGTACAGGTGCGGCAGTCGTCGTCTTCGGGATGGCGCTCGGGGTCTTGCTGATGCTGGGTCTGGATGAGTTTACGCCGCACGAGCATGACAAGACCGGGCCTTGCGGGCCGGGTTATGAGATCTGCGGTCGAGTCTGGCTGTTCGTCTTTGCCATCGCCCTGCACAACCTGCCTGAAGGCATGGCAATCGGCGTCAGCTTTTCTCAAGGGGACATGGGCGTAGGCTTGCCGCTCACCACGGCAATCGCCTTGCAGGACATTCCCGAAGGACTCGCCGTTGCACTTGCCCTGCGTACCGCAGGCGTTAAACCTGTCTATTCGGTACTGATTGCTGCGGCCAGTGGCTTGCTCGAGCCGGTGGGTGCGTTGCTTGGCGTGGGCCTGGCCGGTGGCTTGGCACTGGCGTATCCGATCGGCCTGGGACTGGCGGCAGGAGCCATGATCTTTGTGGTCTCACACGAAGTCATCCCCGAGACACATCGCAATGGCCACCAGACGAGCGCCACCCTCGGCCTGATGGCCGGCTTTGCCTTGATGATGGTGCTCGACACCACCCTGGGCTGAGCCTGTTCAAAGAAGCAGCGAGGCTGTTGATTCCCGGTGGGCCGCCGCTGCTGCCGGGTCGAGCAGTCGCCAAACCTCTGGCGCTGGCAGAGTGCCTCGTAATTGCGGTGACTTCACCTGCATGAACGGTATCGTCGATGCACACGAATCGCCGATGTCGCACCTGGCTGACCCGGCAGCTACCTTGCCCTCCGCAACGCATCGCTCCCGGTGCCAACTCGTCGGCGCGTTTCTCTTGAGCCCGGCAAACCCGTACATACCGAATGGGTGAAGACAGCCGCAACGCGGCGTCCAAGGCCGACTGTCGCAGCCACGACGACCCCAACCTCCATATCACCGACGCCAGCATGCTCTCATGGAGCGGCGGCGCCGAATCGCCATCGCTGACCATCCACGCGCCGACCCGCAGCCCCCCCCTGCCGTGATCGTGTGCTGACCTGGTTTGCACGTGCTCAGGTCCGGCATCGACTGGGCTGCAAACGCGGGGCGGGTGCGCCCGAGGACCAAGCCGAATGCCTCAGTTCTGCCCTGCCATTCTTGGCAGCGCCATCTGCCATAGTGGCGCAATTTGTAGAGCCCGCAGATCTCAGTGGCGGCGGACAAGTCTTAAATTATTGATTTTTATCACCTCATTAAGCATCGGTTCATTGGCATGTTTCTTGTTAAAGAAGGGAAAGTCGGCCTGCCGGACATTCCCCCGCAGGCGCTACATTCGGGAAAGCAAGCACATGGACATGATTGGTCTATCTCCAGATTGGTTTGAGCCCTGTTTGGGTAGTGGTTGGATCGTTGGCTTAATTGGCAGGAATGGCTTGCGTGGATAAGCAGCTTGCAACGCTGGAGGATTCGGCCCTTGGTCATCGCCCCGACCGTTGCCGTTCTCTGCGCGCATATCAGCGCGGCGCTACCTCGACTGCACACGGGTGCGCAGGACACAGGTCAGGAGGCAAGAACCGGATATGCACTTCACCCAGATCCATCCTGACCCGACGCACCAACCAGCCGACATGCACCCTGGCGCTTCTGACAGCCGTGCGCGACGTATCTCAAGCGTGCTGACCACCCAAGGCCCGAATACATGACAAGTCCATTCAGAATCACCATTATCGGTGCCGGTTTTGGCGCGCTTTCGAGCGTTCGCGAAATCCGCAAGCGCGACCGCGAGGCAGAAATCACCCTGATCGCCCCCAGAGCCGAGTTGCACTACCTGCCCGGCATCATCTGGATCCCCAGTGGCCTGCGAACACGCGAGCAGCTGATCGTGCCACTGGATAGTTTTTTCCAGCGCATGAACGTTCGCCACGTGGCGGCCGAGGTGACCGGCTTGCGTAATGGCGGGCGTCTGGTGGACACCACCGTTGGTGAAATCCCGAACGACGCACTCGTGATCGCTAGCGGCGGGCGTTTCATCAAGAAGCTACCCGGGATCGAACACGCCATCACCCCCTGTGAGGGCATTGCGGCCGCGGAGAAGATTCGTGATCGTTTGCAGGCGCTGCAGGAAGGAACCATTGCCGTAGGCTTCGCCGGCAACCCGAACGAGCCCACTGCGGTGCGCGGTGGCCCGATGTTCGAATTTCTGTTCGGCATTGACGAACAACTCCGGCGCGAACGCCGGCGGGACAAATTCGAACTGGTGTTCTTCAACCCATCCAGTGAGCCAGGCAACCGGCTTGGCCCGAAGGCGGTCAAGCAGCTGCTCGCCGAGATGAAGCGGCGCGATATCCGCACCCACTTGGGCCACAAGATGAAGGGGTTCGAGGCCAACCGCGTGCTGACTGAAGGTGGTTCGTTCCCCGCCGATCTCATCCTGTTCATGCCCGGCATGACCGGAAACGCGTGGTTCGATCAGACCGAACTGGCACGCTCTCCGGGCGGCCTGTTGCAAGCGGATGCGCAGTGTCGGGTCGCCGGGACCGAGCATGTGTATGTTGTCGGCGACTCTGGCAGCTTCCCCGGACCGGACTGGATGCCCAAGCAGGCCCACATGGCCGACCTGCAGGCCGCAGCCGCGGCAGAAAATCTGCTGACAGGTTTGCACGGCGGTACGCCCAGCGCCACCTTCAAGATTGAGCTGATCTGCATCATCGATGCGATAGACCACGGCACGCTGGTGTTTCGTAATGCTCAGCGCCAGATCATCCTGCCGCCGACGCGCCTGTTTCACTGGATCAAAAGGCTCTTCGAAAGCACCTACCTGAAGAAATACCGATGACTGCACTTCAAAGCACACTCACCCCCTACGAAGCCCTTGGTGGCGCGCCCGCCTTGCACCGCTTGGTGACCCGCTTCTATGAGCTCATGGACACGCTCCCCGAAGCCTATGCAGTACGCAAGATTCACCCGGAAAGCCTCGCTGGCAGCACCCAAAGTCTGTTCGAATTCCTGTCGGGCTGGTTCGGCGGCCCCGCCCTATACATCGCCAAAAAAGGCCACCCTCGTTTGCGCATGCGCCACGCGCCCTATGTAGTGGACCAGCGCATGCGCGACGAGTGGATGCTCTGCATGACGGAAGCACTTACCGAGCAGGTGGCCGACCCCGAAATGCGCGACGGTCTGATCCATGTCTTCGCCCAAATGGCGGATCACCTCATCAACACCGATGGTGGCAGCGGATGCGCAGCTGGCACCGCACACCGGACAACTCATGTTGCGTAAGCAGCGCGCCGCCGCAGACTCGCAAGGGGCGCGTCTCTGCGCCTGCGGAAACGCCAACACCAACGCCAACGCCAACGCCAACGCCAACGCCAACGCCTCAGTCAGAAGACCACAATGATGAACTTCAAGCACCTCCTTATCGCGTGCGCACTGACCTTGCCCCTGGCCTCATGGGCCGAGCCGCTGGCGGTCGGTCAAGCGATGCCCCCGCTGGTCGTCAAGGATCAGCACGACCAGCCCTGGAGCATCGCCGCAGAGACCCGATTGATACTGTTCGCCGCAGGACGCACGGCTTCGAACATCGCAATGGAGGTCCTCGGCCAACAGCCCAAAGGTTTCCTGGCCACCCGCCATGCCGTCTACCTGGCCGATATGAGCAGGATGCCTGGCCTCATCACCCGCACTTTCGCACTGCCGTCACTGCGTGAGCAGCCGTTCACGGTAGGCGTGGTGCTGGATGAAGCGCTGTTGTCGGACTTCCCGCGGCGGGACGATGCGGTGACCTTGATCGGACTGGAAAATAGCCGAATCGTGGCAGTGGACTACGCCGCGACAGCCGCGACCTTGCGCGAAGCACTGGGCCTCACATCAAAAGAGTAATGAGCGATTTGAAGCAGCTCACCTCGTAGCGCGCAACTTGCTTACGCACCTCGAACGGAACGACGATTTTCTACAAGAATGGGCAGTGTGTGTCGAAATGCCGTCGCGCCGCACGGTCCGGAGTCAATCAGCTATCCAGTTTTTCGAGAAGCACGGACAACTTCGTGAGTCTGGGGTAGGTAGCAACTGGGTAAACCGTCAGCGCTCCACGCCCATGGCAAGTAGACAATCTGACGGTCACGGGTGAAACACTGGCCCAATCAAGCACGAATTGATGGGTTCAAGCGCTGACGGGGCGAAGCATGACATCGAGCAACGGTCCGAGCCTCCCATCTGCCCGCCCAAGCGACATGACGCAATCCCGTATCGCATCAATGCGAGCCTGATCGAGCACTGGAGAGGCGAGTTGAACGAACTTGCGATCGATCTCTGCGTCTGTAAGCGCCGTCTCAGGATCACCACGTGCGGTGTGAGGCGCTGACTTCAGCGTCTTTCCGTCGAACAACTCAATCTCAACATGCGCCCAACGCTCTGACGGAAAGCGGCTGTTGTACAACTCACTTTCGTGCAATTCCATGGCCTTCGACAAGCGGAGCGCTTCGGCATCCCGTAGTGCATCACCCGTAACTTCTTCCGTCCCCAACACTCCCCGTGAGAGCAATATGGACACCGAGAACGGCAGACTGTACTGAGCTTGCTCCGTTGTTCCCGGTTCGCGTGTCGCAAGCCGGCATGCCTGATGGAAACTAATCACTTTCACGATGCGGATATCTTCAGATCGGATGCTGTGTTCGCGTACCACGGACATTGCCGCTTCAACGGCTGGCTGCGCCCAGCGGCAAACTGGATAGGCCTTGAAATACTGCTCCAGAATCGTCCAGCGCTGGCCCAGGTCGCCCCACAAGTCGGCCAAAGCCACGTCTTCAATTGTCAGTGCCGGCGCACCAGTGAACCCGTCCTGAGCCAGCAACGCTGCGTCGATACCCGCCATTGCGCCCCATCCCGAACCATCTTTCACCATGGTCGGGTGGTCAATGCATCGCATCATCTGGCTGCGAGGCCCGTGGTACTCGGCAATACCCAAGGCCTCGCGGGTTTCGGCCGGACTCAGTGCCAAAGCCCGGGCGCCCATCGCCGCTGCAGCCAACGCATTCCACGCACCCGACGTATGGTAATCACAGGCACTTGCATGCAGCGCGATACCTGCCCGGGTGGCGATTTCGTAGCCAAGAACAAGCGCGGTGACGAACTCACGGTCATCCTGGATATAGCCGGCGTCCGACAGGGCGAGCAATACAGGGAGCACCGTGACGCCAACATGCCCCTTAGTCAGTACATGTCCGTCGTGTGCATCAAGGCTGTCAATTGTCATGCCACCGGCGAGTGCAGCACCAGGCAAACTGACCCGTCGTCCGTCAAACATCATCCTTACGCTGCGACTGTTCGAGGCGAAGTTCGCCTCCGCATGGTTGCGGATGATGCGCGAGAGCTCGGTCGTCGTTCCGCCAACCGCCACGCCACAAAGATCGAGAATGCAACGCCTGGCGTGAGAGATCACGGATTGCGGCAAGTCCTCGTAACGCAATCCATGGATAAACTGGATGACATCGCTGTCATTATTCCCCATGGAATACACCCTCCCTCTTTTCCAGCAAGGCAGAGACTGCCTCTTCGTGATCCTTGGTGTGGTGCGCAATCGCCTGCATTGACGCGGACAACTCGAGCAAACTGTCGAGTCGCATATGCTGTCCCTCGCGAATCAGGCGCTTGGTCATGCGAAGGACTTGCGGCGGATTTGCAGCGATTCTTGCTGCGAGGCGCCGCGCCGCCGGCAGAAGCTCGTCGGGTGCAACCACGTCTGAAACCAAACCCCATGCAAGTGCCGTCCGGGCATCGATCGACTCGCCGGTGAACGCCATTTCGCATGCGCGCGACAGCCCCACCGCACGGGGCAGTAGCCAGGCACCTCCATCACCGGGGATGATGCCGACCTTGACGAAGCTCTCTGCAAAGGTCGCGTCCGTGGAGGCGATTCGAATGTCGCACATGCAGGTCAGGTCACACCCGGCACCAATCGCAGGCCCATTTACTGCTGCAATCGCCGGGACTTCGAGTGCGTTGAGTGCGAGCGGAATACGCTGAATGCCATTGCGGTAACCGTTTCGAACGCTTGCAGGCGAACCACCGAACATGCCGACACGATCCCGCATGTGCTTCACGTTACCGCCGGACGAAAACGCACTGCCAGCACCGGTCAGAATCACGGCACGAACAGTCATGTCCGCGTTGATGCGCGCAACCGCAGCCTCCAACGCATCGATCATGCCAGGGTCGGAAATCGGATTACGGGTTTCGGGAAGATTCAGGGTCAGCGTGACAACAGCGCCATCCTGGTCATAGATCACAACATCGCTCATGCGGGGGCTCCCTGTCCGTACTGACTCACCAACTCACGCTTCAGAACCTTGCCGCTGGGATTCACCGGGAGTTCATCCAGAAAGCGGATCTGTCGCGGGCGCTTGAACGCCGCGATCAGGCCGCTGTTTCGGCAGAAATCATCCACCTGCTCAACCGTAAGATGCGGCTCGGCGCGCACGATGAATGCTGACACCACGCTGCCCCACTTCGGATCAGGCAGGCCAACCACGGCCGCTTCCTTGACACCAGGACAGCGATAGAGAACCTCCTCGACCTCACGGGGATAGATGTTCTCCCCACCCGACACGATCATGTCGTCAGCGCGCCCGTGGAAGGTGAAGTAGCCGTCTTCGTCACGACTGAACAGATCGCCGGTGTAGAGCCAGCCGTACTTGAGCTTCTTGTCAGTCTCAAGGGTGTTACTCCAGTAGCCTGGCATCATCTGCGGCCCCTGAACCACCAACTGCCCGACTTCGCTGTGCCTTACAACCTCATCAGGCCGCACGTCACGAGCGGGGTCGTGGGTGATGATGCGAGCGTTCGATATCAAGGTCGGCTTCCCGCACGAACCCAGTTTCGCGAGCGCGTCGCGCGGATGCAGCAGAAGCGTCAGACTCGCCTCGGTCATGCCGTAGCCGTTGAAAAGATTGGGGCAGAACTCATCCAGAACGCGTTCCATGGTGGCCGAAGCAATGGCGGCACCTCCCGTGGTGATCATCCGCAGGGAGGAGACATCGAACTCCTTGAATCGCGGGTGGAACAGCATTTCCTGTATCTGCGTGGGCACGGCGAAAAGCGTCGTAATACGTTGTGCCTCGATCGTCTCAAGCGTTTTCAACGCCTGGTAGCGCCCCTCAACCACGTTCGTGCCACCCACGAACATGTGTGGAAGATAGAAAGCCTGCATGCCGCCGACATGGTAAAGCGGCGCGATGTGCAAGGCGCGGTCGGACGGCGTCAGGCTGTACTCCATGACGCAGTTCATCGAGATGGCCAGGTCATTTCCATGGGTGTGCATGACGCCCTTGGCGCGGCCTGTCGTGCCTGAGGTGTATACCAGGGCCGAAAGGTGCTCCGGCGCGGCACGATATGCTGGCTCCACCGAGCCATCACCGCTTTCGGCCAGCGTTTCAAAACGGAAGTGACCTTCCGGAATCTCATCAGGTGGCGCCCCAACCGAAATGAAATCATGAACGCTGTGCACCTGCTTCTGGGCATCAAGCGTATTGGCCAGCAATGAGTGGCTGTAGACCAACAGTCGCGCACCAGAATCGCGCAGGATATGGGCGACTTCACCGGCCGCCAGGCGAAAATTCATAGGAACGGCGACAGCACCCAGCTTCTGACACGCAA
Organism: Parazoarcus communis; assembly: GCF_003111665.1. Classification (NCBI taxonomy): domain Bacteria; kingdom Pseudomonadati; phylum Pseudomonadota; class Betaproteobacteria; order Rhodocyclales; family Zoogloeaceae; genus Parazoarcus; species Parazoarcus communis. The sequence continues at coordinate 3,366,337 of NZ_CP022188.1, read as the reverse complement.
AATATGTCGTGACCGATGCCTCATCGGTGCTCAGATACAGCGCCACACGGTCAAACGGCCGCACGCCGAGTTCGACCAGTCCCTGGGCCAGCCGGTTGATGCGCGCATTCCACTGCGCATATGTCCACCGCCGCTCACCGAAGACCAGCGCCTCCTTGTTCGGATAACGGTCGACTGCCTGAATCAGAATCGATGCGATATTCATGACGTGGCCTGTTTAGAGATTGGGCTTGATCTGGGGGAGATCAACGCTGGCGATCAGGTACTTCACCATCTCGGAGGACCCGCCAACGATTGGCAAGGCGCGGGCGTCGCGATAGAGCTGTTCGGCGCGGCCGTATTCCTTGGTAAGGCCATTCCCGCCCAGGATCTGGACGGTCTGGTCGGCGCAGAAATTGGCTGTCTCCGTCGACACCAGCTTGGCCATGGATGCGGGCTTCATGAGTTCCTTGGCGGACAGCGTGCCTGCGTCATAGAGCTTCGCAGCGCGATAGGTAATCAGTTCGGCGGCGTCTATGCGCCAGCTCATCTCAGCCACCTTGTCCCAGATCAGCTGCTTGCAGCCGAGCTTCTGGCCGAAGCTTTCGCGACGCTGAGCATGTTCGGTTGCGATGGCAAAAGCCGAGCGGGCAACGCCAAGGCCGCTTCCGCCCAGAATCACGCGCTCGAAGTTGAACATGCTGAGCATGATGCGGAAGCCCGCATTCGGTTTGTCCAGCAGATGGTTGGCGGGTACGCGGCAGTCGCTAAACTCGACCTCCCCTACAATGCATCCACGCCGGCCCATGAAGGTGTAGTTGCGCGGGAAGCTGATTCCCTTCGTGTTCTTTGGTACCACCACCGCGCTCATGCCTTTTTGCGGCGGCACTGTTGGGTCGCTGATACCGTAGACGATGTAGGTGTCGGCAACGGAAGCGTTCGAGATGTAGCGTTTGAATCCGTTAATGACCCACTCATCAGTGGCCTCATCAAAGGTGATCGTCGTTTCCATGCCAGCACTGTCGGAACCGACGTTGGGTTCGGTAACACAGATCGCACCGATTTCGGCGCCTTCAATGATGCCGGTCAGGTAGCGCTCACGTACCTCTGGTTGAGCATAACGGTGCAGCGGGTAAGCGCACGAAGTGGCTGTCGCGATCGTTGTGTCGAAAGCATAGTTGATCGCAGCTGCCTCCTCGGAGAGGATGGTGGCGTGAGTAAGGCCCGGGCTTTGCAGCGACCCTTTATAGAGATCACGGAACATCAGCCGCAGGTACCCCGCTTCGCCCAGCGCTCGCACCACGGTCTTCACGGCATCCCAGTCCTCCCGGTCCTCAATCGCCGCAGCCCGTGGAGCCAGTTCGCGTTGCAGGAAGGCACGCACTTCAGCACGGAAGCTGCGATCCTCGTCGTTGAGCAGATAGTCGTTCATCAGTTGATCCTTCATCGTTGTACCGGCGGCAAACCGATCTGTTGCGCGAGACGGCTGATCTCGCGCTGCACGAGATCGAGGTTGCTGTCCCGCACGGTAGGGAGTTGGAAACGTGCCTGGCGAACATCTGCGTAGTCGAGTTCAGCACTGATCAGGCCGACGTGTCCTTCGGGCGCAATCGCGAGCGTCCTGCCATATGGGTCGAGGATGCGCGAGCCGCCCCAGAACACGGCATTGCCTTCGTTGCCGCACCGGTTGGCCATCAAGACGGGTTGGCCATACATCATTGCGTAGAACCGCAATGCCAGATCCCAACCGTCGGGGTTGGAGAACTCGCCGCCTACCGCCCCCAGTGCCGAATTGACCGGGGCCAGCAAGAGCGTTGCCCCGTGGAGCATCGCCAGATGAACCAGCGCCGGATTCCACAGATCGGCACAGGTCAGCAAGCCGGCCTGCCACGGACCGGAAACGGGGAAGGTGTCCACATACCGTCCACCCGCAAACAGCTTGCCCTCTTCCAGGTTGCCGTAGGTCGGCAGGTTCAGCTTGCGATGGACGAACACCACCTCGCCGTCGCGAACCACAGCCATCGCGTTGTAGAGTTGGGCTGCAGCGCCCTCCTCGACAAATCCAAACACCACGTCAATACCTTGCGCTGCATCGGCCAGTTTGCGCACGAGCAGATCGTTGCGGTGCAGCGCGACCTCGGTGACCCGAGCGCCGAGGCTATACCCGGTCAAGGAAAGCTCAGGAAAGAGCAACAGTCCATTGCCCTCGTCTCGCGCCTGCTCGATCAACGCAAGGTGCTGCTCCAGGTTGTGGTTCAGATCGCCGAGGACGCAGTCAGTCTGCGCGACGGCCAGCTTGATGCGGGATTCGATCGCCATGCTATTGCTATTCCAGTTGGATCAAGCCCCGTGGGGCTTGATTAATACAGGAGCTGAGTGGCTCAGATAAGGCCTGCTTCCTTGAGGAAACCCTCGGCTACGTCGCGGATCGCCTTGCGCTCGACATCTACCGAAGCGTTAAGGCGCCCCATGACAGCGTCGTCGAGCTTCGAAGACAGTGCGTTCAGCAACTCACCCAGCTTGGGATGCTTCTCAAGGATTGCGGTCCGAACAACGGGGGTCAGTGCGTACGCGGGGAAGTAACCCTTGTCGTCTTTGAGCACGACAAAGTCGAACGCCGGAATGCGACCATCCGTGACAAACACCAAAGCCACCTCGACCTGATCGTCGCGCAGTGCCTGATAGGTCAACCCGGTATCCATGCGCTTCACACTTGCGCGATCAAACTCGAAACCATAGGCTTTCTGCAGGGGCTTCAGACCATCCGCGCGGGCGGCAAACTCGGCGTTGCACGCAAGGGTTAGCGATTTGCCTCCGTTGATCGCTGCTGCCAGTTCGCTGATTGTGTTGATACCGCGCTTCTTTGCGTCCGCGCGGCGCATCGCCAGACCGTAGGTGTTGTTTGCTTTCGAAGCGTCGAGCCAGGTCAGGCCCTTCTTGGCATCGAGTTCCTTGACCTTGGCGTAGGTGTCTTCCGCTGAAAGACGCTCGGTGACCTTGTTGTAGGTGATGAGCGAGGTGCCTGTGTACTCCCAGTACACGTCGATCTGCCCCGACTCCTGCGCCTGGCGCAGGACAGCACTGCCCATACCTGCGCGGGTATCGACCTCGAAACCCTTCGCCTTCAACAACTGCGAGGTCATCTCGGCCATGAGCTGCTGCTCAGTGAAGTTCTTCCCGCCGACCACGACCGTATCGGCGGCAAAAGTGCTTCCAGCGGTGAGTGCGAAAGCGCTCAGGACCACACCACGGATCATTTTTTGAATATTCATTTGATTTGTCTCCTCGGGTAATTAATCAGATACAGCTAGACGACGTCATCGCAACGGATTGACGCCGCGGGGGATAAAGAGAAATGCCGCGTAGCCGACCAAGGCATCAACAGCGACCGCAAGCGCAGCGGTCGGAATGGCACCGGCGAGCATCATCCCGTTGTCGTTGAGGTCGATGCCTGTGAAGATCAGCTCACCAAGTCCGCCTCCCCCAATAAGGAAGGCCAGCGGAACCGTGCCGACGTTGATGGCAAGTGCTGTACGAACGCCTGCGAACATCACGAACAGGGCATTGGGCAGCTCAACCCGTAGCAGGATCTGTGCAGGCCTCATCCCCATTCCGTTTGCAGCTTCGATCAGGTGGTCTGGCACCGCCGTCAAACCCGAATACGTGTTCCGCACGATATAGAGCAGGGACGCGACCCACAGCGCGAATATCGCGGGCGTCGACCCGATGCCCAGAAAGCTCATTGAAAGGGCGAGTACGGCGAGCGTCGGGATCGTTGTTCCGATGTTCAGCGTCTGCATCAGGCCATCCGCCCAGCGCCGCAGCGCAGGACGACTAAAGAGAACACCAATCGGAATGCCCGCAAGAATGGCGAGCCCGCCAGAGATCAGAGTGAGTTCGATGTGCTGACCCGTGAGGTAGACGATGTCACCCCAATAGGTCGTCAGATCATCAATGAGTCCGGACCGCTGCAACCACACCCCGGCTAGCAACAGCAGGACGGCAGTCAGGTACCGCCCACCCATCCGCAAGCTTGAGAACTTCAAGGATGCACGCGCCATTGCTACACCCCCTGCTCGGCATCGCGATAAGTGCGGCCGAGCGTGTGTGTGATGCCGCGCTGCGTGATGTAGCCCTTGTAGAAACCCTCGTCGTCGACCACCGGAAGCCAGGTCAGATCATGCGCAAACATCTGGGACACGGCAGTACGCAGGTCATCACTCTCGCGCACAGTGGCTTTCAATCCTGAGTGGTGATCGTTGCAAAGCCCCTGCCGACTCTCCGCGACGCTGCGGTAGACGACGCCCTGCGCACGCCCATGAGGCCCGACGACGATCAGGTTCTCGTAGTCGGCGTCATTCATCAGCTTTAGCGCACTGGCAAGGCTGTCCTCCGCCTTGACTCGCGGCGCCTGGGCATCCATCACCTCCCCCACCTTCAGCAAACGCAAGCGCTTGAGTGTTCTGTCGCCTCCGACAAAATCGGCAATGAAGCTGCTTGCTGGATGAGCAAGCACATTGTCAGGCGTGTCAAACTGTTCAAGTTTTCCGGCGCGGAAGATTGCAATCTTGTCGCCCATTTTCACCGCTTCATCAATGTCGTGACTGACGAAGAGAATGGTTTTTCCGAGTTTCTGCTGCATCTTCAGGAACTCGTCCTGAATGATCTCGCGGTTGATCGGGTCGATGGCGCCAAAGGGTTCGTCCATCAGCAGTACAGGGGGATCCGCCGCCAACGCGCGGGCAACGCCGACACGCTGCTGTTGCCCGCCGGAGAGTTCTTTAGGGAAACGCTTGAGAAAAATGGCCGGGTCGAGCGCGACCATTTCCAGCAGCTCCTGCGCCCGTTTCGCGGTGCGCTGACGATCCCAGCCAAGCATTCTGGGCACGACACCGATGTTTTCCTCGATCGTCATGTTCGGAAACAGACCGATCTGCTGAATGACGTAACCGATCTGCCTGCGCAAGGTGATGGTGTCGTAGTCGGTTGTATCCTTTCCGCCGAGAAAGACACGCCCCGAGGTAGGCGGAACAATCCGGTTGACCATCTTCAACGATGTGGTCTTGCCGCATCCGGAGGGACCGAGCAGGATGCAGATTTCGCCCTCCTTGACCTCCATGTTGATGTGGTCTGCGGCAACGGTCGTACCTTCTTTCGTTTCAAATATCTTTGTCAGGTTGTCAAGCCGGATCATGGCGTCGGATCTCCTGTTTATGGTGGGGGTCAGGCGCGCTTCAGCCCGGCAGGGGTGAGCCGGCTCTGTAGCCAGACAAGAAAGAAATCAGCCACGATGGCAAGCAGGCTGACTGCGACTGCGCCAGTAATGAGCTGGCGAGCATCGGTTTGGGAAATTCCGCGACTGATGAAGGTACCGAGACCACCGGCACCGATGTAAGCGGCAATGGCCATGATGCCGATCGACATCACCACCGCGCTGCGGACGCCTCCCATAATGACGGGGATTGCCAACGGGATCTCCACCATGCGCAGACGCTGCAGCGAAGACATACCCATGCCGCGAGCGGCCTCTCGAAGAGCTGGGTCTACGTTGTGTATCGCGGTATAGGTATTGCGGATGATGGGGAGCTGCGAATACAGCAGCACGGCGATCACGGCGGGCACATAACCGATACCGTGACCGACCTTGGAAAGGATCGGGATCATGATTCCGAAAAGCGCAATCGACGGGACCGTCATCATGATCGCTGCGATATACAGCACGATATTGGCGGCTTTATCGTTCTGCGTAATGGCGATGCCGATCGGCACGCCGGTGATGATCGCAAGGCCAATCGCTACGCCCACCAGCGAAATGTGCTCAAGCGTCCGCATCACGATCAGGTCGAAGTTCTCGACCATGAATGTCCATGTTTCCAAGACGGTGTCTCCTCGTTTTGTTGTTTCCTGCCAGGCAACTCTGCCTGTTGTGCGCCAGATCTATCGTCTGGTCGGCAAGTGCATAGTAGGTACAGACGCCAGCTCACAATAGCCTGGAATCGCCACCCAGTAGCCTAATCAGGCCATCTGTGAAATTAACTTGCTCGGAATCGAAAGGAATGGTCGCGACCGAGGCGCGCCAAGGAGAGGATCAACTGCGGCTAGACTCTCGCCGTTGCTGGCTTTCCCGCTCAACCGTCGGGGTATGTCCAAAGTGATTTCGATAGCTCCGGATGAAGTGGGAAGCCGAAGCAAAACCGCAGGCGATACCAATTTCCGCGACAGGCATCGATGTCTGCTGAAGCAACGCGCGCGCCCGCTTTAAGCGCAACTCCATATAGAAGCGGGCCGGCGGCATGTTGAAGTTGTCCTGAAAAAGACGATTCAAATGGCGCAATGACAGCCCGACCTGCTCGGCGACCTGCTGACAACCCAACGTATCCTCAAGGTGCCGCTCCATGCACTCGACGGCATTGATCAGGCAGGGACTGATGACGTCGAGCCGCATACGCAAGGACATTCGTTGCGCTGCAGTGGATTTTCGGATTTCCGGGTGGATGCACTGCTCAGCCACTGCAGAAGCAAGCGTCTGGCCGTGTCGCTGCCCAATAAGATGCATCATCATGTCCAACCCGGCAGAACCTCCCGAGCAGGT